>NZ_JPHT01000003.1:0-229504 GCF_000733325.1 Frankia sp. Allo2
GGTCGGTTCCCACCGCGGCCCGACCACATCGAGATCGTCCAGGGTGGCGGCGAGCCGGCACGCGACCGCCTCGTAGTCGTCGTCCGCGAACAACGCGAGCGCCATCACGAAGTAGACCGCGACCCGCGGCGGGATCGTCGTGTCGGAACGCCGGGCACCTCTCCCGGTCGCCTCGATCGCCTCATCAACCGCGTCCCGCGAGACGAACGACGTCAGGACCCCCAACGAGATCCAGTCCGTCAGCTGGCTACCCGTGTCCGTCACAGCCCAGGATCATGCCGTCAACCCGGCAGATCCACCCGAACCGACACACCACAGCCAGCCAAGATCCAAATAGTGGAAGTGGCATTGCCCGGAGCCCGCAAGCCCCCCTGACGCTTGAGGCCTTCCCTGGCGAAGCAGCTGCAGTGAAGGTCGGGTCGCCAGGCGGCCTCGACGCCGGCGGTTTCGGCGCCAAGGCCGCCGGTGCCGCCCGACCTGAGAAGCAGGCAGGTTAGACGAGTTCAGCCGCTGTCAGGCGACCTGTCGACTAACCTTGATCGACACCAAATATCCGACTCACCAGCCCGTCAGTAGTTCTTCTTCACGTATTCGTAGGTCTTCTCGAAGAGCACGCCAGTGACGGGCAGGCTGAAGTCCTTAAGTGTGGAGCGGATGGCCCTGCGCACCTCCCGGTCGCCGCGGTCGGAGCTGGTCCAGCCGGTGTAGGAGACCTCAACGACGATCTGGTCGATCCGTAAGGCGATGTCGGGCACGATCTTGTGCAACCCAGCAGGGGTGTTCTGCTCGACGATCTGTGTGAGTGCCCCGATCTTTGGGTCGTAGAGACGCCCGTCTTCGGCGAGCGTGCCTTCCTCGGCTGCGCGGTCGGCAGCGACGACGTCGTGGGCGACCTGGAGCGCGTCCTCGAGGAACTGCAGCGACTCCTCGACCGAGGTGATGGTGCGCTGCCGCAGCTTCTCGATCCGCTCGGCCAGGCTCTTGTACGCCGAGGACTCGATGTCCTGGCCGAGCCTGCGCTTGAGCCGGGCCTCGACGGAGTCGAGGATCTCCTCCACGATCTGCCCGGCAGCCTTCGGGTCGGGCACGGGCAGCGGTACCTGGAGCGACTCGGCGATCTTCTTGATCAGCGTGATCCCGGCCGCGTCCAGGGTGACGTTCCGAGAAACCAGCGGCTTCACCGAGATGTCACCCATGTGGGCGTGGATCAGCGCCTCGGTCTTCGCGCCGAGCTTGGCCCACAGCAGCCCCTTGTCGAGCCCCTTGGGCTGGATCGACGCATACAGCTTCGCCAGCCACAGATACGTGCTCTGGAACGGCGCCAGCATCGGGTTGGGGTCGAGGAACTCCCAGATCCGCTGCACCGCGGTGAACGTCTCCACGAACGTGGTCCGCGCCTCGCTGCCGACCGGGATCCGCTCGTGCGCTTCGGCCAACGCGGTGAACGACGCATCACGCGTGTCGATCCCGTCGAAGAACGAGGTGAGCACGGTCATGTCGGTCATGAAACGCCCGACCAGGCTGGCCACGTCGTGCACGGTCGGCTTCTCGGGCTCTGTTCCGTCCTTCGTCTTGGGGCCGAGCAGCGCGTCGCCGATGGCCTTGGCCAGGCCGATGTAGTCGACGACCCGGCCGTACTCCTTGCGTTGTCCGGTCAGCGGGTTCTTCCATGGCCGGTTGGGACGGGTGATGGTCTGGAACAGGTTGGCCGCTTTGAGCGGCTTGTCGAGGTAGAGCACGGCCTCGATCGGCGCGTTGAACCCGGTCATCCACTTCGCGGTGACGACCACGAACGAGAGCGGGTCGTCGACCTTCTTGAAGCGTCGCTTGAGCCGTTCCTCGGCCTCGTCGGAGAGCAGGTACTTCTTGTACGCCGACGGGGTGCTCTTGGAGTTGTCCACGTGCATCACCACGCCGACCTCACGCAAGGCGCTGGACCCGTCCGGCAGTGTCATCGTCGCGGCGCGGCGGTCCAGTTCGGCCTGGATCGCGGTCGCGTACGCCACCACCAGCTCCTGGTTGTACGCCACGACCTGCGCCTTCTGCCCGAGCGGAGCCACGTAGGTGAGGTAGTGGTCGACGATGTCGGCGCAGACCGAGGCGACCCGCTCGGGGTTCTTCAGGATGGTGGCGATATGGCTGGCCTTGCCGGAGAGGTACTCCTTGGCCTCGTCGTCGAGCCCTTCGTCGTCGGCGAGCTCCTCGAACGCCTCGTCGAGCTGCTCCTTGCTCAGCTCGAACTTCACCGACCGGCCTTCGACGATGACGGGCTTGGTGAACCCGTCGGCGATCGAGTTCTCCATCGTGTACCGCGACAGCACCAGGTCGGGGTCCTCGGGGTTGCCGAAGAGCTTGAACGTGTCCCGTTCACCGGCTTTGACCGCGGTGCCGGTCATCCCGAAGAACGTCGCGTTCGGCACCGCCTTCCGCCACGCCTCGCCGAGCGTGCCCTCCTGGGAGCGGTGGGCCTCGTCGACAAGCACGATGATGTTGGACCGGTCGGTGAGGAGACCGGCCTCGGCGAACTTGTGCGGCGTGGTCACCACCACCCGCGGCCCGGGCTTCTTCAGCACGGTCCACAGCGACTGCTTGGTCTTCGGCACCTCAAGGGTCGGCATCCCGGCGGTGCGGAACATCTCCGCGGTCTGCCGGACCAGGTCCTTACGGTCCGCGATCACGATCACCGTCGGCGCCCCGACCTGCGGGTCGCGCAACAGCCGCGAGGCGGTGAACGCCATCAGCTCGGTTTTGCCCGACCCCTGGTGATGCCACACCAGTCCGCCGCCACCTTGGGCGTTCCTGGAACCGGCGAGCACCTTGTCATGGATCGCGACCGCGGCCTCGACCTGCGGATAGCGAGGCAGAAGCTTCACATCCTGCTCCGAGGCATCCCGGGCATGCCGGTACATGGCGAAGTCCCGCAGGATCGCCAGCACCATCGCCGGCGTTAGCAGAGTCCGGGCATCCCGTTCGACCCGCGCCGGCCCGGACAGGTTCGGGTCACCACCGGTCTCACCCCACGGCGCCCAGAACTCGCTCTCCGGATCCGGCTCGGCGCGCACCGGCGCCATCCGTAACTCAAGTCCCTCGGTCGCCACGTTGAACACGTTCGGCGCGAAGAACTGCGGATATTCCACCTCGTAGACATCGTAAAGATCCTTCGCCGCGTTGAACCACGACACCGTCTGCTTCACCGGCGTCTTCGTCTCCNCCACCACGAGCGGGAACCCGTTGACGTAGTAGACGACGTCGAACCGCCGCGCCTCGTGCCCGCCCTTGATCGTCACCTCATCGGCCACGACCAGCCGGTTGGCCTCCGGGTCGTCGAAGTCGATGAACCGCCGCGGCACATGCTTCCCAGCCACCGTCACGAACGGCCGCTGCCCGCGCAGGATCACCGTCAGCGCCTCGTTGGCCGCGACCAGACCATTGGTGGCGTCGAGCATCGCCCGGTGGACCTCGGCGATCACTATATCGGTCGACTCCTCGTCGTTGACCAGGCCAGGGCTGTGCCGAAGCAGGGCGTCCCGCACCCACGACTCGACTATGACCTCGTGCTCAGCACGCGGCAGATCGGTGCCAGATATGTGTTCCCACCCGGCATCCTGCGCCCACTCCAGTAGAGCCGCTTGGATCGTCGAAGCCTCGCTCCAGCCCATGCGCTACGCGACCTCCCCCAAGAAGCGATCGTACGCCTCGGCGATCTCGGTCTCCTGCGTCAGCAAAGAGGTCAGCAAGCTCGCTCTCAGGGTGAGGGTCCGCTCATGCTCCCTCCACACCTCTCGAGCTACCTGACGCGCGGACATCACGGTGGCGGCGATCCGCTGCTGAGCGCTCCGCTCTGGGACGGGGATGGGTGTGGCACGAATCTTGCTCTGACTGATATTGAACATCGACGCGCTCGTGCCGGTCGCAGAACCCGTCAGATGGTCTCGCGCAGAAGCGAGGCTCATGGCAACTACCAGGAAATCCGGGTCCAAGTCGGGGCCAGGCGTGAGCCGAAGTGTCTTGTCGGAGAGAAAAAGCCCACCACGCACGTCTTCGGGAACTCTACAGACCGCGCCGACCTTCTGTGGGGTATTCGCGCGGGTGATGAGGACGTCACCTGGCCGAACCCTGGAGGAAAATGGCAGCGCCGTGTCCAGCAGCAAAGCTTTGGACTCGCCAGGAAGGAACTCGAATGGTGTCACAGCGCTGACTTTGAGGACGCCTTCCTCGGAAGCCGTCGGTGCAACGTTGGTCGTCTGCGGGCTCTTGCCTCCATCGATCTTGACGATGTGTCTGTCCGCGGGGACCCGCTCGACGTCGCGCAGTAGGTCCTCCGCCAAGGCAGATCCCAGCCCCTCGCCCTGCAAGGCTTCGCTGGCCAGCCCGGCGATCGTGGCGTCTACAGACGAGACGAGGTCGACGATCCGGCGCTGCTCGTCCAGCGGTGGAACCCTGATGGGGATCGCAGCGAAGGAAGTGTCGTTAACGGTCTTCCGACGTAGAACAGTTCCAGTAGCCCGGGCCTGCATCTCCCCCCAGAACCTAGGCGTCTGAAAGACAAGGCGTAGGTATTCAGGTAGCAAGTCTCGCGCGACCTCGTAGGTCAGGAACACCCCGGACACGTGAGCGCCGTCATGTGTTGATGTTGCGACGCCTACGGGGCTCTCGAAGGCCGTGATTGTCCGCAGGACGACATCGGCTGTTCGGACCCTGTACAGGGTCGAGTAATTCGTCTCTCCTCCGACGAAGGAATTTTTTGGGCCGAGGCCTTGACCGTCCTTGAGTACCGAGACTGCGCGGTACTCGACTCCTGGTTCGACTGTCACTCTTCGCCGTACTCTGCGAAGGTGCTGACCAAAGGTGGACTCTGGCCACTCAGCCATCGGCCACCCCGAAGGCGGTCAAGTCGATCCCGGCAGCGGTGAGCCGCTCGAACATCGCGGCCTCAGCTGCGATGCGCTGTGCGCGAGCATCGGCGTACGCCACTAGCGCCGTGCCGAGATCAACCGCTTCGCCTGCGGTCTTGGTGATGTAGCGGCCGATGTTGAGGTCGAAGCCGTTGGCCTTAAGCTCGTCGAAGTCGGCGACGTGGACGTACGCGCTGGGCTCGGGGCCGTCGGCGGCGAGCTCGGTGCGGTAGGCATCGGTGAGGGCCTTGATGTCGTCGTACGACATGGTGTTCTGGTTCTTGCCCTTGGCGAACCGTTCGGAGCCGTCGATGAAGACGACTTTGTCCTTGCGGTCGGCGGGCTTCTGGCGGCGGAAGACCAGGATGCAGGCCGGGATCGAGGTGGAGTAGAAGAGGTTCGGCGGGAGGCCGATGACGGCTTCGAGGAGGTCTCGCTCGATCAGGGACTGGCGGATCTTGGCCTCGGCGCCGCTACGGAAGAGGACGCCGTGGGGCATGACGACGCCGACGCGGCCGGTGCCGGGCCTCATCGAGGCGACCATGTGCTGGACGAAGGCGAAGTCGCCGTTCTTCGCCGGCGGTACGCCGCCGATGGCACGAGGATCGGAGGCCCACTGGTCGGCGCCCCAACTCTCCAGGGAGAACGGGGGATTGGCGATGACCACGTCGAACTGGGTCAGCGCGCCCGAGGGCTTCTTGAAGAGTGGCTTGCGCAGGGTGTCGCCGCGCTTGATCTCGAAGTCCTCGATCTCGTGGAGGAAGAGGTTCATCTTCGCGATCGCCGAGGTGGTCAGGTTGACCTCCTGGCCGTACAGGCGCAGGGTGCGATGGTCCTGGGCGGACTCGCGCACCTGGTTGATAGTGGCCACCAGCATGCCGCCGGAGCCGCAGGCCGGATCGTAGATCGTCTCGCCGGGCTCGGGTCGCAGGATGGCGACGAGGAGGTCGACCACCTCGCGCGGGGTGAAGAATTCGCCGGCCTTCTGGCCGGAGACGTCGGCGAACTTCTTGAGCAGGTACTCATAGCCGGCGCCGAGTAGGTNGTGGCTGACCGTGGACGGGTCGAGCGGGATGTCGTCGAATGCCTTCACCAGCCCGCGAAGAGCCGAGGGCGGCAGCCGCTCCTCGTTACCCCAGGAAGCGTCGCCGAAGATCCGGACGAGGGTCCTGGGGTTGGCCTGCTCGATGCGCTGGAACGCCCTCGCAACCGCGTCGCCGAGGTTGGCCTGGGTCTTGGTGACCACCGACCAGCGGGTGTTCCTCGGGAGCTTGAAGCGGTGGTAGTCGGCTTCGATCTCGTTGGTCAGCTCCTCGCCATACTCCTTGACCGCCTGCCTGTGCTCGTAGTCCCAGGTGTCGCTGATCCACTTCCAGAACAGCATCGGGAACACGTACGTCTTGTAGTCGGCCGCGTCGACGGGGCCGCGGAGTGCGTTAGCGGCAGCCCACAGCCGCGACTCAAGGTCGGTCTGTGTGATCACAGGCGGATGGGATCCTTCGTCGTGATGGCACTACTCCGATCATGCTGACGTTGCGCAGTGGTCGGACCGATCACGTACCGATCAGCCGATCGAACTTGTCGACCTTGTCTCGCTGGTCGGGCGATGTCGGGCGAAGCCCGGCTAGGAACTCATGAATCGTGACCGCCACCGCGCCAGTCTGCCGCAGGCACCGGCGCGCTCCTACGACCACCCAGCAGCGGACCGGTGGGCTCGCAGCCACCGCCGACCTCCCTTCCCTCACCGCTGCCGTACACGCCAGCTGGGCGATACGCCCAGCTGGCACGGCGGCGGGAGGTGAGCGGGGGGTCAGGCTGCGAGCTGTCGTCCGTCGAGTCTGGTGGGCGGCATCGCTTGGGGTGGCTGCAGGCGGTTGGACTTCCCGGGCAGCGGGNCATTCACAGGCATGGGGCTGTCAGGGCCTTGGTAGGGCCAGAGGCCGACCAGGTGGCCGAGCGTGTACCGGCCGGTGCCGGTCTGGTTCATGGGGAGCCAGCGGCGCAGGGTGGCATCGAGGTGTCGGTCGGGTTCGGCGAGGTCCGCGGCTGTGGTCGCGACGGGTACCCGTTCGGGCTGGTCGAGGTGGCGCAGCGCCTCGGCAAGCACGTCGCGGATCCTGGCCTCGCGGCGGGTCGTGGTGGTCCAGATCAGGATCGGCGTGGNGATCCGGGNCGCCTTCGCGAGCCGGTGGTAGGCGTCGGCCTTGAGGGCAAGGCGGCGTAGTGGTTCGGTGCCAAAATCCAGTTCGACGAACCACTCGATCTCGGCGCCGCCCTGCGCCCACCGGCCGTAGCCGTCCGGGCGGACGATGTCCCCGTACAGTCCCGCGCACCGTTCCTCTGACCACCAGGCCGTGAGCCGGCCGGTGGCATCGGGCCGGCGGGCGCGGTGGATCAGCCGGGNGAACATCCCGTTGACCGCGATCCGGTGGGCCAGGTGCAGGGAGTGGGCGATGCCCATGGCCCGGTCGTGCTGATAGCCGATCTTCTTCGGGTCTAGGCCGTCCTCGTGCGCGAGGACGGCGACGCCGGCGACGTCGAGGACGTAGTGCATGGGCGACAGGCCACTGACGGCCAGGGGCTGGAACCGGTCGAGGACCCGCCAGCGGTACAGCTCCAACAGGCGGATGTTCGCCGACCGGCGGGTGACCCAGCCGAGCTCGACGATCTGGTGGGNAGTCAACACCCGGTGCTCGTGGATCATGCGGGTGATCCACCGGTCCCGTGGGGTGAGGTGGCGGGCCAGCCACAGTTGGTGCTCACCACTGGACACGATGCGGGCGGTGGGCCGGGCGTAGGTGCGGCGGCCGAGGTAGGTCTGCTGCGGAGGATTCGTGATCATGCGAAGAGGTCTCCCCAAAGAGGGTCGTCAGGCAGGCAGAGGTCGACGAACACGCAGGCAGGAATGGGCAGACGGCAGGCCAGGCCGAGGGGTGAGCGGGCTGTCGCGTCCGCGCCGGGACACCCGCCCGCCAGCACACGGGGTGTGCGCCGGTCCCACCCGCCGGGGCGGGGGCCCTCATCCGACGGCGGCCAGCGCACCTGTCTCGTCCGGCTCCGCCGGCCCAAGGTCAACCATGTCGACGTCGTCCGGCACGACCACCGCGGGCAGCCCATCCGCAGCCGGGTCATCGGCCTCCAGCACGATCGCGGCCGTGCCGGCCTCGGACACGTCGGCGTTGGGGGCGTGTTCTTCCAGCACCCGGTGCGCCTCGGTGCGTAGTTGCGTGACCAGGGCCCGTGCCTTCTTCGAGCCGACTTTCAGCCGCTTGCGCAGCTCGTCCGAGGAGATCGGACGGCGGTGTTCCTCCCAGTAACGGGTGTCCTCACGCCGCGCCCGGTCCAACAGCGAACCATCGACCACCACGGTGTTCGCCTGCTCGGGAGCGCGCTGCGCAGGAACCGCGCCCACCTCGGCCCGCGGGCTCCCACCTTCGGTTGCCACAGGCACCGCGGTGGACGCCGCTGCCCCGGCAGTCTCCGTCGGCTGGGGTGCGGGCTGAGGGATCGTGGCGCCCTGCGCTGCGGGATGGAAGGTGGTGGGGTGGCGCATCGCACGTAGCAATCCCGGGCCAACCTCGGACCAGCCGATAAGCAGCGCCGGGCCGGCGTCGAACGCGGCCTTGCCGTACTGGCCGGCGATCACCGGCTCGGCTACATTCAGCGCCAGGGTCACCACGCTGGAGAACACCAGCAGCCGCCGAGCCGGATGCAGCAGTTCCGGCGGCGCGCCCTGCACCGCCAGCTGCCGTGTCCCCAGCAAAAGGCCCACCACGGACAAGTCGACGGCAGGAGCCACCAAGGGGGCGACCCAGACTGGCACCCCGAGACGTAGCCCGAGCTGGAAGACGTTGCCGAACCCGAAGGCGAACGTCAGACCGACGACCACAGCCATGATCATGGTGACGAGAGTGACCGCCGCATCCCGTCCCGCCGCCGACGGCACCACAACCGGGCCGTCCACCATGGCGGTACCGCCCGCGGCCATCAGGCACCCGCCTTGGCCAGGGCCCGCGCCGCTACCGGCCGAGATCCGTCACTGGGCGTGATAGCCGCAGGTACGCGAGCCGAAACCACCAGGCTCGTCTTCGCCTGGCTTTGCGTGGATCCTGTCCGAGCCNCCCNGGGGACACGCGNCCCGCCATGCCCGTCGGTTGCAACCCGGGTGCTCACGGGTCGGCCGCCCGCCACGGACCGGGTTCTCGCGCCAAGCTGTGTCAGCCTAGGTTGGGAAGAAGCGCGGCGGGCTGGAGACACGGGTGGGACGTGGATGGCGCGGATGAACTGGGAGCTGCGGACGTGTGCCCGCAAGGGCCACGTCACCTACCGTCCGGACGAGACATCGCTGGCCGAGCGGCTGACCGCCCGGACCGCCGTCGGTGTCAGCTGGCGGTGCCTACGGTGCGGCGACTTCGTCGTCGGGGAGCCGGCCCTGTCCGGACCGGCTGAGGACGCACCGCTGCTCCTGCGCGGACGGGCGCTGCGCGACGCGACGGTCCTGCGGCTACTCGCCGTGGAACGGATACTCCGGGCGCTGCTCATGGTCCTGATCGGCTACGCCATCCTCCGGTTCCGCCGATCGGAGGGGCAGCTCCAGCAGCTGTTCGACCGGGCCGTGCCCGCGGCGCGCCCGCTGGCCGACGTCCTGCGTCTCGATCTCGACCATTCCCCTACAATCGATCGCCTGCACCACCTCCTGCACACCCGTCCCCACACCCTGCTCCTCGTCGCGCTGCTGCTGTTCGGCTACGCCGCCGTACAGGTCGTCGAGGGGATCGGGCTATGGCTACTCAAGCGCTGGGGCGAGTACTTCGCCGCCGTCGCCACGTCGGCGTTCCTGCCGTTGGAGATCTACGAACTCACCGAGCGGATCACGGTCCTGCGCATCGGAGCGCTTGTCATCAACGTCGGTGCCGTCGTCTACCTCATCGTGAGCAAACGGCTGTTCAGAGTCCGGGGTGGGGCCGCCGCGTTCGAGGCCGAACGGCACGCGGAGTCCCTGCTCGAGGTGGAGCACTCCGCCCAGGCCGATCCGGCCCGTCCCGATCCTGCGGTACCGCAGGATCCTCGTCCGCAGGCCTTCACCTGAACCGGGCAGGCCCATCACCGGGCAGGCCCATCACCGGGCAGGCCCATCACCGGGCAGGCCCATCACCGGGCAGGGGAGTCCGGCTGAAGCTGCCGTGCCAGACGGCCTGGGCACCACTGTCGCCGATCCGGTAGACCTGCACGACCGAGCCGGCGGCGACGACCAGGCTGAGCACGGCGAGAACCGCCACGAGCACCCTCCGGCCGGGACCGGTCGCGGTGCGCGCCGGAGCCGTTTCCGTTCCGGTGGCGGCCGAGCGGCGTGCGAGCACCCACGACGCCGCGGCCGCGACGAACAGCCCGGCGGCCCAGGGCAGCAGGGTGTCACCGAGTTCGGCGTGCCGGCGGACCAGCTCGCTCGAGGGCACGCGTGCCTCGAGCCACTCCCCCGCATGGGTGGTGAGCGGCACGCTCACCAGCGCGACCAGAGCGACCAGCGGGGTGATGACGCCCAGCCGGCGCCGCGCCGCCGGCCACACCGCGGACAGCACCACCAGCATCGCTGCCAGCGGCACGAGGATGACAACCACATGCACGAGCAAGACGTGCGCCGGCAGTCCGTTGATCTCCGTTGGCCCCACGGTCGCTCCGATCGTCATCTCGTGATGTCCGCACCACGAGCCGTCACAGACAGGAGAAATCCCGCCCCGCATTACTACAGCAGTAGTAGTACTAATACTACTACTACTGCCTCTGTCGTAGATGAAGCGGGGCGACTAGGGACGCACCGTGCCCAGGGCGAGGCGGAAACGCCGGGGCCGGGACGGTCTCCCGCAGGGTGCGCTAGATCTCGTCGAACTCGCGTACCGCCCGGACATACCGGTGCGGCGCGAGCAGCCGCAGCCGCTCGGCCGGCCGAAACCCCAGCTCCGGCTCGGTGACCGCGAATAGCAGGCAGTAGGCACGCCGATAGGCGACTCCCGGGAATACTTTCCCGAGCTCGTGCCGACGGACCATTTCCGCAGTCGCCGCGGGCGGTGTGAAGCTTTCTCCCCCAGCGAGACCACGCACCTGCTCGGCGAGCCCGTCCTGCGTCAGGCCCCGGGCCTCACGGAAGCGACGAAGAGTACTCGGAGTCCAGCCCGGGTGCTTCGCGTTCGACATCGACGACCTCGTTCCAACGACCTCGTTCCGCTGCCCCGCCAGTTCTCCCACCAGCAGAGTAGTCAGACGGATACCGCGGACGGGCGACAATGTCGGAATCGAGCGCTGGACATCCCTCAAGGTCCGTTTCCTGTCCGGTCACCGGACTGCCCGGGTAATCGCCTGCCGGCTGCCCTGGTCAGTGCGGCCGACACGCGTTGGACTCATGACCAGCGGCTCCGCTCGGGCTGACGGGAGGTCCCCGGGTCCGGCGCCGCGCACGGGCCTGGCCAAGAACGAGCTGCCCCCCTTCGGGACCGGCCTGGAGATCTGGGTCGGGAGATCTGGGTCAGGAGATCTCGGCGAGCCCGGCGACCCGCGGAATCACCTCTTCACCGAGTATGTGCAGAGGCTCGACGTGCCAGACGTCGCGCACGCCACCGAGAACCGCCTGGACACCGAGTTCGGCCAGGTCGTTCAGCTCGTCGAGAATCCTCGCCACATTCTCCCCCCTCGGTCCGACGTCAAAGGAGAAGACCACGGTCTTGAGGATGTCGTCGTAGTTCCGACCCTCGCGTTCGCAGTGTTCACGCAGCACCTGGAGCTTGCGCGCCAGATCGGGACCGGGGAAGAGGTTGCACGCCTGTGCGTACCGGGCCACGAGGCGCAGCGTCTTCCTTTCGCCACCCCCACCGATCAGGATGGGTGGATGCGGCCGCGTCAGCGGCTGCGGCGAATTCAGTGGACGGGCCAACTGGTAGTACCGGCCAGAGAAGGGGCTCTCGTCACCGCTCCACATCCGCAGGCAGATCTGCAGCGTCTCCTCGAGCCGTTCGAACCGCTCGGCCAGCGGCGGGAACGGCAGACCGAGACCGACCGCCTCCTGTTCGTACCAGGCGGCGCCGATGCCCAGCCAGGCCCGCCCGCCGGAGAGCACGTCCAGCGTCGTGACGATCTTCGCCAGGGCGCCGGGCTCCCGGTAGACCGTCCCGGTGACCAGGGTCAGCAGCTTCGCGCGGCGGCTGTGGGCGGCCAGGAAACCCAGCGTCGTGTACGCCTCCAGCATCTCGTTCTCGGCCGGACCGACCATCGCGATCTGGAAGAAGTGGTCCATGACGGCCAGGTAGTCGAATCCGACCGTGTCCGCCACGCGGACCACCTCGGCCAGATCTTCCCCGAGCCGCCCGGAACCGTGCGGGGAGGTGAAGTCGGGTAGTTGCAGACCGATCCGCATGTGCGCTCCTCCCCCGCCTCCAGCGCGGGAAGCGGGACATAGCCGATATTTTCCCATCTGTCGCGCGGCGGCAGCCTCCGGCCGCGGCGACCATGATCGGGCCGCCCTGACGTGATGAGTCGACGACACGGCCACGCCTGCGCGCGGTCACCCCACCCGAACCCAACGCCACGCCCGCAAATCGCAACAAATTTCGATATATAAATAACAAGAGGCTGAGATGCACGAGAATGTAGGCATGCCCGGCCAAGCCTCCGTCATGATGGTCACATGAGGCCCGAGTGGCGGGACCTCCNGGGNGTCCGTACCCTTTNCCTCNACGGAGGNAGTCCCACTCCTCCCGCAGGACCGGTCGCCGTCGGCGGCGGTCGATTACTGGATCTGCGGAGTCGGCACCATGGCGGCACCGGAGAGGGGCCGGAGGGGGAGTCGCCACCAGCGCCCGCCCACGGCGCACCCGTAAAAGATCATATTTTTCGGCGAACCGGCCTTCGGCGAACCGGCAGGCAAGACGGCCGTCGGTGCCGCTGGTGTTGTCGCCGCGGCACCGGGCGATGGCCGTCGGCACGATGCCGGGCACGTGCACAGGTTTCCACCACTCTGCGGGGGGATGACCGGTTGACCGCCTCTCTCCCTCCCCCGTGCCGGTTCCGTCTGATCCGGATTGCCCAGCTCGTCCTGATCGTCGCCACGGTCTACCTGTCCGTTTCCGCGTTCGTCACCGTGCCCCACATCGGCAACGAGACCGGGTCGCTGCGTTACGGCGTCGCCCTCGGCTCGGGCCTGATCTGCCTGGCGCGGGCGGTGTTGATCCGCGGCGAACGCCTCCCCTGGGCCCTGCTCGGTACCGGGCTCATCAGCTACGGAGGCGCGACGATCTACTACAACGCGGCGGTCGCCGGCCGGCAGGACGACGACCTCGGGCCGTCGCTGGCCGATCTCGGCTGGCTGCTCTTCTATCCGGCGTGCTATGTCGCCGTCATCCTCCTGCTACGCAGAAGAGTGCTCCGGCTGCACACGAGCGTCTGGATGGACGCGCTCGTCGGCCTGCTCGGCGTGGCCGCGCTGACCAGCGGCATCGGCGTGGCGATGGCGAACGCGTATCCGCGCTACAGCGCGTGGACGATGACGGTGAACCTGATCTATCCGCTCGCCGACCTGCTGCTGATCCTGCTGATCGTCACGGTGTTCAGCCTGCTGGGCTGGCATCCCGGCCGGGTGTGGTGGCTGCTGGGCATCGGGCTGGTGGGCTTCGCGATAGCCGACTCACTCCTGCTGGTCATCGTCACCACGGACAGGGACCCCGGGTCCGGCCTCCTCGGCACGCTGTGGCTGTTCTCGGTGCTCATGCCGGCCCTGGCCGCCTGGCTGCGACCGCGCTGGCACCCACCGGCCAAGATGTCCGGCTGGGGCGTCATCGCGGTCCCACTGGTGCTCACCGTGATCGCGCTCGGTCTGCTCGTCCTCGGCGCCACGGTCCAGCTGCCAAAGGTCACCGTCGGACTCGCCGCGGCCACGGTGCTGACGGCCCTGGCCCGCGCCGCGTTCACCTTCATCGAGGTCCAGCAGCTCGCCGAAAGCAAGGTGCTGGCCCGCACTGACGAGCTGACGGGCCTGGCAAACCGGCGTGGCTTCATCGAACGGCTGACGAAGGCCGAGCAGCGCGCCACCGGGGTGGACACCTTCGCCCTCCTCCTGCTGGACCTTGACCGGTTCAAGGAGATCAACGACTCGCTGGGGCATCAGGTGGGCGACGCGCTGCTGGCGCAGGTCGGAACCCGTATCTCCGACGCCCTGCGTCCCGGCGACCTGCATGCCCGCCTGGGNGGCGACGAGTTCGCGGTCCTGCTCGAACACGCGGACATCGAGGCCGCAAAACGCGTCGCCGACCGGGTGCTGGCCGTGCTCGGCAATCCCTTCGACGTCGGCGGGGTGACCCTGCACGTCGGCGCGAGCATCGGCGCCGCCGTGTACCCCGACCACGCCGAGGACGCCCACATCCTGTTGCAGCGTGCCGACGTGGCCATGTATGCCGCGAAGTCGGGCCGCACCGGCGTGGAGTCCTACCGTCCCGGCTCCGACGTGAACAGCCTCGTCCGCCTCGACATGATCGAGTCCCTGCGCGCGGCGCTCGGCACCGGCCAGCTGGAGGTGCACTACCAGGTCAAGGTCGACCTCGATTCCGGGCAGGCAAATGCCGTGGAGGCCCTGGTCCGCTGGCGGCATCCCAGCCGCGGCCTGCTCGGGCCAGAGGAATTCGTCCCCCTGGCCGAACAGGCCGGTTTCATCCGGATGCTGACCATCGAGGTGTTGGAGACCGCCCTGGGCCAGTGCCGGCAGTGGCACTCCGCCGGATTCGACGTAGCGGTGGCGGTGAACCTGTCCGCCTCGGACCTGCTGGACCGTGGCTTTCCCGAACAGGTCAGCGGCATGCTCTCCGGCTTCGGGCTGAGCCCGACGGCACTCGAGCTGGAGATCACCGAGACCACGTTGATGCTCGACCGGGTCCGCACGGCCGCCGTACTCGGGGAGCTGCGCGACCTGGGGATCGGAATCGCCGTCGACGACTACGGCACCGGGTACTCCTCCCTGGCCAGGCTCTGGGAGCTGCCCGTTGACGTGCTGAAGCTGGACAAGTCATTCATCCAACGCATGGAGGTCGATGGCCGGGCCGAGGCGATCGTCCGTTCGACGGTCGGGCTCGCCCACGCGCTCGGCCTGCGCATCGTCGTCGAGGGCGTGGAGACCGCTGGAGCGATGCGGATGCTGCGGGATTTCGGCTGCGACCTGGCTCAGGGCTACTTCCTCGGCCATCCGGGCCCATCCGAGCAGGTGACCGAGCAACTGCGGCGACGGGCGCCGTCGGCTGGCATGATCGATCCGGAGACGATCGGCCGGACGGAGGAATGTCCCGGCGATCTCTCCCCGACGATGGAGAGTGCCGTGCTGAACGCCCCAGTCGCCCCGGATCGGACGCCGGCGGTCAAGTCGTGGCGCTGACGGCGCCGCCCCGCGATCTCGGCCCCACCGTATGGGACGGGTTCTCGCTGCTGAGCAGCCCCCGCCAGGCCCCGGTCGCCGTCGGCGGTGAGCTGGATCCGGCGACGTTGATCGGCGCCTACCGGGCCGGCGCCTTCCCCTGGCCGGCGAGCGAGGCCGACGGCGGCAAGGTCCATGAGGACGACGAGGCCCACGGGGACGACAGCGACGACGCGAGCAGCGGGACCCGCGGGGGCGGGGGGTGGCTGCGCGAGATCCTGCGGGCGGCGGTGGCCGCCCGACGCATCCCCCATCTGCCCCCGCACCGTCCCGGTGGGCTGGACCTGCCCTGGTGGAGCCCCGACCCCCGGGCGGTGATCCCGATCGGCCGGCTGCGGGTCAACCGGACACTGCGCAAGCGGCTACGTAACTGCGGGTGGACCACCACCGTCGACGAGCGCTTCGTCGACGTCGTCCGCGGCTGCCGCCGCGGCGGTACCTCCGAATGGATCACTCCCCAACTGGTCGAGGGCTACGCCGAGCTGCACGCCCTGGGCTGGGCGCACAGCATCGAGGTCTGGGAGGGCGACGAGCTGGTCGGCGGCATGTACGGAGTGGGCGTCGGCGGCGTGTTCGTCGGTGAATCGATGTTCCGCACCCGGACCGACGCCTCCAAGGTGGCTCTGGCCGACTTCGACGCCCGGTTCACCGCGGCCGGCGGGGTGCTGCTGGACGTGCAGATCGCGACCCCGCATCTGATCGACCTGGGTGCGGTGGAGATTCCACGGGCCGATTTCCTCGCCGTTCTGGCCCGCGTCCGGGATGCCGACGTCCGCCTCGACCGCGACCGGTATCCGGTCGCCCGCCTTGCCCCGCATGGCGCCTCCGGCGCAATGCGGGGACCCCTGGCCTAGGGCGCCGTCCGGGGTCTCCGTCACCTCGCCTCCGGCGAGCTTCCTGGGAGAGCCGTCGGNGACCCCTGGCCTAGGGCGCCGTCCGGGGTCTCCGTCACCTCGCCTCCGGCGAGCTTCCTGGGAGAGCCGTCGGGCGCCTCCGGCGCAATGCGGGGGCCCCGGTAGGAGCCTGTCTCGGCGAGGTGGGGTTCAGTCGCCGGCGCGGGCCTGCGGGACCGACACCAGGGGAAACCGCTCGACCGCCTCGGCCAGGACGGCCAGCAGATGATCGATCTCGGCGTTGGTGTTGGCCGCGGTGACCTGGATGCGCACCCCGACCTGCTCACGGGGAACGACCGGGAACGGCACCACACTCGCGAAGATCCCCCGTTCGAACAGAAACCGGCCCAACGGCTCGGCCTGCGCGGCGTCGACCAGGGGAATCTCTATGATCGGAAAGCCGCTGGCGTTGAGCGTGAACAGACCGAGCCCGCGCAGGCCGTCGAGGAACCGGCTGGTCAGGCGGTGCAGCCGGGCCCGGATGGCGTCCCCGCGTTCCGCGTTGACCCGCAGCCCGACCAGCCCGGTCGCCAGGGACGCCACCGGCGACGGGCCGGAGAAGACGTACGGGCCCGCGGTGGACTTCAGATACTCCTTCACCTCCGTGGGGCAGGCGACGAAGGCGAGCAGCGACGAGTACGCCTTCGAGAAACCGCCGACCAGGACGAGATCGTCGTAGGTCTCGCCGAGATGGCGGACGATTCCGTTGCCGCGGCTGCCGTAGGGGCTCGACGCGGCGGGATCACGCTCGCCGACGACACCGAACCCGTGGGCGTCGTCAACGTAGAGCAGGGCGTCGTGCGCACGGGTGAGCGCCGCGAGTTCGGCGAGCGGCGGGCCGTTTCCGGTCATGCTGTGGACGCCGTCGACGCACACCACCCGGGGGNGAGGGCTCGTCCGCAGCCGGCGTTCCAGCCGGTCGAGCCGGTCCTCGCGGAAGCGCGCCACGGCGGCGCCATGGGCCGCGGCCACGACCGCGCCGTCATGTGCCGTCTGATGGGCGTGCACCTCGACGAAGAGGGCCCCCTTGCCCACGAGGGCGGGCAGCACCGACAGCTGGATGTGGGTGATGGTCGGGAGCAGCAGCGCGTCCTCGGCACCGAGGAGAGCTGCGAGCGTGTGCTCGATGTCGTCGTACATCCGCGGGCTGGCGATCAGCCTCGACCAGCTCGGGTGGGTGCCCCAGCGGTCCAGGTACTCCGGGACCGCCTCGATGATCTCCTGGTCGAGATCGAGGCCAAGGTAGTTGCACGACGCGAAATCGGTGAGCCAATGATCACCGATCCGTATCCGGCGGCCGTCGATCTCGTCCACCGTCGCGTCGTAAAAGGGCGCGTGGCGGCGCAGGCGGTCCAGTTCGGCCCGCATACCCATAGGCTGATCAAGAACGTGTCGCCAGGCCGGCGATAACGCCGAGACAGGGGACGAAGGCAAGTCGGGACTTTCGTAGGTCTGCGACATCCCCGCGGCCTAGCCCATGCCCTGGGCCACGGCGATCGGCCGGGCGGGCAGGATGATCACTAGCATCCCAAACAGTCCAGATAGTCCAGATAGTCCAGATTCTCGGAAGGCAGTCGGCCCTGCCAGCGGAACCGGGTGCACTACCACCATCACCAGCCCTCAGGATCGCCGGGAACACACGTCGCCGGGTTCAGGGAACGAAGAAGCACCAACGGACCAAAGGAGTATTCAACACGTAAACAATAAACCTCAGGGCCCGGATAATTCCACAACAAGCGTGGTATGCCCCTGATCCGCGCAGCGGAGCCGGGAGATCGGGCGGACGCCGAGGCCACTGCGGACCGGGCGTCCACGCCACGGCCGGGGCGGATCCGACTGGCGGCCCGGGCGGCTCCCGCCGCCCACCGAAGGCCCGCCGCCGTGGTGTTATCGTCCCCGGCATGTCTGACACGGCGGCATCCGCGGCGACCTCCACCGCGTCCACGGCTGCGGCTTCCACGGCTCCCCCCGCAGGCTCGAGGCAGGCCCCGACACCCTCCGCGGCGACCCCGGAACCGGGTGGCGAGTCCCGGGCCGCGGCTTTCGGGACCGCGCCGCCGGCCGGCCCGTCCGGCCCGGTGCCGGCGAGCGGAGCGGGCACGGCGAGCGGAGCGCAGGCGGCGGCCACTCCCCGCGAGCGGACCAAGGAGGGTCCGCTGGTGCGCGCCCTGCCCTATTCCGGGTTCGGACTGTCGCGCTCGAAGACGCTGTTCCTCGCGCACCGCAAGGAGCCCGTCGACCCGGCTGGCTTCTACTCGCTGATCGCCGCGGACTCCGTGCGCCAGCTGATGCGGTACACATCCCTGACCGGCCAGCTCGTCCTCGACGTCGGCGGCGGCCCGGGTTACTTCCGCTCGGCCTTCCTCGACGCCGGCGCCCGGTACGTGTGGGTCGAGCCGGACGTCTCGGAGATGGAGGCCGGTGGCATCGAGGTTCCCGGCCGGGTCCGGGGCAGCGCCTTGGACCTGCCGTTCCTCTCCGGAAGCGTTGATCTCTGCTACACGTCAAACGTGCTCGAACACGTCCCNGACCCGTGGCGGATGTGCTCCGAACTGGCCCGGGTGACCCGCCCTGGCGGGCTCATCTTCCTGAGCTACACGAACTGGCTGTCCCCCTGGGGCGGCCACGAGACCGCACCCTGGCACTATCTGGGTGGTGACCGGGCGGCGGCGAGGTTCGAACGCCGCAAGGGCAAGGCGCCGAAAAACATCTACGGCAAGACTCTATTTCCGGTGTCGGTGGCCGACACCCTCGCCTGGGCGAAGCGGCGGTCCGACGTCGAGATCCTCGACGCGATGCCGCGCTATCTGCCCGACTGGGCGAAGGTGATCATCAGGATTCCCGGTGCCCGCGAGATTGTGACCTGGAACCTCGCGATGGTGTTGCGCAAGCGCTGAGCCGCCGGGCCGCGCGAGTGTCGGTCCAGCGGCTCCGGCCCGGTGGCTCAGAGGAGTCGCAACTGCTTGCCCGGTGCCGGCCGGCGCGACCGGCGCCGCCCGCCCTCGGCCGGGACGCCCTCGGCCGGGACAGAGGACAGCAAAGCCGGCCTGATGTCCGCAAGAAACGGTGAGGGACGGGTCGTCACGACCGACCCGGCGCGCCGCCGGCTGGCCGCCGAGGTGAGGACCAACCGATGCCTGGCCCGGGTGACGCCGACGAAGAAGAGTCGGCGCTCCTCCGCCTCGGCGTCCTTCGTGCCGGCGTCGGCGGTTCCGTCGGCGGNTCCGTTGACGCCACCGCCCGGGATCCCACCGCCCGGCGCCTCACCGGCCGGACCGAAGCGCATCGGCAGCAGCCCGTCCTCACAACCGACGATGATGACCAGGCCGTATTCCAGACCCTTGCTCGCGTGCAGGGTCAGCAGCGAGATCCGGTCCGCCCTCGGGTCCAGCCCGTCGACCTCGGCGGCGAGCGTGACCGACGTGAGGAAACCCGCCAGGTCGTTGCCTGCCGCTGCGGCGGCCGGTGCGAGCAGCTCCACCGCCAGGCGCAGCTCGGCCTCGGTCGGCACCCGTCCGCCGGAGAAGCCGGGAAACCCGTCGGACGGCACGGCGCCGAGCTCGCTTCTCCTCGCCTCGGCGAGATCGGTGGCCCGTGCCGCCGCGTCGCGCAGCAGACCCGACACCGGACGCGGGACGCCGGGACCCGAGGGATCCGTGGTCGTCAGGTCCTGCAGCAGGGCGAGCAGGTCGGCGACCGCGGGAGCGTCCGCGAGCGGGAGATGAGAGCGCCGCTGGAACGGGAAACCGCGGGTGGCCAGCGCTTCCATGATCGGCTCGGCCTGGCGGGCGGTCCGGTAGAGCACGGCGATGTCCGCGAAGGAGAACCCCGCGTCGACCGATCCGTCCACCCCCGAGTCCAACGCGTGGAACGAGGTACCGCCGAGCGCCGCGTCGATCGTGTCGACGACGGCGATCGCCTCCTCGGCCTCACTGCGGTAGCGCCGCAGCAGCACCGGGCCGTCGCCCTCGGCGCCCCGCACGGCGGTCAGGGTCCGGTCCGGGACCAGACTCGTGGGCGCGATCACATCGAGCGCCGTCCGCACGATGGTGCGGGTGGATCGGTAGCCGCGGGTCAGGGCGACCGGGCGGGCACTCGGGTAGTCCTGCTCGAACCGCAGGAAGAACCGGACGTCCGCACCCCGGAAGCTGTAGATAGCCTGGTCCGGGTCGCCGATCACGCACAGGTTGGCCGTGGGGGGACACAACAGCCCCAGCAGGCGGTACTGGAGTTCGTCGGTGTCCTGGTACTCGTCGACCCAGACGTGGCGCCACCGCCGCTGGTAGTGCTCGGCGAGATCCGGGGACGACCGCAGCAGGGTCAGCGGCAGGGTGATCAGATCGTCGAGATCGACCATGTCCCGATCGCGCAGCGCGGCGTCGTAACGGGCGAGCGCCCCGACCAGGTCGTGGTCGCGGATCGCCTGGCCGAGCGCTCGGTGCCGCTTGAGCTCGGCGACACCGGCCGCCACCCGCCGGCGCGTTCGGGCGTCGCCCTCACCGTGCAGTGCCGCGGCGATTAGCTCCACGCGCACCGCGTCGTCCGCGACCTGGACCTGCGGGCCCCGGGCGAGTTTCGCGTGCTGCTCACGGATGATCGTAAGCCCGAGGCCGTGGAAGGTCGTCGCGAGCACCCGTCCCGCGGCGTCACCCAGCAGGCCGGCTAGCCGTTCGGCGAGCTCCCCGGCCGCACGCCGGGTGAAGGTGACCGCCAGGCACTCCCCGGCCGGCACCCCGTGCTCAGCGACCCGGTGTGCGATCGCGTGGACNAGCGTACGGGTCTTGCCCGTTCCCGGTCCGGCGAGGACGAGCAGCGGACCGGACAGGTGCGAGGCTGCCAGCCGCTGCTCGGGATCCAGCCCGTCAAGCACCGACGGGGTATCGCCGGAAACCGGCGTGAACAGCTGGCTGTCGGCCACCGCGGCATCCCCCGGCACCACCGCGGCATCGGGTGCCGGACGCGCCCGCGCCGCGAGCGCCTCGTCGAGGGAGGGTCCCGCATCGATCCGGTCCTGCCCACCAGCCGCGCCGGACCCCAGGTCGAACAGGGTGCCACCGTCCCGGGCGAGCTCCCGGGGTTCGAACAACCGGATGACGCCGTATTCGCCGTCGAACCCGGCCTGCCGGATCACCTCCCCGCGGCGCAGGCGACTGATTGCCTCGACCAGCTCCGGCGATCCGACCCCAGCGATGTCCGTGAGCGGTNCGTCGCCGAGGATGTCGAGCTCCGGGCCCAGACGGGAGACCAACGACGTCACCTGGCCCGCGACCGCCTTGCTCTTCGGGCCCACGCCGAGAATCTCCCCGACGACCTCCGGCAACGGAACCAGCGAGGTGACGTCGGGCGCCGTGACGGGGCGGTGGCCGGGCCGCCGGTCGGCCAGCGCCTCGACCCGGTTGAGGACCCCGACGGTGAGGCCACCGCCGCAGGTGGGGCAGCGTCCGCCGACCTCCCGGGTCTGGTCCGGCGTGAGGACCACCCCGCACTTGCGATGCCCGTCGAGGTGGTACTTGCCCTCTTCCGGGAAGAACTCGACGGTCCCCGCGAAGCCGTCCCCGCCGCGCAGCGCGGCCTCGATGGAGAAGTAGTCGAGGTCGCAGGTGAACGCGGTCGCCTCCCGGCCGAGCATCGGCGGGGNGNGGGCGTCAGAGTTGCTCACCAGCCGGTAGCGGTCGAGACCGGAGATCCGCCAGAACATCTCCGGGTCCGCCGAAAGCCCCGTCTCCAGGGCGAAGACCTCGTCGGCGAGGTCGCCGTAGCAGTCCTCGACGGCGTCGAACCCGGACTTCGAACCGAGAACCGCGAACCAGGGCGTCCACACGTGCGCCGGGACCAGATAGCAGCCCGCCCCGCCACCAAGGGTGATCTCCAGCAGATCGCGGGAGTCCAGGCCCAGGATGGGACGCCCGTCCGCGGCGAGGTTGCCGATCCGAGCCAGCGCCGCCGTGATCCGTCCGGCGGCCTCCCGGTCGGGAGCGTAGAGAAGATGATGGACCTTACGGGTCCGGTCGCCCCTCTTGTAGATCGTCGAGATCTCACTAGAGATCATGAAGCGGGTCGCCGTCCGGCAGGAGGCCGGTAACGTGCGCAGCACCTCATGCTCAAGATCGGACCGCAGCCGGAACAGGCCGGGCTCGGCCGGGACCAGCTTCGTCGCGATCTCCTGAGACCAGGCCGGATGGGTGAAGTCGCCGGTGCCGACGACGGCGATGCCCTTGCGTGCCGCCCACCAGGCCAGGTGCTCCAGATCGCAGTCACGACTGCAGGCACGCGAGTACCGGGAGTGAATGTGCACATCAGCGTAGAACCGTGACCTCACGGATGCGTATGTTGTCGCACCCGCCTCACCATGCCGCCGGCGGCACGCCGCAACCTCACCCGAACCCGCACCCGCACCCGCACCCGGCGCACCCCGCGGACGGGCTACCCCCTCCTGTCGCTCCGTCGGAGAGGGGCACGTCATTATGCGTAGGATGCCGGCATCCTGCCGACCTCGCGGACGGGGCGTCACAGATCGGTGGCGCCACGGATCGGGAGAGCGGATCGGGAGAACAGCGCCGACGGGAGGAAAGTCACGTGTCGACAACCGACGGACGGCGTTTCCCTCCCGGCGCGGGCGCCGGGATCTCCAGAGCGAGGTCCTGATGACGACGCAGACCGCCGGCCCCGAGCGGCATGCCGCCCTCGCGGACCGCTGTCACCGGCTGGTGCGGTTCCTCCATGAGGTCGCGGCGGCCCGGTCGGGCCGGATCCGGACCATCGAGGAGCATCCGCTCACGGTGTGGCTCGCCGACATCCCGGCCGGCGTGCCGCTGTCCGAGCACGCCGGGGCCGGCGAGGTGCTGCTGACCGCCCCCGCCGCCACCGTCCTACCCCCACCGCCGCCACCGCCCGCGATCCTCGCCGGCCAGATCGTGCTGCCCGACGCGGCCGGCGCCGATCCCGACCAGCCGCCGGTGTGGAACGGCGCCGCCGCCGAGCAGACCGCCGCCGAGCAGACCGCCGCGGCGGCGGCCTACCAGGCCTGGTTGCCGCGATGGCAGCTCTGGGCGACACGCGCGCGCGTTGACGCGGAGCGACGCAATCTGCACAACACGCTGCACGCGGTCGCGGCCCGGGTGGCCCAGGAGGGTGACGCGCTGGAACTCGTGCTGGCGACCGGCCTGCTGACCTGGCAGCCACCGGGCGGCCCCACCGTCCGCGAGCACCTGCTGACCACCCGGCTGACCTGCGACATCGACCCGGTCACCTCCGATATCAGGGTGCGGGTCCCGGCGGGGGCCACCACGCGCCTCGCCGACGGCCCGCTACTCGACGGCATCGCCGGCTTCCGCCGGGAACGGACGAACGCGCTGCACGAGCGCCTGCGGGGACGACCGTCGGCGCCACTGGGTCCGGACGACATCCGGCTGCTGCGGGACTGGCTGGCGCTGGCGCTCGACGTGCCGACGGACGGCTTCGAACCCGACCTCGCGCCGCCCGCGCCCGACAGCGCGTCACGCCCGCGGGTGACCTTCGCCCCGGCCTTCGTCCTGCGCACCCGTGACCAGGCCGCCCTGCTGACCTACTACGAGCGGATGCTCGACGTCCTGCGGGGTGACGGACCTCCGCCGCTCGGCCTCGTCCAGCTGGTGGAGACCCTCGACGCCGCCGACCGGTTGGCCTGGCTCGAGGCAGAGGGAGCGACGAGCGGCGCCGAACTCGGTGCGGACCCGCTGCTCCCGCTCCCGGCCAGTCCCGAGCAGGCCCGGGTGCTGGAGCGGCTTCGCCACGACAACGGCGTCGTCGTCGAGGGCCCGCCCGGCACCGGCAAGACGCACACGATCGCCAACCTGGTCTGCGCCTTGCTGGCGGAGGGGCAACGGGTTCTGGTCACCAGCCAGAAGTCGCAAGCCCTGCGGGTCCTGCGGGAGAAACTGCCCCCGGACCTGCAGCGGCTGTGCGTGTCGTTCACCGATACCGAGGAGGCGCGCGACGCACCGGTCGACCAGGCCGGGAACGCGGGGGCGGACCTGGACGGCCGGCCCGACGCAGTCTTCGACCCCGCCCCGGCCGGGGCCGAAGACGAAGCGGACGAGCTTGGCGGCATCGGCGTGGGTTCCCCCGAGCTCGCCGCGAGCGTGAGCGCCCTGGCCGCGGAGAAGGCCACCTATCACCCCGAGGCGCTCGACCGGCGGATCGTGCGGGCCGCCGCGCGCCGGCAGGAGGCGATCCGCGCCCGCGATGTCCTGGCGGACCGGGCCCGCGCCCTGCGGTTGGCCGAGCACACGGTGCATCCGGACAGCGAGGTGGCCGCGGGCTGGGGCGGGACGCGGGCGAGCATCGCGGCGCGGGTCCGGGCCGAGGCCGACGCGTCGCGGTGGCTGCCGCGGCCCGTGCCCCGGAGCGCGGCAGCCACCACCACCGCGAGGACCACGGCGACGGGGTCCGGGTCTGTCGGCCCTGCGCCGGTTCCCCCGCCGTTGACCGACGCCGAGGCGCTGGAGCTCCACGCCCTGCTGCGATCCGGTCAGGTGCGATCCGGTCAGGTGCGATCCGGTCAGGACGTCGGCGCGGACCGGTCCGCCGGCCCGGTGGTCGAGATGAGCCGATTCCTACCCGCCGAGCGGTTCGCGGACCTGGTGGCCACCGCCCGCGCGGCCGACGAGGCGGTCCGCCTTGCCCGCGCGGCCGTCCGTCCCGCGACCCGGGGTCTCCTCGACACGCTCGCCGCCGTCGATCCCGCGGTGGTCTCCCTCGATCCGCTACAGCAGGCGGTCGCCAGCCTCTCCCGCGCGCTCGAGGAGCTCGACGGGCGCGGGCAGCGGTCGAACAGACGGCACTGGGTTCCGGCGGCCCTCGACGACGCCCTCGCCGGCCGGGACCGGGTCCTCTGGGCGAAGGTGGCCGCGGCCACGCCGATGATCGCCGAGGCGACGCGGCACGTGACCGAGCTCGGTCTGCACGCGGTCGCCCTTCCGACCTCCGCCTCCCCGGACGGCTCCGCCTCGGCGGCCGACGCCGGCTCCCCGGCGGATCCGGGCTTCGACCCCGCCGCCCTGCTCGCCCGGGGGGAGGCACTGCGCGAGTACCTCGACGCCGGGGGCGAGCTACGGCGCAGGTTCCGGCCGAAGGTCCAGAAGGAGGCGGACACGCTGCTGACCCGGACGCTGGTGGACGGCGTCGCGCCGACCACCCCGGAGCTGCTCGATCTCGTGCTCGTCCGGCTCCGGGCGGAGGTCGCGGTCGAGGCCGCGACCCGCGGATGGGTCCTGGTCGGGATCGCGCCGCGGCCCACCGATCCCTTCGAGGTACGCCTGTCCCGGCTGGTTGAGGCGCAGGAGGCCGTCACGGAGATCCAGGCGATCGTGGCGGCGCGGAACCGGGTCGTGGCAATCCTGGAGGACATCGTGCCCGGCCGGGCACCGGCGATGGACTCCGCCGAGCGCGTCCGGGATCTCGCGGCCGTCATGGCCGCGCTGCGCCCGATGGCAGCCGCCACCGACGCCGAGCGGGCGCTGGGGGAACTGCGGGAGGGCTACGCCGGGCTTGCCACCGCGGCGGGCACGCCGTCCGAGGTCGCCGAGCTGGCCGGCGCGGTAGCGGCCCGCAATGTGGCCGCGTACACGCGGACCCGGGCCGCGCTCGCCACCACCATGGCTGCCCGGGAGGTGGCGCTGCGCCGGGACGAGCTGCTCGGCCGGCTGCGCGCGGCGCATCCCGACCTCGCCGATCTCCTCGTCTCGACGGCCGGCGCGACCCGGCCCAATGGAGCGGAGATCTGGCCGGCCAGGCTCGCGGCGTTCACGACCGCCTGGTCCTGGGCGGTGGCCGCGAGCTGGCTGACCGCCACGGCCCCCGGCGCCGCCACGGCCCCCGGCGGCCCGGCTGGACCACCTGTCGATCTGGACGCCGAGCTGGACGCGGCGGAGGACATGGTCGCCGCGGCCACCGCGGAGCTGGCCGGCGCCCGCGCGTGGAAACACTGCCTCGAACGGATGGGCGCCGAGCAGTCGGCCGCGCTGCGCGCCTATGCCGACGCGGTGGCGGCCAGCGGCACCTTCGGCGGCCGCCACGCCGAGCGTTTCCGCCAGGCCGCCCGGGAGGCGATGGAGATCGCCCAGACGGCGGTGCCGGCCTGGGTCATGCCGATCCGGGAGGTGCTGTCGACGATCCCGGCGGTGCGCGACAGCTTCGACGTCGTGATCGTCGACGAAGGCAGTCAGGCCGGGCTCGACAGCCTGTTCCTGCTCTGGCTCGCCCCACGGGTGATCGTCGTGGGCGACGACCGGCAGTGCACGCCGCCGGTGGAGGTCACGGACGAGCTCGACCGGGTCTTCGACCGGCTGGAGGCCCTGCTGCCGGAGGTGCCGGCGTGGCTACGCGTCGGGTTCACCCCCCGGTCGAGCCTGTTCACGCTGTTGCGAACCCGCTTCGGCGAGGTGATCCGGCTGCGGGAGCACTTCCGGTGCATGCCGGAGATCATCGAGTGGTCGTCGGCCATGTTCTACCGGGACGCGCCGCTGCTTCCCCTGCGCCAGTTTGGCGCCGACCGGCTGCCGCCGCTGGTGGCCCGGTTCGTTCCCCACGGTTTCACCACGGACGCGGGCCTCGGTCCACGCAATCCGGCCGAGGCCGATGCCCTGGTCGCACAGGTGCTCTCCTGCGCCGAGGATCCCCGGTACGCCCGGCTCTCCTTCGGCGTCGTCGTCCCACAGGGCACCGCACAGGCGGCGCTGATCCGCGACCAGCTGGCCGACCGGATGTCCGCCGCCGAGCACCAGCGTCGACGGCTGCGGGTGGGCGTCCCCGCCGACTTCCAGGGTGACGAGCGCGACGTCGTCTTCCTGTCCCTGGTGGTGGCGCCCGACTCGCGCATCACCCCGCTGACCCGGCTGGAGTACCAGCGGCGGTTCAACGTCGCGGCCTCCCNGGCCCNCGACCAGGNCTGGCTGTTNCACTCCGTACCGGTCACCGATCTTGACCCTCGCGATCTGCGGCACAACTATCTGAGCTACGTGCTGTCCACGACGCACCCGGCGGCCGGCGGCCGCGGCGAGGAGCCCCCGGCACTCGCCGAAGTGCCGACCAACCGTCCGCATCCGGCCTTCGGATCCCTGTTCGAACAGCGGGTCTTCCGGGAGATCGTCGGCCGCGGCTACCTGGTCACCCCGCAGGTGGAGATCAACGGTCGGCGGGTCGACCTGGTCGTCTCCGGCGGTCGGGCCCGGCTCGCCGTCGAGTGCGACGGGGACGTCGGCTCCGGTCCGGACGAGATCGCGCACGAGTTCGCCCGGGAGCGCGAGCTGCGCCGGGCGGGCTGGCGGTTCTGGCGGGNCCNCCNGTCCGAGTTCGAACTCGACGCCGACGCCGCGTTGGCCTCGTTGTGGCCGCGGCTGGCGAGGGCCGGTATCGCGCCCGTGAACACCGGGGCGCGAGGACTGCGGGACGAGGCCGCCACCGGCCTCCCCCGCGTCGAACATTCCACCGTCCGGGCGAGCGCCGACGAGGCGCTGCACCGGTGGCGGCCCATCGCCCTGTCCGATCTGGAGGGCCTCGACGACGCACCGCCGGACGCCGATCCGCGCGGTTCGGCCCGTGATTCGGCCCCTGCCCTCCGGCGAGGCACGGGCACGGCCCCGGGCGCCGGTGGGGGAGACTGCTCCCCGCGTGCCGAACGGGTCGGTCAGGCCGGCGGCCCGGTCACCCCGTCCGGTTCGAACGGCGCCGGCAGGACGTCGGGATCGTGATCGTCGTGGGATGCCTCGACACCTGCTCCGGCGCCCGGCCGGTCACGGGGTGTCCGGGCCGCCGGCTTCCGCGTCGATCGGGGGTGAGGCACCGGCCGGCTCGGCCCAGTGAATCCGCACCGCGCGACCGATCTTCTCGTCGGCCCGATCCGGCGTCTTCTCCGCGGCGTGTTCCGGATCCGTCGGGTCCTCGGTCTCCGAGTCGCCCACGCCGACGATCCGCACGAGTCCGGATCGCGGCAGTCGCGGCTTCGCGATCGGCAGTTCGGTGAAGTCCGCCCGACGGATGCGGCAGAACGCGCTCTGGGTGCCGGTGCCGAGCTGGCAGGCCCCGAAGTCGGCCGCGGCGGACAGGTAGGCGAGCGCCTCGGTCCGGTCGAGCCCGACCCGGCTCTGCAGGAAGACCACCGCCGACCGCGCCGCGCGGCGGACGGACTCGGCGAGGTCAACGTCGAGCCCCAGGGTGACCCAGGCCGTGTCGGTCTCGATGAACGGTTCCCGCAGCGCGCCGAGAACCGACCGGGCCGCCGTGTCACGCAGCACGGTCAGCCGCAGCGTCGCCCGTAGCGGGCCATCCAGGGCGGTGGCACCGATCTTCCCGTCCCCGAGGGCGTAATGCGGATCGCCGACGGCGAACAACGCGCCGCTCACCTGGACCGGCAGGAACAGCCGCGCGCCCGCGCCGAGTTCCCGGCAGTCCAGGGCGCCGCCGTGCAGACCGATCGAGGTGGAGGGGACGATCTTGGTGGTAGTGTCCACGCCGACCGCCATGATGCCCAGGAACGGCGCCAACGGAAACCGGGTCCTGCTGCCGTTCACGCTGGTCAGGGCGCCGAACAGGCGGCCCCGCCGGCGCTCCACCGCACAGAAGGTGGTAACGGTGCGGAAGCGTCGCCAATGGCGGGCGTCGGCGTCCGCGTCCGGCGGCCCCCCCNCNGGGNACTCCCCTGCAAGCAGGCCCGCGCCATGGCGGGTCGAGACGATCCCATACCGTGCGCGGGGATGCAGCGAGACCACCTCAACCCGCAGCACGTCCCCCGGTTCCGCGCCCCGGATGAACACCGGTCCGGTGACGATGTGGGGACCGTCCACCCCGAACCGGTGCGGGATACCCGAAGCGGCGATCGCCCGGGCGTCGGCCAGCACCTCCGACGGCGCGACCCCGAAACCGGCGAAGAAGGCGTCGGGATCGCGCCCCTGGTCGCAGAGGATCCCCTCTTGGCTGACCGTGTCGAAGGTGACCGTGGCGCCGGAGTCGATACTGAGAACCGGCCTGGTCAGGGCGTTCGGCAGCTCACCCCATCTGATGGTCTCGGGGGTGGAGGGCAGGTAGTGCCGTCCCTCGATCCTTCCTCGGCCAGGCTGCAGCGCCACCCGACCCTACCTGGACCGATGCCTGGTCAGCGGACCTCCGCTGGGCCGGATCGCCTGGGCGCGCGGCTGACCGACCCCACGGATCACGGCAGGCCGCGGACAACATACACGCGGACAGGTCTGGCTTCGCACGCGCGTCAGATTTCCAGCAGCATATGTCGGGAAGGTGACGCAGACGTTGCGATCACGGTCATTCCGCTGTTTCCGGGTAGGCGGTGCGGCCAGGGCCGCATCCGGCACGCCCCGGACTCGCCACCATCCACCCGTCGGTGCCGCCTCCGGCCGGAAGCCGCGGGACCGGTTGGTCCGGTCGGTCCGGCGGGCGGCGGGGTCGGGAAACTCCGCCTGAGGATGGAATATCTAGATCATCTAGATATTGGAGGATATGGCGAATGGGAAGTCACGGGAGACCCCCGGCGGGGGCGACGCTGCGCGATCTGGGCGAGTTCGGCTTGATCGAGGCCGTGACGGCGCGTTTCTCCCATGGACGGGACGTGCTGGTCGGCCCCGGGGACGACGCGGCGGTGCTGGCCGCCCCGGACGGTCGGGTGGTCGTCACCACCGACCTGCTGCTCGAAGGACGCCACTTCCGCCGGGACTGGTCGTCCGCGGTGGATGTCGGGCACAAGGCCGCCGCGCAGAACCTCGCCGACGTGGCGTCGATGGGGGCGAGGCCCACCGGCCTGTTCCTCGGCTTCGCCGCACCCGGCGACCTCGCGGTCGACTGGGCCCTGGCGATGGCCGACGGAATGGCCGAGGAATGCGCGCAGGCCGGTGCCTCCGTGTCCGGCGGGGACGTCAGCTCCGCGGATTCGATCATGCTCGGGGTGACCGCGCTCGGTGACCTGCAGGGCCGGCCGCCGGTCCTGCGCTCGGGCGCCCGGCCCGGCGATGCCGTGGTGCTCGCTGGTCGTCTCGGGTGGGCCCAGGCGGGGCTGGCCCTACTCACGGCGGGTTNGGCAGCCGGCGACTCCCGATGGGTCGACGACCCGAGATGGAAGGAACTGATCGCGGCGCACCGCCGGCCCCGGCCGCCCTACGCGCTCGGGCCGGTGCTCGCCGCCGCGGGCGCGCACGCCATGTGCGACGTCTCGGACGGTCTCGTGGCGGATCTCGGTCACATCGCCGTGGCCTCGGGGGTGTCCATCGATCTCGCGTCGGAAGCCTTCCTGATCGACGAGGCGATGCGGTCGGCCGGGGCCGCCCTTGATGTGGACCCGTTGCGCTGGGTACTCGGCGGCGGCGAGGATCACCCGCTGGTCGCCTGCCTTCCCCCAGGAGTGACCCCGCCGGCCGGGTGCATCGTGATCGGTTCGGTCCTGAGCGGCGCGGGATCGGCCGGCGCGGGGGTGACAGTGGACGGGAAGCGCCCCGTAGGCAGCGATGGGTGGGATCACTACGGGCAGTCCGCGACGGACGCATCCTGACTCCGGACACACCAAGGGACAACGACACCAAGGGACAACGACACCAAGAGACAACGACACCAAGGGAGAAAAGACACCGAGGAGCAGAAACATCAGGAGGCAGACGCCGGCCCGCCAGGTCGCCTCACGGGCGTAGGTCGCTCGAAGCGACATTTATTGGGTCCGGGGGCCATGATGCGGGCCGGCGTCACCGAAGCATAACCGACGGCCCGCCCGGGAGTATCCCCACCGCGCGGTGAACGATGGAACGATCTCGCTCTCGCCCTGATTGGCTGTAGCTACCGGACGTTCCCGGCGCCGGTCCGCCCATCCCGGAGAACACGCCGAGCAATCTACTCGTAACCGANCATGGACGGGCCAGGCCGGGATGCCCAGAGCGGGTAGGATAGGCAGACGGTGGCGGAAGGGCCTTATCGGAGGCCGAGAAGCGAGACCGTGGATAGAGGCGAATGGCCCCGTGACAGCACCGACGGTACCTGCGTCAGGACCTGACTTCGGACCCAACGAATGGCTGGTCTTCGAGATCTACCAACAGTTTCTCGAAGATCCGCAGAGCGTGTCGCCGGAGTGGCGCGAGTTCCTCTCCGATTACCACCCCGGCGCGCCGCCCGCCGCCGCGGGCGGCGCCGGGCAGGCCGCCACGGCGGCACCTAACGGGGAGGTTTCGCCGGATGGTGAGGTCTTCCACACTACGCCTGTTCCGGTGAAGCCGAGCACGGCCGCGCCGTCTACTCCGGCCGCGCCGGTCCCGGCGTCGGCACAGCCCGCCGGGCCCCCGAAGCAGGCGGCACCCGCCGACAGGCAGGCTCCGGAGGCGGCCACGCCGCTGCGCGGCGCCGCCGCCCGCGTGGTCAGCAACATGGAGACCTCGCTGCACATCCCGACGGCGACCTCGGTGCGGGCGGTGCCGGCCAAGCTGCTCGCGGACAACCGCATCGTGATCAACCGGCACCTGGCCCGCTCCAGCGGCGGCAAGGTGTCCTTCACGCACATCATCGGCTACGCGATGGTCAAGGCGCTGGCCGCGCATCCCGTCATGAACGCCTCCTACACGGAGGTGGGCGGCAAGCCGGCCGTCGTCCAGCCGGAGCACATCAACCTGGGCCTCGCCATCGACCTGGTGACCCCGAAGGGCCGCCAGCTCGTTGTCGCCGCCGTCAAGAAGGCCGAGACGCTGGACTTCACCCAGTTCTGGCAGGCCTACGAGGACCTCGTGCGCCGGGCCCGGACGAACAAGCTGACCACCGACGACTTCACCGGCGTCACCATCAGCCTGACCAACCCCGGCGGCATCGGCACCGTGCACTCGGTGCCCCGCCTGATGGAGGGCCAGGGCACGATCATCGGCGTCGGGGCGATGGAGTACCCGGCCGAGTTCTCCGGCGCGTCGGCGAACACCCTGGCGAAGCTCGCGATCTCCAAGATCATCACTCTGACCAGCACCTACGACCACCGCATCATCCAGGGCGCCCAGTCGGGTGAGTACCTGCGCCGGATGCATCAGCTGCTCCTCGGCGAGGAGGGCTTCTACGACGAGATCTTCCAGTCGCTGCGGGTGCCCTACGAGCCCGTGCGCTGGGTCGCCGACATGCCGGTCGTGCACGAGGGCGACCTCGACCACAACGCCCGGGTGCTGGAACTGATCCACGCCTACCGGGTGCGCGGCCACCTCATGGCGGACACGAACCCGCTCGAGTTCGCCATCCGCAGCCATCCCGACCTCGACATCATCAGCCACGGGCTGACCCTGTGGGACCTCGACCGCGAGTTCGCCGTCGGCGGCTTCGCCGGGCACCGGACGATGTCCCTGCGCGACGTCCTGGGGGTCCTGCGCGACTCGTACTGCCGTCGGGTCGGCATCGAGTACATGCACATCCAGGAACCGGATGAGCGTGCCTGGATCCAGGCCCGGGTCGAGCGGGCCGCGGAGCGGCCGGACCCGGCCGAGCAGCTGCACGTGCTGGAGCGGCTCGGGGCCGCGGAGGCGTTCGAATCTTTCCTGCAGACCAAGTACGTCGGCCAGCGCCGGTTCTCCCTCGAGGGCGCCGAGTCGACGATCCCCGCCCTCGACGAGGTTCTCTCGCGTGCCGCCGGCGCGGGGATGGACGAGGTCGTCATCGGCATGGCCCATCGCGGCCGGCTGAACGTGCTCGCCAACATCGTCGGCAAGTCCTACCGGCAGATCTTCGCCGAGTTCGAGGGCTACCTCGACCCGCAGACGGCGCACGGCTCCGGCGACGTGAAGTACCACCTCGGCGCCGAGGGCGTCTACACCGGCCAGGACGGCCGCACGGTACCGGTTTCGGTGGTCGCGAACCCGTCGCACCTCGAGGCGGTCGACCCGGTCACCGAGGGCGTCGTCCGCGCCAAGCAGGACATTCTGGACAAGGGCTCGGCGGGTTTCACCGTTCTGCCGGTACTCGTCCACGGCGATGCCGCGTTCGCCGGGCAGGGGGNCGTCGCCGAGACCCTCAACCTGTCCCAGCTGCGGGGATACCGCACCGGTGGCACCGTGCACCTGGTCATCAACAACCAGGTCGGATTCACCACCTCGCCGGACTCCGGCCGGTCGTCGGTGTACGCCACCGACGTCGCCCGGATGGTCCAGGCACCGATCTTCCACGTGAACGGGGACGACCCGGAGGCGTGTGTCCGGGTTGCGGCGCTGGCGTTCGAGTACCGCCAGGCGTTCCACAAGGACGTCGTCATCGATCTGGTCTGCTACCGGCGGCGCGGGCACAACGAGATGGACGAGCCCTCGTTCACCCAGCCGTTGATGTACGACACCATCGCCAGCAAGCGTTCGGTGCGCAAGCTCTACACCGAGGCGCTGATCGGCCGCGGGGACATCACCCGCGAGGAGGCCGAGCAAGCGATGAAGAGCTACCGCGCGGAGCTCGAGAAGGCCTTCGCGCAGACCCGGGACACCACCCCGGCGAGCTCGTCGCCGCAGCCACGCATCATCNCCNCCCCGGAGGAGGCCGCCGCGGCGGCCGCGGTCAGCACCGCCGTGTCCGACGAGGCCGTGAAGAAGGTCATCGAGACCCAGGTCAACCTGCCGGAGGGCTTCACCGTCCATCCACGGCTGCGTCCCCAGGTCGAGCGGCGGGCCCAGATGGTGGAGACCGGCTTNATCGACTGGGNGCTGGNGGAGACCCTGGCCTTCGGAACGCTCCTGCTCGACGGCCGCTCGGTGCGGCTGACCGGTCAGGACAGCCGGCGGGGCACCTTCGGCCAGCGGCACGCCGTGCTGGTCGACCGGCACAGCGCCGCGGACCACACCCCGCTGCGGACCCTGCGCCACGGCCTCGACGGCACCATCGTGAACGACGGTGTCGGCACCTTCTACGTCTACGACTCGCTGTTGAGCGAGTTCGCGGCGATGGGCTTCGAGTACGGCTACGCGGTCGCCCGGCCGGACATGCTGGTGCTCTGGGAGGCGCAGTTCGGCGACTTCGCCAACGGCGCCCAGTCGATCATTGACGAGTTCATCACCGCCGGTGAGGCCAAGTGGGGCCAGCGGTCGGCGGTCACCCTGCTGCTGCCGCACGGCTACGAGGGTCAGGGTCCCGACCACTCCTCCGCCCGCATCGAGCGCTTCTTGTCGCTGTGCGCGGACAACAACATGACGGTCTCCGCACCCTCGTCCCCCGCCAGCTACTTCCACCTGCTGCGCCGGCAGGCCCTCTCGCCGGTCCGGCGTCCGCTGGTGGTCTTCACCCCCAAGTCGATGCTGCGGCTGAAGGCCGCAACGTCCACCGTGGCCGAGCTGACCGGCGGCGGCTGGCAGCCGGTGATCGACGACGGGTCCGTCACGGACCCGTCGGCCGTGCGCCGGATACTGCTCACGGCGGGCAAGGTCTACTACGATCTCGCCGCCGCCCGGGGGAAGCACGACGACGCCGAGCGATTCGCCCTGTTGCGCGTCGAACAGCTCTACCCGACGCCCGGGCCGGAGCTCGCGCAGGTCCTGGAGCGTTACCCGAACGTGACGGACATCGTCTGGCTCCAGGAGGAGCCGGCGAACCAGGGCGCCTACCCGCACATGGCCCTCAACCTGACCGAGTTCCTGCCCGGCGACATCCGGCTGCGTCGCATCTCCCGGCGCGCCGCCGCGGCCCCGGCCTCGGGGTCGTCGAAGGTGCACGAGCGCGAGCAGCAGGCCCTGGTCGAGGCGGCGTTCGAGAACTGAGCACGCGGCCGGCGGAGCGTCGCCCGATCCGAGGACCGTCCCGCCGCACCGGTGGTGTTCCCGGGCCGCCGTGCCCGGCAGCGCCACCGGCGTGCGGCGGCCGGTCCGGCTCGCCAGACATCCGCTCGCCAGACAGGGGGCAGCGATGTACTTCACCGACCGGGGGATCGAGGAACTCGCCGCGCGGCGCGGCCCGGAGAGCCTGACCTACGAGGGTCTTGCCGACTCGCTGCGCGTCTTCGTGGACCTGTATCCCGACTTCGAGGACGCGATCGACCGGCTCGCCACCTGGCTGGCCCGCCCCGAGGAGGACCCGGATCTCTAGCCCGCCCAGCCCCGAGCCAGGAGTCCCCGCACCACGACGAAGGGGCTAGGCGGGGGGGCGGAGTATCAACTTGCCGAAGAACTCACCGCCGAGCAGCTGCTCGAAGGCGGCCCGGGCATCGGCCAACGGGCGCACCTCGTGGATCAGCGGCCGCACCCCGGTCCGTTCCACGAATGCAACGAGATCGACTAGCTCGTCCCGGCTCCCCATGGTGGAACCGATCACCGACAGCTGGAGAAAGAAGATCCGGGTGAGGTCCGCCGGCGGGTTCGGACCACTGGTGGCGCCCGAGACCACGATGCGCCCGCCGGGGCGCACTGCCTTCACCGAGTGACCCCAGGTGGCGGCGCCGACGGTCTCGATGACCGCGTCGACCCGGCGCGGCAGCCGGGCACCGGGTTCGAGAACCTCGTCGGCGCCGAGGGCGGCCGCCCGCTTCCGCTTGGTCTCGTCCCGCGAGGTCACGAAAACGGTGTGCCCGGCGGCCTTGGCGATCAGCAGCGCCGCGGTGGCCACCCCCCCACCGGCTCCCTGGATGAGCACGGTGCCGCCGCCCCCGGCGGGCAGCCCCGCCCGGGAGACGACCATCCGGTAGGCGGTGAGCCAGGCGGTCGGCAGGCAGGCGGCCTCCTCCCACGACAACCCTGCGGGCTTCGGGATCAGGTTGCGCCGCGGCACGGCGACCCGCTCGGCAAGGGTTCCCGGGTACAGCTCGGACAGCAGGGTCCGCTTCGGGTCCAGCGTCTCGTCCCCCCCGCCCGCTGCCGGATCACCGATCACGCTGTGGACGATGACCTCCTGCCCGTCGGGGGTCACCCCGGCGGCGTCACAGCCGAGGATCATCGGGAGCCGATCCGCCGGCAGGCCCACTCCACGCAGGCTGAACAGGTCGTGATGGTTGAGCGAGGCGGCCCGCACCGTGACGGTGACCCACCCGTCGAGCGGCGCGGGTTCGGGCTGCTCCCCGATGGCCAGGCCGTCGAGCGGGGAATCGGGGTGGAGGGACATGGCGGCGGCGGCTAGCACCCTTCGAACCTACGGCTACTGGCGTGCAGACGCGAGCGAGGCCGACCGGCGCGGATCCACTCAGGACAACCGACAGGCGACGCCACGGACGAAGGGGACCATCCGGGCCGGCAACCGCGCCTGCCAGGCCGGTGTGCTGAACTCGACACCGTGGGAACAACAAGGGTGGACACCCAATGGTAAACAGGCCGTGGTGACCCACGAGGACATGCCCGACTCGCCACGCAGAAACGGGTCGAGCCGGCGGCTGGGCTGGCGCCGCCGACACCCCGCGCCCGTCCCGGAGGCACCCGCGACGGTCATCGTGGACGGCATACCGGTCATCACGGTGGCTCCCGCCGACTTCGTGTGCTGCTCTTACAAGGGATGTGGGACCCTGCGCCCGCTCGCGGAGGCGGTGGAGAACCGGCCCTGCCCGGGATGCGGCCGGGTCTGAGACCCACGCGGGCTGAGACCACGCGGGCTCGCGAACGGCCCGGGAACGCGGCTCAGGACCCGTAGCGGGACTCGGGGGACTCGACCGTCAAGGGGGGGGACCCCGCGTGGCACGGGCCCCGTGGAGGCGTCCAGGGACCCCGGAGAAGGTGCACCGGGATCCCTGGACGCCTTGGCTGGCACGACGGCGATCAGCCGGCCCTCGTCAGCGGCGGGCCACCCCNTCCGCCCGCGCGGCCGCGGCCGTCGCCGCGGCGACGGCCGGGGCGACCCGGTCGTCGAACACGCTCGGGATGATGAGATCCTCGGCCAGCTCGTCCGCGATCACCGCGGCGAGCGCCCTCGCGGCGGCGAGCTTCATGCCCTCCGTCACGCGGCTGGCCCGGACATCGAGCGCTCCCCGGAAGATTCCGGGGAAGGCGAGGACGTTGTTGATCTGGTTCGGGTAGTCGCTGCGACCGGTCGCCACGATCCGCGCGTACTTGTGGGCGACCGCCGGGTCGATCTCGGGATCGGGGTTGGCCATCGCGAAAATGATCGCCTCCGGCGCCATGGTGGCGACCGCCTCCTCCGGGACCTGCCCGGCGGACAGCCCGAGGAAGACATCGGCGCCGGCGAGCGCGTCGGTGATGGACCCGGCCAGGCCGGCACGGTTGGTCTCGGCGGCGAGCGCGGCCTTGCTCGGGGTGAGGTTGTCCCGACCGGCGTAGAGGATGCCGCGGCTGTCGCCAACCGCGATGTCCCCGATGCCGGCGGCCAGCAGGATGCGGGCCACGGCGGCGCCGGCAGCGCCCGCGCCGGACACCACGGCACGCAGATCACCGAGGGTGCGTCCGGTGAGCTTCGCCGCATTCTCCAGCGCGGCCAGCGCGACGATGGCCGTTCCGTGCTGGTCGTCGTGGAAGACCGGGATGTCGACGCGGTCCTGCAGGAGGCGCTCGATGGCGAAGCAGCGCGGTGCCGAGATGTCCTCGAGGTTGATCCCGCCGAAGCTCGGAGCGAGGCGCGCGACGGTGTCGACGATCTCCTCGACGTCCGTGCAGGCAAGGGCCAGTGGCACCGCGTCCACACCACCGAAGCGCTTGAACAACGCGGCCTTGCCCTCCATCACCGGCAGGGAGGCCGCGGGGCCGNTGTCACCGAGGCCGAGCACGGCCGTCCCATCCGTGACCACGGCAACGGTGTTAGACCGCCAGGTGTAGTCGTCGGCAAGGGCCGGAGTCCCGGCGATGGCGGTACACACCCGCGCGACTCCGGGCGTATAGGCCAGGGACAGGTCTTCCCGACTGTTCAATGGAGCGGTAGCGTTGATGTTGATCTTTCCTCCGCGGTGCAGGGCGAACGCGGGATCGTCGTCGGACGGCCGCGGGCTGAGCCCGGCGAAGTCCGACGTGGTGGAACCGAGAGTCGGCTGGTCAGTGGTTGCGGTCACGGAGGTTGCTCCTCGAACGAGCCGCCGGCGGACCCCGCGACGATCGCGGTCTCACCTGGGCTGCGGCTACAACGTACTCATACTCCCGTGCGGTGCGTGTTTCGCGGAAGAACAAGCCTGAGCGGTACCGCCTCATCGTGTAAGGCGGGCGATCGACCGGGTGTCGCCCGGGGTTGCTTCCAATATGGCACGCGCGGCCGCCCCTGCTCCCGACGGCGCTTCGCCGACGGCGAACCGACAACGAACGTATCGGCAACGGAAACGAAACATACCGCCACGGANAGGATGCCGACGCCCGAGGGAAGCATCACGTGATCAGAAGCGGGGGTCTCCCCCGGCTACCGGCAACCCACCGACACGCCCGCCCGGGCCCAAAAGGTAATCCGTGCACAGCGATGCTTTCCGTCGTACTCGGGCGATGCCCATTCCGGCAATGACGGTAGCACTCCTGATGATTTCCGTCGGTGACCGGAACGACGGCTCCGGTGCCCCGGCGACGGCGATCTCCGGCATCCTCCGTCGACGGCTCCGTCCCTGGTCAGCTGCCCAAGGAGGTGCACGACAAGGGCACTCCGACGGTGTGACGACCAACAGTTCTGACGGTATGGCGACCGACAGTTCGTACGCGCTGAACGAATTCGTCGACACCGACGGAAGAACCATCGTCAGCATGGATATCGACCTGGCCTGGTCGCTCGCCGGCCTCCTGGCGGGCGAAGGTGCAACGCGCCCGGATCGCCTTCAATTCGGTTCCGCCATGGCCCGCGTCCGGTTGTTACGACATCGCTATGTCCTCGTTAACCGACACCAAGGAGCGGGAGAAACGGGTGGAATTTGTCACCTGCTTCGCCGCGGCCCCTCCGTCACGACCGGAGTCCGGGGCCGGCTCGGGTCCGACGCGTGGTCCGGCGTCCTGGGAGGCGCGGGACCGAACCGGTACCTTCGCACACGTGGAGATCAGCGAACTATCGGTTCCGGACGCCTGGGTGTTCACCCCGCGCCAGCACTCCGACAGCCGCGGGACCTTCCTGGAGTGGTTCCGCTCGGACGCTCTCGCCGAGGCGGTGGGGCATCCGCTCACCCTGTCGCAGGCCAACCACAGCGTGAGCCGGGCCGGCACGCTGCGCGGGGTGCACTACGCGCAGGTCCCCCCCAGCCAGGCGAAGTACGTGACGTGCGTGCACGGCCGGGTGCTGGACTGCGTCGTCGACATCAGGGTCGGCTCACCGACCTACGGGACGTTCGCGGCGGTCGTCCTCGACGACGTCGACCGGCGGGGCCTGTACGTCGCGGAGGGTCTCGGGCATGCCTTCATGGCGCTCACCGACGACGCCGCGATCTCCTACCTGTGCTCGACTCCGTATACCCCCGGGCGCGAGTACGGGGTCCACCCACTCGATCCCGATCTCGCGCTGCCCTGGCCCGACGATCTCGCGCCGTTGCTGTCCGACAAGGACACCGCGGCGCCGTCGCTCAAGGAGGCGGAGGCGGCTGGCCTGCTGCCCGACTATCGCGCCTGCCGGGCCCTGTACGCCGAGCTCCGCTCGGCGAGCGCCGCCGGGGACATCCGGTGATCCGGGTGGCCGGCCCCGGAGACGTCGAGGTCGTCCACCGCCTGGTCACCGAACTCGCCGCGTACGAGAAGGAGCCGGCCGCCGTCGCCATGACGCCCGCCGATCTCGACACGGCCCTGTTCGGACCGGTGCCAGCCGCGCACTGTCTGGTGGCCACCACAGACCACCTTGCCGGCGACCCCACCCCACCACAGGTCGCCGCCCCACCACAGGTCGTCGGCTTCGCGCTCTGGCACCCGACCTTCTCCACCTGGACCGGCCAGACCGGGATGTACCTCGTCGATCTGTTCGTCCGGCCGAACCACCGCCGCCGTGGCTACGGGCAGGCCCTGCTCACCACCCTCGCGACGATCTGCGCCGACCGCGGCTACCGGCGCATGGAATGGGCCGTACTGGACTGGAACGCCCCGGCGCAGGCGTTCTACCGCTCCCTCGGCGCGGGGCCGATCGAGGGCTGGACGACCTGGCGCATGGACGCCGACGCCATCACCACCCTGGCCGGCGTCGGGACCGGCAGCGCCGCGGCCGACGACCGCCTAAGCCGACGACCGCCTAAGCCGACGACCGCCTAAGCCGACGACGGCCAGACAGGCCGGATGCAACAGCTTACGATCACCCGACCTGCGGTACCCAGCGGCGGCTGGGTACGGTGGAGTCGGTGGCCGCCGCCCGGCCGCCGACGGAGCGGAAACCGTCCGCCCATGCGGGACGTCATGGTCGGGAGCGGAATACTCGACCCGTCGACGGGTGGGAGAGGAACCGCCGACAATATCATTATCTAATCGACCTTGGTCGGCAGGACACCCGCGAGGCGCCGTCCTCGCGCGACGCAGGCTCTTTGGGGGTAGGAACGTGGATCCGACGCCTTCGACCGGCGGCGCGGAGAGCTCCGACACCATCGACAGCCAAACCGCCCACTCGGGCGGCCTACGCGACGTGGTTGCGCTCACCCTGCCCGCCGCGAGCGCCTACCTCACCGTCCTGCGCACGGCGACGGCCTCGCTGGCGGCCCGCCTCGACTTCACTCTCGACGACATCGAGGATCTCCGGATCGCCGTGGACGAGGCGTGCGCCCTGCTGCTCGTCTCGGCCGTGCCGGGTTCCTCGCTGGACTGCACGTTCACCCTCTCGCCGGGGGTGATGCACGTCCTGGTGACGGTCGAGAGCCTGGACGGCGAGCAGCCCTCCGAGGACACCTTCGCCTGGACCGTGCTCAAGGCGCTGGCGGGCGACGTGCAGACCTCGACGGGCCCAGGGTCGCGGGTGAGCATCGCCCTGCAGAAACGCAGGGGCGTGCGCGCCGACCTCGGCGGGCCTCCGGCCGGCCACGTCCGAGGGTCGGGCGCGTCCAGAGAGACTCCACTGGGCGACACGGTAGGTACGTCGTGACGTCGACCGGGAGGACGCCGACCCCACCGCGCACGGTACCTGATCGCGACGTAGCCGATCATGACGTAGCCGATCGCGACCCGGTGTCCACGGTGGACCCGGTAGCGGCGTTGAGCCAACGGGGATCCGGGCTCGACGACCAGCCGGGGATCGACAGCGATCTCGGCCCCGAGGTGACGACCCAGGCGCCACCGAACCCGGCGGTGGACGGTCCGGCGATCGACGGGGAGAGCGATCGGCCCGAGCGCGCGCACTCGCCCGACCGGGCCCTGGCCCGCACGCTGTTCGTCCGCCTCGCCGAGCTACCCGAGGACGATCCCGAACGCTCCGCCGTCCGCGATCAGCTCGTCCGGATGCNCCTNCCGCTGGTGGAGTNCCTCGCCCGCCGCTTCCGTAACCGGGGCGAGCCGCTCGACGACCTCGTCCAGGTGGCCACCATCGGATTGATCAAATCGGTGGACCGGTTCGATCCGGAACGTGGGGTGGAGTTCTCGACCTACGCCACCCCGACCATTGTCGGTGAGATCAAGCGGCACTTCCGGGACAAGGGCTGGGCCATCCGGGTCCCCCGCCGCCTTCAGGAGCTCAAACTCTCCCTGACGAAGGCGACCTCCGAGCTCTCCCAGACGCTGGGCCGCTCCCCCACGGTGAGCGAGATCGCCCGGCATCTGCAGATGAGCGAAGATGACGTCCTCGAGGGGCTGGAGTCGGCGAACGCCTACTCGGCGGTCTCCCTCGACGCGCCGGACTCCGGCGACGACGAGGCGCCCGCCGTCGCGGACACCCTCGGCGTCCAGGACGAGTCCCTGGAGGGCGTCGAGTACCGCGAGTCCCTCAAGCCGCTGTTGGAGAAGCTCCCTGCGCGGGAGAAGCGCATCCTGCTGCTGCGGTTCTTCGGCAACATGACCCAGTCCCAGATCGCGACCGAGCTCGGCATCTCCCAGATGCACGTTTCCCGGCTCCTGGCCCGGACCCTGGCCCAGCTGCGGCGCGGCCTGCTCGAGGACGGCTGAGCGGATTCGTCACCCGGTCCCGCCGCCGCGCCGAGGCGGGACCACCGGCCCGAGCCCACCGGCCAGCAGCAACGCGACGACGATGACAAGGGGCACGACGAGCAGCGGGATGCCGTAGCCGTAGCGGCCGGACTGCACCAGCCCCCACGCCACCGGCAGGCACAGGATCTGCACGACCAAGGTGGGCGAGCGGAAGGATGCGCCGTTGCGCAGCACGCCCCCCGCGAGGACCGCCACACCGAGCCCGCCGACGATGGCGAGCACCCCACCGCTCTCGGCACGACCCACGTCGTCGATGTCCGGCCCGAAGCCGCGCAGCACCTGCAGGATTCCGAGGGCCAGCAGGGTCAGCGCCTCGATGGCGAGCAGGACGGACGCCACCCGAGTGGGCACGGACGCCGCGCGAGCAGCCTGCCGCAGCGTGCCGAAGCGGCCGGCCGCCGGCTGATCGGGATGACTCGTGGATCCCATATCCCTGACACTACGTTCCCGGGGCCGTCGGCGTTCCCGGGGCCGTCGACCGGTGCCCCCGGGGACCCTCCGGACGGTGTCCACCGCGCCATCACCCGTCGCACTTCGCGAGGTGCCCGCCGGATTCCACCGGTGTGAGAGTTTTCCCAGCCGGCGACCCGGATGACCGGGCGGACTACGGTGGAGGCATGCGAGGGCTGTTGGTCGTCAACCCCGTCGCCACTGCTACGACCGAACGTGTTCGTGACGTCCTCGCCAGCGCGCTCGCCGCGGACCTCGCTCTGGAGACTGTGGTCACCAAGGGGCGGGGGCACGGGGTGGAGCTGGGGGCCAGAGCGGCCGAACTCGGCGTCGACGTGGTGCTTGCGCTCGGTGGGGACGGTACCGTCAACGAGATCATCAACGGACTGCTCCAGAACGGTCCGGTACCGGGCGGCCCAGCGTTCGCCGTGGTCCCGGGTGGCAGCACCAACGTCTTCGCTCGCGCGCTAGGCTACTCCGCGTCACCGGTGGAGGCGACCGGCGAGCTGCTGAGCGCGCTCCGCGAGGGCCGCACCCGGCGGATCAGCCTCGGCCGGGCTCAGTACGGCGACGAACGGCGCTGGTTCACGTTCTGTTTCGGTATCGGCCTGGATGCCCGGGTCGTCGCGCGGGTCGAGGAGAAGCGTGGCAAGGGCAGGCGCAACACCGCCGGCCTGTTCCTGCGGACCGCGGCGGGTCAGATCCTCCACGGCACCGACCGCCGCGGTTCGCCCATCACCCTGACGACCGCCGACGCCGGCTCGGCCCCCGCCCCCGGGACCACCGACCCGGCGGGNGGGNGGGCCGAGGAGCACATCGCCTTCTGCATCGTCTGCAACACCCGCCCGTGGACCTACCTCAACTCCCGTCCCGTCCTCGCCTGCCCGGACGCGTCCTTCGACACCGGTCTGGACCTCCTCGCGCTGCGGCGGGTACGGTTGCCCAGCGTGCTGCGGGCCGCCTCGCGGNTACTCACCNACGGCGAGGGTCCGCGCGGTCGCAACGTGGTGCGCCGCCACAACACGTCGCGTATCCGCTTCTCCACGGATACGCCCCTGCCGGTGCAGATGGACGGCGAGTATCTCGGGATGTTCTCCGAGGTGCTGCTGACCCACCAGCCGCACGCGCTGCGCGTCGTCGCCTGACGGCTGCCCGCCCAGGAGAGTGTCCGCTCAGGCGTCGAGCGCCGTGGTGGGGGTCCCGTCCGGCCGGGACAGCGCCTGGTGGATCTCCATGGGGTCGTCGCAGATCGCCCCGGTGACGCCCGCGTCGCGGATCCGCCGGGCGTCCTCGAGACTGGTCACCGTCCAGGTGATCAACCGGATGCCGGCTTCGCGCGCCCGTCCCGCCGCGTCGGAGGTGCCGAGCACCGCGCTGGTGTGCACATGCAGTTCGGTGTGGCCCGCCGACCGTGCGTAGGCGAGGCCGCCGCTCACCGACATCCGGGGCATGGTGAGGAACGCCGTCGTGACCGCGAGGTCGGCGTCACGCACCGCCTCGATGGCAAACCAGTCGAACGACGACACCGTGATGCCGCCGGCACCGGCGTCAAGGTCGGCGGCGTCCGGCCGGCGGCCGGTCCATCCCCGGGCACGCAGCGTCTCGGCGAGCCGGCGCGCGGTCTGCTCCCGGGGGGCGTCGAAGTCCGGCTGCCCGGGCTGGTTCTTGATCTCACAGATGAGCCGACCGCGGCCATCCCACACGTCGAGGATCTCATCGAGCAGAGGGATGCCCCGGGCCCGCAGCGCCACCGTGGTCTGCCGGACCACGGCCCGGCCGGCGGGACGGGACAGCCGCGCGTCGTGCACGCAGACCAGGTCGCCGTCCGCGCTGCGCCGCACGTCGACCTCGACACCGTCGGCGCCCACCCGCAACGCGGCATCCACCGCCTCGACCGTGTTCTCCGGGCCGGGAACCCTGCTGCCACGATGACCGAGAACCTCCATGCCCCAACCCTGCCATCTCCGGCGACGCGAGCGGGTCAGATCGGGCCGGGATGACGGCGCGCACCGGCGCCGGAGCAGCCCTCAGGCACCACAGAACGGATCCATGACCGACTGGCATGACACCGGCGGCTTGATCGCCGAGGATCCGGGCCGCCCACCGGCCGCACCGGTGACGATCGATGCAACGGAGCGTAACATCCCCTGGCAATCGGGACTCCCGTGGCACTTCGGCCATCCAGGGAGACGGTCGCCCCCCGTGGTCCGTCTGTGTCCTTGCCGGACAAGTGCAGGCCAGCCAGGCTGTGAAGAGGCTTGCAGGTTCTTGCGCCGCTGCCTGTTCGGGTGGGAGGGTGGCGAATGTCCGAGGTGGATGCACGTGCACCCGGGCTTACCGACACCCGGCAACCCGCTCTACGGCCGCCGTCGAGGCCGAGCAGACATCCTGCTCAATTTATTTTTCACCTCGGCACAACCGTAGCGGCTCACAAAGCGTCTCATGTGCAGTGTGGCCCGAGACGAGAGAGGGAGTTGTACGCATGGACTGGCGCCACAGAGCGCTCTGCCGTGACGAGGATCCCGAGCTCTTCTTCCCGATCGGTACAACCGGTCCGGCGGAACGCCAGGTCGAAGAGGCAAAGGCCGTTTGCGCGCGGTGCGCAGTCACGAGTGACTGCCTCAACTGGGCACTGGACACCGGGCAGGACTCCGGTGTCTGGGGCGGGATGAGCGAGGACGAACGCCGGGCGCTCAAGCGCCAGGTCCGACNCCGGGTTCGAACCGCCTGACCGCAGGACCGTCCCCGACGGCGGGCCGACAGCACCCGAGGAACCGGCACCACGTCCCGGGTCCGAACAACAACACCCGCTCGCGGCAGACCCTGCCCGCCGGAACCGGCACCACCGGATCCACCGGCGGACCGCAGTGGTCGCCGCATGAGGTCATGCCACAACCCGTACCGCGGCACAGGGGTGGCTGGCAGCAGCATCGGCCGTTCTGTCCGCGCGTCCGCCGCAGCAATGCGGCGCGACGCGGACGGGGCGGCCGTAATGTTTTCCGCCCCCGACCACACCTTCCGGCGATCGGGCCCGCTCAGGCGAACCACCGCCCGGGACGGTCCCGATCCGGCCCCCCACGAGCACGCCACATCGGCACGACGGCCATGGACGAGGGACACATCCTGGGGGATACCCCCTCCCGGGCACCCTAAACACTCAACTTTCAGAAAGTGGGATCGACAGGAGCGCCTCCGTCCCGTGCTCTGGACCGGCCTGGAGCCGGATGGTGCCGTGCATCTCGCCCAGCACCAGCTGGCGGACGATCTGCAGCCCCAGCCTTGGCGAGTGCTCGAGCTGGAAGTCCTCGGGCAGCCCGGCACCGTCGTCGGCCACGACCACGTCAAGCCGGTCCGCCAGGCGGCTGACCCGGATCTCGATGGAACCCGCCGAACCGTCGAACGCATGTTCTACAGCATTCTGCAGAAGTTCGGAAAGCACAAGAGCCAACGGGGTGGCGAGTTCGCCGGGAAGCCGCCCGAACGACCCGGTCCGGCGGGTGTTCGCCCGGGCCCCGGTGGAGGCCAGATCCACCGTGACCGAGGTGATCTGGTCGGCGATCTCGTCGAACGGCACGCTCTCCCCCAAACTCTGGGACAGCGTCTCGTGCACGACCGCGATCGAGGTGACCCGGCGCACCGACTCCCGCAGCGCCGAGCGCGCCTCGTCGACCTTCGTCCGCCGCATCTGCAACCGCAGCAGGGCTGCTACGGTCTGTAGATTGTTCTTGACCCTGTGATGAATCTCACGGATCGTCGCGTCCTTACTCAGCAGCAGCGCCTCGCGGCGACGCAGTTCGGAGACGTCCCGGACGAGCACCAGCACCTCCCGGGTCGCCCCGGGGAAGAGCGGGATCGCCCGCAGAAGTACCACCGTGCTCCCGACCGCGGCTTCCACCTCCACCGGCCGGCGCCGGCCGAGCGCGTGCCAGACCGCCGGGGTCGTGGCGGACAGGTTCAGCGCCCGGTGCACGGAGCGGAGGTCCTCGCCCGTGACATTGCCGGTGTAGCCAAGCCGGCGGTACGCCGAGAGCGCGTTCGGACTCGCGAAGATCACCTTCCCGGCGCCGTCGAGCCGCATCATGCCGTCGCCCACCCGGGGGGACTCGGGAAGCTCCGCCGAGCTGCCGCGGAACGGAAAGGCGCCCTCGGCGATCATCAGGGCCAGGTTGTTGGCACCCTGCAGATAAGCCGACTCCAGCGCGCTCGGCGTCCGGGTGGTCGCGAGGTTGGTGTCCCGGGCAAGGACGGCGATCACCTCGTCACCCCGCCGGACCGGGATCGCCTCCGTCCGCACCGGGACCCCACCGTCCCACTCGGGCTCGCCCTCCCGCGCGATCCGGTGTTCCCGCCAGGCGTTCTGGACCACCCAGCGATTGATCACGACGCTGCCGACCTCGTCGTTGTGGTACGCGGTCGGACCGGTGGTGGGACGGACCTGGGCCACGACGAGGAATTCGGCTCCGCTGGCGTGGCCGCCCCGGCTGGCCCCCGAGCCGGAGCGGACAGGCACGAGCAGCAACAGATCAGCGAAGGAGAGGTCGGCGAGCAGAGCCCAGTCCGCGACGAGCGCGTGCAGGTGGTCGATGCCGTCGTCGCTGAGATCCGTGCTCGCGCGCAGCATGTCGGCGAGGGTTCCCACGGCTCGCAGACTGCCAGACCGGCCGGGTTCGTGAGGTGGCGGGCACCCCATCACAGTGGCCGATACCCGTACGCTGGCCGTCGTGACCGTCGATGACGTCGAGGCTGCCGCGCCGCTCGCCTGGCTCACGGACCACGCCCGGGCCCGGGCCGCCGCCGGGCTGCGCCGCGAGCTACGCCCGCGGGGCGGCCCGGATAAACCGGGCGCAAGCGTGCTCGTCGATCTCGCGGGCAACGACTACCTCGGGCTCGGCCGTCATCCGGCGGTCGTCGGCGGCGGGATCCGCGCCCTGCGCGCCTGGGGTGCCGGGGCCACCGGGAGTCGGCTCATGACCGGGACGACCACGTTGCACGGGGAGCTGGAGAACGCGCTCGCCGCGCACGCCGGATTCGCCTCGGCCCTGGTCTTCTCCTCCGGCTACACGGCGAACCTCGCGGTGGTCACCGCCCTGGCCGGCCCCGGCGACCTGGTCGTCTCGGACGCGCTGAACCACGCCTCGATCGTGGACGCCTGCCGGCTGTCCCGGGCGGACGTCGTCGTGACACCGCATGCCGATGTGGCCGCGGTCGCGGCGGCCCTCGCCGGACGCCCCTGGCGACGGGCACTCGTCGTGACCGAGTCGGTGTTCTCCGCGGACGGCGATCTCGCCCCGCTGACCGAACTGCACGAGGCCGCCCGGGCCCACGGAGCGGTCCTGGTCGTTGACGAGGCCCATGCGCTCGGGGTGGTCGGGCCCGCCGGTCGGGGGGCACTCGCCGCCACGGGCCTTGCCGGGGAGCCGGACGTGGTGGCGACGGCCACCCTGTCCAAGGCGCTGGGCGGCCAGGGCGGCGCGGTGCTGGGCGAGGCGGCCGTGCGCGATCACCTCATCGACACCGCCCGCAGCTTCATCTTCGATACCGGCCTCGCCCCGGCGAACGTGGGCAGCGCGCTGGCCGCCCTGGAGTTTCTGGGGGCCCACCCGGAGCTGCCCGGCACCGTCCGGCGCCGGGCCCGTCAGCTCGCCGGCCTGACCGGCGCGCCGGATCCCGCCGGGGCCGTCGTTTCAGTGATCATTGGGGATCCCGAACCCGCGATCGCGGCCGCGACGACCTGCCGCGGGCACGGGGTGGCCGTCGGCTGCTTCCGGCCACCGACGGTGCCGGTCGGGACCAGCCGGCTGCGCCTCGCCGCCCGGGCCGATCTCACCGATGCCGACCTCGCGATCGTCACCAACGCGCTGGCCGCCGCCGGGGTCCTGGCCCGATGACAGCCCTGGCCCGATGACAGCCCTGGCCCGATGACAGCCCTGGTGGTGACCGGGACCGGCACCGGGGTCGGCAAGACGGTGGTGACGGCCGCGATCGGCGCGCTCGCGCACGACCGACACCACGCGGTCNCGGTGGTGAAACCGGCCCAGACCGGTGTCGGCCCCGGCGAGTTGGGTGACGTCGACCTCGTCCGCGATCTGACCGGGATCACCGACGTCCACGAGCTGGCCCGCTACCCCGACCCGCTCGCTCCGGCCACNGCCGCCCGCAGGTCCGGGCACCGGGCCGTCGACCTCGACGAGCTCGCCGCCCGGATCGGCACCCTCGCCGACAGCCGCGATCTCGTCCTCGTCGAGGGCGCCGGCGGCCTGCTGGTCCGCTACGACGCGGGCGGCGCCACCCTCGCCGACCTCGCCCGGGTGCTGCGGGCGCCGGTGCTCGTCGTGACCGCCGCGGGCCTGGGCGCTCTGAACGACACGGCGCTGACCCTGGAGGCGCTGGCGCACCGCGGCCTGGACCTCGCCGGCGTGGTGGTCGGGTCCTGGCCGGCCGAACCGGATCTGGCCTGCCGGTGCAACCTCATCGACCTGGAAAGCCTGGCCGCCCGGCCGCTGGCCGGCGTCCTTCCGGCGGGAGCCGGCCTGCTGGCCCGGCTCGAGTTCCTGGCCGTGGCGCGTGCCTCGCTGCAACCGGCACTTGGCGGCACGTTCCGTGCCCAGGAGTTCAGAGCTCGCTACGAGACGTAACCACCATGCTCGATAGTCTTCGGGGCTCGATGGTGTTCGGGAATCCGGCCCCACATCCGCGCGCCGGTTCGACAATGGATGCGCATGCACCTGGGTGCATGCGCATCAGTCCCGACCACGATGCCCACCGCACCCACGCACCCACGCACCCACCGCACCCGTCGACCCTTGTCTGGAGACCCCTGTGACTGCATCCGTGACCACGTCCGTGACCGCGCACCCCACCGCACCTGCACCTGCGTCGCAGCGGCCGCCGGCGGACCAGGACGGTGCCGACATCCTCACCGTGGCACGGCGCGAGGTCCTCGATGGCGGACGGGGGCTGGACGAGGCCGGCGTGCTCGCCGTGCTCCGGCTCCCGGACGAGACGCTGACCGATCTGCTCGCCCTGGCCCACGAGGTGCGGATGCGCTGGTGTGGTCCGGAGGTCGAGGTGGAGGGGATCGTCAGCCTCAAGACCGGCGGATGCCCGGAAGATTGTCACTTCTGCTCGCAGTCCGGCAAGTTCGACTCGCCGGTGCGGTCCGCCTGGCTGGACGTGCCCTCGCTCGTCGACGCCGCCCGGCAGACCGCGGCGACAGGCGCCACCGAGTTCTGCATCGTCGCGGCCGTGCGGGGCCCGGACGCCCGGCTCATGGCGCAGGTGCGGGAGGGGGTCGCCGCCATCCGTGCGGCGGTCGACATCAACGTCGCCTGCTCGCTGGGCATGCTGACCTCCGAGCAGGTCGACGAACTCACGGCGATGGGTGTGCACCGTTACAACCACAATCTGGAGACGGCCCGCTCGCACTTCCCGAACGTGGTCACCACCCACAGTTGGGAGGAGCGGTGGGAGACCTGTGAGATGGTGCGGGCCGCGGGGATGGAGCTGTGCTGCGGCGCCATTCTGGGCGTCGGCGAGAGCCTCGAGCAGCGTGCCGAGCTCGCCACCCAGCTTGCGGCCCTGGAGCCCGACGAGGTTCCGCTGAACTTCCTCAACCCGCGGCCGGGAACGCCCTTCGGGGATCTTCCGCTGGTCGAGCCGCGTGACGCGCTGCGCGCGATCGCGGCGTTCCGCCTCGCCATGCCGCGCACGATCCTGCGCTACTCCGGCGGACGCGAGNTCACCCTGGGCGATCTCGACGTGCAGGGGATGCTCGGTGGCATCAACGCCATGATCGTCGGAAACTATCTGACGACGCTGGGCCGCTCCGCGGAGGCCGACCTGAAGATGCTGGCCGAGCTGAGCATGCCGATCAAGTCCCTGCAGGCCACTCTCTAAGCCGTTTTGACGCTGGTTCGTGCCCGGCTGGTTCGTGCCCGGTGCTGATGCTCCCGTTCGCGCAGGAGGTGGACCTGCTTCACACTTGGATGCGTCTCTACCCGCCCGAGTCTCCGACGGTGACCGGCGGCTCCGGCCCCGGCAGGACTGGTCCCGAGATGAACCCGACGCCGCAGCCCGATGGTCAGGTACGCAGCGACATCTGCGGGCCTCGGCCCGGCCTGCCGGACCCGCNGGCACTCGCCCGGTGGGAAGAGGCGCTGCTGTGTCTGCGGGTGTTCGACACGGCGCCGATCATATTCGCGGTCTTCGACCGCGGCCTGCGCTACCGGGCGGTGAACCAGGCGGCTGCCAGGGCCTCCGGCCTGTCCGCCGAGGAGATGATCGGTGGGTATGGCCCGGAGNTGNNCCCGGNCATAGACCCTCTCGGCTGGGAGCGGCNCCGCCGGGTGTTGGCGACCGGTGAGGCGATCCTCGACGAGGAGATCATCGGAGCGACCCCGGCGGACCCGTCGAATCCGCGCATCTGGCGGGCCTCCTACTATCCCCTGCATGACTCGACCGGGGCCAGAATCGCGGTCGGCGTGACGGCGGTGGACGTGACCGACGAGCGTCGCGCGCAGGCCGAACGTGACCTGGTACTGCGGCGGTTGCGGCTGCTGAGCCGGGCGAGCGGGCTGCTCGGCGCGTCGCTGGACCTGTCGGCCACCTTGCGGGAGATGGTCACGCTGGTCGTCCCGGAATTCGCCGACGCCTGCGAGCTGTACCTCGCCGACGAGCCCTGCCCCCCGGGGGCCGAACCCGACCCGCCGCTGCTTCGCCGAGCCGTGTGGGCACACTCCCCCGACCTGCCCCGACCATCCCCCGACCTGCCCCTCCCCCCACCAGACACAAGAAGCAACCTGACCGGACGCCAGGTCGGACGGGTATTCCTCACCCGCCAACCGGTCCGCCTCGACCTGGACGAACGGCTCCCCGACGCACCCGACGCACCCGACGCACCCGACGCACCCGACGCACCCGACGCACCCGACGCACCCGCGAGCAGCGTGGCCGCCCTGTTCCGGCATTCCCACCTTCGATCCGCGATCATCGTCCCGCTGCTGGTCGGCCCGCACTGCCTGGGAACCGTCGGGTTCGCCGTCACCGCGGCCCGCCCCTACCGCGNGCAGGACACCCAGACCGCCACCGAACTGGGCAGCCGGATCGCAACCGCGATCGCGAACGCCCACGCCTTCGACCACCAGCGGACCGCCGCCCTGACCCTGCAACGCGCCCTGCTGCCCCGCGACATCCCCACCCTGGACGACCTCGACCTGGCCTGGCGCTACCAGCCCGGCACCAGCGGCACCGAGGTCGGCGGCGACTGGTTCGACGTCATCCCCCTGCCGGCCGGACGGGTCGCGCTGGTCATCGGCGACGTCATGGGCCGCGGCCTGAACGCCGCCGCCGCCATGGGCCAGCTACGCNCCGCCGCCCGCNCCCTCGCCCGCCTCGACCTGCCCCCCGCCGCCCTGCTGACCGAACTCGACGCCGTCACCCGCAGCATCGACACCATCGCCAGCGTCGCCTACGTCATCCAGGACCCGGCCACCAGCACCCTGACCGTGGCCAACGGCGGCCACCTCCCCCCCGCCCTGCGCCACCCCGACGGCACCGCCGACCTCCTCGACGACCCCCACGGGATCATCCTCGGCGTCACCGAACAGACCTTCACCGAAACCCGCCACCGCTTCCCCCCCGGCTCCACCCTCGCCCTCTACACCGACGGCCTCGTCGAATCCCCCACCGTCGACATCGGCGAGGGCTGCCGACGCCTGCTGCGCATCCTCACCGAAACAGCCGACCTGCCCACCACCGCGGACCGGCTACTGACCCTCCTCAACCGCAACGACGGCAACGACGGCTACGACGACGACGTCACCCTCCTCCTCGCCCACGCCCGGCGGGGTCGGCGAGCTCAGACCGAGAGCAGCCCATGCTCCGCGCACCGGGCCGACCAACCCACCGGGGTGACCTGGACGACCATCCGCCGCCGGCAGGCTCGACAGTAGCGGGGTGGCTCCAGCTCGCGGGCCCGCCGGCAGGCCTCGTGGCTGCCCACACTGGCCAACTGACCGCAACGGTCACAAAACGCGGCGTCCATAATGGGCAGCTTAGGACATCGCCCGAGGCATCGGATCTCTCAGCCGCTACCCCGCCGAACAAGGACGATCAGGCGGCGGGGAGCGGCTCGACCACGGCGATCAGGTCACCGTCCTGGACGACGTCGCCCTCCTGCACCGCGATCCGGGCGACCGTCCCGCCGTCCTCGCTGATCACGGGGATCTCCATCTTCATCGAGTCGAGGATCACCAGGGCGTCACCGGCGCTCACCGGGTCTCCCACACCGACGACGACCTTCCAGACGTTGGCCACCATCTCAGCGCGGACTTCCTCGGCCATCAGGCTCCCTTCAGCGGCGGTGAATCTGGCAAGAGCGTAGTGCGCCGAGGCTGTCCGACCAACGTCCCTGGGCCCCGGATGTATCCGGGCCGGCACGCTGGGGCGACGCGACCGCCCGGTGCTGGGACTGTCGCTCATAACACCGCACACTACGCATGTGCTCGTACTTCTGGTGCTGACCCTGCTATGCGGTCTGGGCGTCGGCCTCGCCCGCGGCGGAACTCTCGGCGCCCTCGCCCGCATCGATGTCTCCCGACCATGGCTGCTCGCCGCGGCGGTCCTGGTGCTCGCGATCGGCCGACTCGTGCCCGCCCTGCACAGCCCGGCGTGGATCGCGGCCGCCGTGGTCACAGCCCTGTTCGCCAGCGCGAACAACCGCCTGCCCGGACTCGGTCTCCTGGTCACCGGTCTCATCTCCAACGCCGCCGTCATCACCGCGAACGGCGGCCAGATGCCGGTGTCGCGGTGGGGGGCCGACCACGCCGGTGTACCGATTTCCGACATCTTGACCTCGGCATTTCACACGCCGGCCGGGGATGGTACGGTCCTGCGCCTGCTCAGTGACATCATCCCGCTGCCCCTGCCCTGGACGCCCGCGGTCGTCAGCGTCGGCGACGTGGCGATCGCCGCGGCGCTGGGACTGTTCGGAACGCTGGCCCCCGTGCGGGCGTGGCGCACGTTGCAGGCCCGCCGCCACGCCAGGGCGGTACAGTCTCCGGCCCAGGGGAACCTCGGCGATGGCTCACCGGATGGGTTCGGCGACGCCGACGAGGACGACGGCCTCGACGGACCCGCCGGTCACCTCCCGTCGGTGCGGACTGGCACGATGACTGCACGTCGAAGCAGAACGGAGGGAGATTCCTGATGGCGAAGAAGAAGCGCAAGCGGCGCGCACGGGCGAAGAACAAGGCCAACCACGGCAAGCGCCCGAACACCTGAGCCACCCGGCGGGCCGTGGCAGCCACGGCCCGCCCCCGGGCTGCCCGATACTCCGTCCGGCCCCAGCTACTCCGGCGGGCCCCAGCTACTCCGGCCGGTACTCGGCGGCGTCGATCTCCACCCGGGCGGCCCGCAGCCGGGCGAGCAGGCTCGCCCGCAGCGACTCGGGCGCCCGCTCCCCGCCGCACTTACGGGCGACGAGCATCTTCACCTCGTGCTCCACCCCGAACTCGCGCAGGCAGGGGGAGCATTCGTCAAGGTGGGCCCGAATCAGATTCTGCTGCCCGCCCTCACACTCACCGTCGAGATACAGAAAAACCGCGTCGAGCACTTTCCGGCAATCGATCTCGTGTGGACCGCCGCAGCTCACGACGCACCGCCCTCGCCGTCGGCGGAACCGGCCGCCACGAGCCCACGGTCCAAGGCGTACTTCTCCAGGGACTTCCGCAGACCCCGGCGACCGCGGTGCAACCGGGACATCACGGTCCCAATCGGCGTACCCATGATCTCCGCGATCTCCTTGTAGGCGAAGCCCTCGACGTCGGCGAGGTACACCGCCATGCGGAAGTCCTCGGGCAGGGCCTGCAGGGCGTCCTTGATGTCACTGTCCGGCAGGTGTTCCAACGCCTCGGTCTCCGCGCTCTTGAGCCCACTGGACGTATGCGACCCCGCCTCGGCGAGCTGCCAGTCCTCCACCTGCTCGGTGGGGCTCTGCAACGGCTGGCGCTGCCGCTTGCGGTACGTGTTGATGAACGTGTTCGTCAGAATCCGGTAGAGCCAGGCCTTGAGATTCGTGCCCGCCTGAAACTGGTGGAAGGCCGCGAACGCCTTGACGAAGGTCTCCTGCACGAGATCCTCCGCGTCGGCGGGATTACGGGTCATGCGCAGGGCTGCCGCATACAGCTGGTCGAGGTAGGGAAGGGCGTCCTGCTCGAAACGGGCGCCTCGCTCCTCGGTGGTCTCGTCGACCAGGATCACTTCCTCACCGTCATGCTCCCCGGCGGCCCACCCCGCGTCCACCACACCTGACCGGGCGACACGCGACCGTCCTTCCAGAGCGGACGATACCCCGGCCAAAGCCGGAGCGCGCATCGGCGCAACGCTCGGCAAAGGCCGGCCGGCGGCGGTCCGCGCCTGCGCGGACCTACACATCTCCGAGCCCACGAGAGGAGTCATGAAGCCTCCGTGACGTCATCTGGCTGCCGGTTAGCTGTCGGCTGACTGCCCACACAACCGGATCAGCCCGCGGATGATTCCCGCAGCCGGCCCCGCAGCCAGAATGCGCCGACCCGGGCCGCTTCGGCCACGCCCTCGCCGGGCGGACGCGCATCCCGTCGGCGGGTCTGGAAGGAGTGGTCGGCTCCCGCGACGAGATGGATCTCGCGGCCGAGTTCCGGATCGGGCCGCGGTCGCCCGAAGGAGTCCCGCTCACCCTGGACGACGAGCACCGGGACGCCCGCGCCGTCGAGTTCGTCCTGCCGCGACGGCCTGGTTTTGCCTGCCGGCGTGGTTCCCGGTGGCTGGAGCGGGAAGCCGAGGGCGAGCACGCCGCACGCCTCGAGCCCGGCCGCGACCCGCATAGCCACCCGCGATCCCATCGAGGCGCCGGCGAAGGCCAACGGGCGCGGCGGGCCCAGCGCCTCGACCGCGGCGATCGCGACCGCGTCGAGCCGGGCCGGCCGGTCCGGCGCCCGCCGCCCGGCGACGCGGTACGGCATCTCCAGCCGCGCCACCTGCACCCCGACAGAGGTGAGATATGCCGCAAGTTGGACGAAAAGCGGCGTGTCCGTGCCAGTCCCGGCTCCGTGCAGGAAGAGCACCGTCGACTCCGCCGTGCCGGGAACCACCAGCAGCCGTCCGCCGTCCACAGCTGTGGGCGCTCCATCACCCGGGACCTGCCCGGGGTCGGCGGCGGTGGACGGCGAATCCGGTGCGCATCTATCCGCGCGAACAGGGAAGGACACGGCGTGGTCGAGCCTGGAATCTGTCAGACTTCCGCCTTGAGTGTGTGACTTACCTCGCATCATCGCCCCTCGAAGGGTAGGAACGTTTCATGCCGCCTGGCCCCGACGCCGATCCGGGTCCGTCTCGCGGACGAGCGAACACCCTGGTCTGCGAGGCTCCAGCCAACAGTGACGACCCATACTGGGCGTTCTACGAAGAGGTCGCGGCGGTCCAGCTCCGCGAATGGCTGCCGTCCCGGCCCGCGCGGGTGCTCGACGTCTCCGGCCCGCGGGCCCGCTTCGCCCGCCAGATGGTGAGCACCGGCCATCAGGTCGTCCGGGTGGTCACCAGCGCCCTGCCACCCGATCCGGCAAGCGGTCCCGGAACGCTTCTGCCGGTGGTGGGGGACCCCCGCTCGCTGGACTGGTTCGCTCCCGGTTCCTTTGACGCCGTCCTCGCCGAGGCTCGGGCGCTGTCGTTCTGCCTCGCCACCGAGACCATCCTGGAGGAGATCCATCGGATGCTGCGGCCGGGCGGCCAGCTGCTGCTCTGCGTCGATTCCCTGCTGCTCGGACTCGCCCGGCTCGCCGAACAGCACCGCTGGGCGGAGCTGTCCGACGTCCCGCGGGCGGACGTGGTACTCGTGCCGGCGGAAGACGGAACGATCACCCGGTGTTTCTGGCCCGAGGAACTTCGGGCACTGCTGACCAGCGCAGGGCTCGACGTGGACTGGATCCGCCCGCGCACCGTGCTCTCCGCGGAGGCGGTCAAGCGCGCGGTCGCCGAGGACGTCTCGTGCTTCCCCACCCTGGTACGCACGGAGGTGGAACTCTCCGCCGAGCGTGAGGGTGAGTCCATCGGCATCCATCTCATCGCCTCGGCCCGCCGGTCCGCCTAAGATCCGGCGCGGCGGTCGGTCCACGCGGGCCAGGGGGCGAGGCGTTCGAGGACGGCCGCGATTCCCAGGAGCCGGGCCTCGTCCCCGTGCCGGCCGGCGGGAATCGGGTGTCGGGAATCAGGTGGCGGGAATCAGGTGGCGGGAATCAGGTGTCGGGAATCAGGTGTCGGCCGGCGCATGTCACGAGGACGCGGTTGACCCGGGCCGTCGTCCGGCATGCTGTCATGGTGAGCATCCTGACGGGTAGCGAAGCCACCGGAACGCAGTCCGATCCGTGGCCGGCTCCACTCGCACGGCAACCGGTCGAGGCCGTCGTCGCGGTGCCCGGCTCGAAGTCCGGCACAAACCGGGCACTCGTGCTCGCCGCGCTGGCGAACGGAACCTCCCGGCTGCGGGGTGCGCTGCGCTCCCGCGACACCCTGCTGATGGCCGGGGTGCTGAGGACGTTGGGTATCGAAGTATCCACCGAGGGTCCCGACTGGGTCGTCCACGGCCACCCGACACCGAGCGCCGCACCCACCGCGCGCGCGGAGTGCGGAAACGCGGGCACCGTGGCGCGCTTCACCCCGGCACTGGCCACGCTGACCCGCGGCGACGTCGTCTTTGACGGAGACGCGCGGATGCGCGAGCGTCCGCTCACCCCGCTGCTCGGCGCGCTGCGCGAGCTCGGCGCCGAGATCGACGGCGACCGAATGCCCTTCACCGTGCACGGCCGAGGGCGGCTGCGTGGCGGCGAGGTGATCGTGGATGCCTCCCACTCCAGCCAGCTTGTCTCGGGGCTGCTCCTCGCCTCCCCGCACTACGACACCGGGGTGACGGTCGTCCACCGCGGGTCCCGGCTGCCATCGGCTCCCTACCTGGACATGACCGTCGCGGATCTACGGGCCGCCGGTGCCACGGTCGAGGTCGACGCCGTGTGCTCCCCCGCGGCCGGCCCGGTGGCGGACNCCCGGCGCTGGCGCGTCGANCCGGGCCGGCCGACCGCCGCGGACCGGACCATCGAACCGGACATGAACAGCGCGGCGGCCTTCCTCGCGGCGGCGGTCGCCACCGGCGGGCGGGNGNTGATCTCGGACTGGCCGGAGTCGACCGAGCAGCCCGGCCGGCTGCTGCCCGATCTGCTGGTGGCGATGGGAGGCACGGCCCGGCGCACGTCGGCGGGCCTGGAGATCACCGGCGCCGGTGCCGTCCACGGGATCGACGTCGATCTGTCCGACTTCGGGGAAGCCGCTCCGATACTGACCGCCCTCGCCGTGCTCGCCGACTCGCCGTCACGGCTACGGGGCATCGCGCACCTGCGGCTGCAGGAGACCGACCGGCTGGCCGCCCTGGCCCTCGAACTCGGTCGCCTGGGCGCACGGATCACCGTCGCCGACGACGGGCTGGCGATCAGTCCGGCGCCCCTGCACGGCGCCCGGCTCGACCCGCACGCCGATCATCGGCTGGCGATGGCCTACGCGGTGGTCGGCCTCGTGGTGCCCGGGATCGTCATCGACGACATCGCGACGACCGGCAAGACGGTGCCGGACTTCCCCGAGATGTGGACGGCGATGCTGGACCAATGAGCGGCGCGACGCGACGCCCCCCAGGCCAGGCCGGCTGCCCCCCGGGTCCGACCGACAGCGCCGGCGGCTAGTCCGATGGCCCGCGAGCTGGACGAGGACGACGTCCGGGTCCGGCCGAGCCGGGGATCGCGCCCCCGGACCCGGGACCGGCCCGACCATGCCGAGGCGGTCGCGGCGGNGGNAGTGGGNGTCGACCGCGGCCGGTACACCTGCCGGCTCGACACGATGGCCGACCGCCTGGTCGCGGCCGTGCGCGGTGGGTCGATGCGCCGGACCTCCGTGATAGTCGGTGACCGGGTGGCCCTCGTGGGAGATGTCTCCGGGGCGGCGGGCCTCTTGGCGCGCATCGTCCGCCGCGAGGAACNCACGAGCGTCCTGCGGCGCACCCCCGACGACAGCGATCCGGTGGAACGCCCGATCGTCGCGAACGCCGACGTCCTGGTCATCGTCTGCGCGGTCACCGATCCGCCGCCGCGGCCCGGCCTGATCGACCGATGCCTGGTCGCCGCCTACGACGGCGGGCTCTCCCCGGTCCTGTGCCTGACCAAGACGGATCTCGCGGATCCGGCAGCGCTGGTGGACCTGTACCGCCCACTCGGACTCCCCGTCGTGACCACGCGCCCCGGTGGGGACCTGCGCGCGCTGCTGGAGCTGCTGACCAATCGGGTCAGTGTGCTGTTCGGGCACAGCGGGGTCGGCAAGTCCACCCTGGTGAACCGGCTGGTGCCGGCGGCGGACCGGGCGATCGGCGAGGTCAACGCCGTGACCGGCCGCGGCCGGCACACCTCGTCGGCCGCTGTCGCACTGCGGCTGCCCCAGGGGGGCACTGTCGTGGACACCCCGGGTGTCCGGTCGTTCGGGCTCGGCGCGGTGTCCCCGGACCGCGTGCTGCGCGCCTTCGAGGACCTCGCCGCGGCCGCCGCGCACTGTCAGCCCGGATGCCAGCACCTGGCGCCGTCCCCCGACTGCGCCCTGGACTCGGCGGTGCGGGACGGCCATGCCGACGCCGCCCGGCTGGCGAGCCTGCGCCGGCTGCTCGGCACCCGCGGAGCCTCACCTTGATCGCAATAGATCGGGAGATTGGTCACACTAACCCCGCCACCTGGTGTCCGGCGCCCGGGACCACCGACGCGCGGTGGGGCTCGGCTCGTAGTCTCGCAGGCGTGACCCCGCCTAACCCCGCATCCGTGAGCATCGAACCGACCGCGGACTCCGACACCGTCGCCATCGCCGACGATCTGGCCCTCGCGCTCAGCCTCGCGGACGCCGCCGACCGGATCACTCTTTCCCGATTCCAGGCAGTAGACCTGCACGTCGAGTCGAAGCCGGACAACACCCCGGTCTCCGACGCCGACACCGCCGTCGAGTCCATGATCCGCAAACGGCTCGCCGTGGCCCGGCCGGGCGACGCCGTGCTCGGCGAGGAGGAGGGTCTCGTCGGATCGGGCGCCCGCCGGCGCTGGATCCTGGACCCCGTTGACGGCACCAAGAACTTCGTGCGCGGCGTGCCCGTCTGGGGCACCCTGCTCGGACTCGAGGTGGACGGCGAGATGGTCGTCGGGGTCGCGAGCGCCCCGGCGATGAGCCGACGGTGGTGGGGAGCCCGGGGCACCGGCGCCTTCACTCGCGACGCCACCGGCGACACCCGTGCCCTGAAGGTCTCCTCGGTCACCAGCCTGGGTGACGCCTTCCTGTCCTTCGCCTCCGTCGAGGGCTGGCAGACCGCCGACCGGCTGGAGGAGTTCCTCCACCTCGCCGGCCAGGTCTGGCGGACCCGCGCCTACGGCGACTTCTGGTCGCACATGATGGTCGCCGAGGGCGCCGTGGACCTCGCCTGCGAGCCCGAGGTGTCGCTCTGGGACATGGCCGCGCTCCAGGTCATCGTCGAGGAGGCCGGTGGCCGGTTCACCGACCTGGGCGGGCGCCGGGGGCCGGGACACGGCACGGTGCTCACCACCAACGGGCATCTCCACAACGTCGCGCTGCAGTCGTTCAACGGCTCTTCATGATCGGTTTTGCGCATCGTGGTTCTCCCGCCCCCGGCCAGCGGGAGAACTCCCTGCCCGCGTTCCGTCGCGCTCTGGCCGGCGGGGCGAGTGGGCTGGAGTCGGACGTCTGGCTCGCCGCCGACGGCGTTCCGGTCCTGCATCATGACGGTGTGTTCGGCCCGCCCGGGCGGCGTCGGCGGATTCCCGACCTGACCGCCGACCGCCTGCCGGGGTGGCTGCCAACCCTCGCGGAGTTCTACGCGCAGCTGGGTACGTCCTTCGAGTTCAGTCTTGATCTGAAGGGCCCGCCGGGCAGCTGGGCGGACGCGGCGGCGGCCGTCGTCACCGTCGCCCGCGAGGCCGGTGGCGGCGAGGCCGCGAGGCGGCTGTGGCTGTGCGGCGGGCTCACGGACCTAGCGAAATACCGACCGCTGGATGACGACGTCCGGCTGGTGAACTCGACGTCGATCCGCGACATCGTCACCGGCGGCGGAATGACCGCGTACGGCGATGAACTCCGGGCCGTCGGAGTCACCGCCCTCAACCTGCGCGCGCGTGAATGGACCCCACCACGGGCCGGCATCGTCGGTGTTCTCCACGACCTGGGTATCGCCGTGTTCGGGTGGGATGCGCAACGAACAACCACACTGACCCGGCTAGCCGGCTACGGGCTCGATGCGGTCTACAGNGACCATCTACGCCGGCTGGTACGCGTGACGGGTGCCACCCGGGCATAGCCAGCAGAGGTGCCCGGTGACGCGACTGTCGTAGGTGCGCCAAGGTCAGACGAATTGGGTAGTCAACCAGGCGAAGTCGTTGATTCAGTTGTGCGCAGCGTGACGCGACTCCGGCACACCGTCATATCACTGCTGGTTAGGATAGCGCCGTGCAAGCTATAGCCGGCGTCGCCCTCGATCACCAGGGAAAGATCGGTTCCCCGAACCTGCGGATTGACCACGAAAGGGATAACACTCACTCCCGCGCCGGCAGCCGACGATGGCGCATCGTGGCACTTTCTTGACACCGGGATGGCGGGAGGCTGCACTCAGTCCTCCTCGGCGACTTTCAGCATCTGCTCCGGAAACCCGGTGCGTTCCGCCACATGCTCGACGGAGTATCCCTGTCGTAGCAGGTCACGAGCCTGTTCCAGGGTCCAGCCCCGACCGGGGTCGACCCGACGGACAACTACCTCACTCGCCTGGCGCCGTTCCTGGGGCCAGCTGAGTCGTGCACGGCGTGCCAAGGGTCGACCTCCGAGATTTGAGAGGACTTTGGTGTTACGCCACCAAGGATAGGCCATATTGACGTCGGCCTGCCCGTTGAACTCCACGATAGCGGGTGCCGACCAGTTAATGCAGACCCGCGCCGGAAGACAGCGCATCACGCGAAGACTCTGGCCCGAACAGGCGGCACGCCAAGAGGTACGAGAGTCCTTGATCCTCGGCTGGNCGGATCCATCGGTGACCGGGAAGACCTTCCGCGAGAGCGGTTCAGCCGAGAACGGCACCGACGCATCTCACCGGGTGACTTCCCGCAAGGCATGGCTATGGATGGCCAACCGGGTCGTGGATGCATAGCGGCTCCGCTCCGATGCGACGGGTCACCTCGGTGAACGTATAACGGCGGATCCCGGCCCCGCGGTGGCCGGCAGCCGTGCCCGTTTATCGGCTCCGGGTGAGGCCACGACCCGCGGCTTCCGCCGGGGCCGAACGCGCGCCCGACGGCTGGACGGCGGGCGCGGACACTTCCGTGGTCCTGGTCGAGCGGCCGTGCTCACGCAGCATCGTCCGCCACTGCTGCGGGGAGTGACTCGCCGGCCGGGTGGTCGCCAGAAAATCCTCGAGAACCGCCCGGAAGCGTTCGGGGTCAGTGTGATGGGGGAAATGCCCGGCACCGGAAAAGATCTCCAGGCGGCTCCCCGGCATCGCCTCGTGCGCCATCCACGCGTGCTCAACCGGGATGACGGCATCCCGGTCACCCCAGACGATCAGCGAGGGCATCCCGGCGGCGAGGTAGCACCGGTCCAGCATCGTGATGGACTGCCCACGCCCGTCCACCGCCGACCGTAGCGTGCGCAGGAACGCCGCCCGCGCGGTGGGTACGCCCAGCGAGTCGAAGACGTTCAGGAGATCGTCGGCGTCCCGCCCGAGATCGGTGTGCAGCAGGCGCAGCGCGTGCATTCCGGCCCAGCCGGCGACCCGCACCGGCGGCATGCCGATCAGGGAAAGCNCCGCCCCGGCTCCGGGCACGGCCGCCGCCCGCAGCGCGGGATGCAGGTGCGGCCCGNCCCCGCCGGTGGCGACCAGCACCAACCGCTCGCAGCGCTCCGGGAACTGGTAGGCGAACTGCATGGCCACCCCGCCGCCCAGCGAGTGTCCGACGACCGTGGCGCGCTCGACTCCGAGGATGGTGAGCAGGTCACGCATGCCGCACGCGTAGCCGGCCACCGAGTAGTCACCGCGCGGTTTGTCCGACTCGCCGTGTCCCAGCAGGTCGGGAGCGATGACGGTGTGCCGGCGGGCCAACTTCGGGATGATCGAGGCCCAGGTGCGCGCGTTGTCCCCGATGCCGTGGATGAGCAGTAGANCCGGCCCGCGCCCGGCCCGCAGATAGCACCGCCGGTACCCGTGGACCGTGACGAAGCGGGAGGTCAGCGGGCCCACCCGGGGCACGCCATGGGCACGGCCGCCCCCGGTGCTCGTCGTCCCGTCTGCCGATGCCACGACCGAGGCTGGATTCTTCCTCACTCGCCACCACCCACCCGCGACTCGCCGCCACCCACCTGCCCCCGCTCGAAGCACACCATCCTACTTCCACGGCCTNCCCCGGGAGCCGGCCCGGGACTCGTACCCGCCTCCCCGCGCCCGACCGCTTCTGACCTGGTGGTCAGAACCTGATGGTCAGAATTCGATGTTGCTCATCACATGCTTGATCCTGGTGTAGTCCTCCAGGCCGTAGACCGACAGATCCTTGCCGTACCCGCTCTTCTTGAACCCACCGTGCGGCATCTCCGCCACGAGCCGGATGTGCGTGTTGATCCATACGCAGCCGAAGTCCAGCCGGCGGGCGACCCGCAGGGCCCGGCCGTGATCGCGGGTCCAGACGCTGGAGGCCAGGCCGTATTCGACCCCGTTGGCCCAGGCAACCGCGGTGTCCTCCGAGTCAAACCGCTGCACCGTGATGATCGGGCCGAACACCTCGGACTGGATGAGCTCGTCGTCCTGGCGCAGACCCGAGACGACCGTGGCCGGGTAGAAGTAGCCCGCCCGGTCCAGCGGAGCACCGCCGGCGAGCACCTCGGCATGTTCAGGTGCCCGCTCCACGAAACCGCTCACCCGGGCCAGTTGGCCCGCGTTGTTGAGGGGCCCGTAGTCGACGTCGGGCTCCTCCGGCGATCCAGTCGCGGTCTTCCCGGCCGCCTCGGCCAGGGCGGCTGCGAGCTCGTCGNGGACGCCCGGCGCGGCCAGCACCCTGGTCGCCGCCGTGCAGTCCTGGCCGGCGTTGAAGTACGCGGCCTCGGCGATCTGCCGCGCCACCACCGCCGGATCCACGTCGTCGAAGACGATGACCGGCGCCTTGCCCCCGAGTTCGAGGTGCACCCTCTTCAAGGAGTCCGCCGCGGCCCGGGCGATCTCCATCCCGGCCCGCACGCTGCCGGTCACCGAGACCATCGCCGGGCCCGGATGGGCCACCAGCGCGCGTCCGGTGTCACGATCACCACACACCACGTTGAGCACGCCGGGCGGGAGGAACTCCGCGGCGATCTCGGCAAGCAGCAGGCTGGACGCCGGGGTGGTGTCGGAGGGCTTGAGCACGACGGTGTTGCCCGCCGCGATCGCCGGCGCGACCTTCCAGACCGCCATCATCAGCGGGTAGTTCCAGGGCGTGACCTGGGCACAGACCCCGATGGGCTCGCGGCGGACATAACTGGTGTACCCCGCCAGGTACTCGCCGGCCGACCGGCCCTCGAGCAGCCGCGCGGCCCCGGCGAAGAACCGGATCTGGTCGGCGGACGGCCCGACCTCCTCGTCCACGGTGAGCCGCAGCGGTTTGCCGGTGTTCGCGCTCTCCACCGCCGCGACCTCGTCGGCCCGGTCCTCCAGCGCGTCGGCCACCCGCAGCAGTGCCCGGGACCGCTGCGCGGGCGTGGTGTCCCGCCAGCCCTCGAACGCCGCGCTCGCGGCCGCCACGGCCGCGTCGACGTCGGCCGGCCCCGACCGGGGTGCCTGCGCCAGCAGGTCCGCCGTCGACGGGTTCAGGATGGACATTGTCTCGCCATCGACGGCCGGGGTGGAGACGCCACCGATGAGATTGGCGAAGATCGCATCCATGTCTCTGTCCCTCCTGGGGGATCGGGCCGGCTCAGCCGACGAGGTCCCGGGCCATCTGGTCGAGGCTGTCGAGGTAGCGGTCGACATCGGCGTCGGTGTGCTGCACCGACAACGTCCACTCCTCCTCGCGCCCGGGCGCCATGAGGACGTTGCGGTTGGCGTTGTAGAGCCAGGCCAGTTCGGGCAACTCGGCGTTCTGGTGCGCCATGAACGAGGTGTAGTCACGGATCGGGGCGTCGGTGAAGTGCACGCATCCCTTCGAGCTGATGCCGACGGTGTAGCCGGGAATGCCGTGCCGGGTCAGGATCTCGTCGCAGCCGGCGGTCAACCGGCCACCCAGCCGATCGAGGTGGGTGTAGGCGTCGGGAGTGAGCACCTCGAACAGGCTCGCCCGGGCGGCGGCCATGGTCAGCGGGTTGCCGTTGTACGTGCCGACCTGTTTCACCCGGTCCGAGGCCACGGCCTCCATCAGTTCCGCCGTCGCGCCGATCGCCCCGGACGGCAGCCCGCCACCGAGCGCCTTGGCCAGGGTCACCAGGTCCGGGCGCACGCCGAACCTCTCGGTGGCCCCACCGGCCGCCACGCACAGCCCCGTCTTGACCTCGTCGAAGATCAGGATAACCCCGTACCGGGAGGTGATCTCCCGGACCGCCGCCAGGTAACCGGGCTCCGGCAGGACGACGCCGAGGTTCATCATCGCCGGCTCCATGATCACACAGGCGGGCAGGCGTCCCTCGGCGGCGAGCGCGGCGATCCGCCGCTCCATCGCCGGAGCGTCGTTGAAGGGGACCGGCACCGTGAGGTCGACGACCACCCGGGGGATCCCGGCACCGTAACCCAACGAGTTCATGTTCTCGGCCGGACCGATGTCGTCGTACGGGGTCCCGATCGACACCATCACGTAGTCGTGGTGCCCGTGGTACGAACCGAAGATCTTGACGATCGTGTCGCGGCCGGTGACGCCGCGGGCGATGCGGATCGCGTCCATCGTCGCCTCGGAGCCGGAGTTGACATAGCGCCACTGCGGCAGGCCGAAGCGGCGGGCCAACTCCTCGCTGACCACCACGCAGTCCTCGGTGGGCATCGCGAAGTGCGTACCGAGCGCCACCCGCTCGGTCACGGCCCGCACGATCGCCGGGTGGGCGTGCCCCTGCACCATCGAACCGAACCCGTTGTGGAAGTCGGAGTACTCGTTGCCGTCGACGTCCCAGACCTTCGACCCGAGACCGCGGGTGAGGTAGATCGGCCAGGGATCACGCACCTGGTAGGACGACGGCACCCCGGAGGTCATCGACCGCACCGCCCGCGCATGCAGCGCCTCCGAGCCCCGGGTGCGGACGTCGAGGCGGGCGGACTCGCGCGCGGCCAGCTCCGCGACCCTGGCCCGCGCAACGACCCGGGTCACACCGCTCCCGGAGGCAGTCACATTCGACACTAGCCACGCATCCTTTCCACCGATCAGCCACTGAAAGCGTAGCCTGATCGGCAGCTTGACGATGGAATCCGTCGAAGATTGCGTGGATAAGGATCGCTTCCCAGTTCACTCATCGACGGCCATACGATGGCAGCAGGGGCAGGCCAGCGTGAACGGGCGTGGGGAACCGCCACGGAGGACCGAGGAGGACGCCGGGTGCAGTCGCGACGGTCGCCCGGCCAGCGACTTAGCTCCGATACCCTGCTGGACGATGTCAACAAGGCCATCATCGAGCAGCTGCAGCAGGACGGCCGGCGGTCCTACGCGGCCATGGCGGCGGCGGTCGGGCTCTCCGAGGCGGCCGTGCGCCAACGGGTGCAGCGTCTACTCGACGCCGGCATCATGCAGATCGTCGCCGTCACCGACCCGCTCCGGGTGGGCTTCCACCGGGAGGCGATGATCGGGGTGCGGGTCACCGGGGACACCCGCGTCGTCGCCGACACGATTGCCGCGCTGCCCGAGGTCGATTACGTCGTCCTGACGGCCGGATCCTTCGATCTCATCGTGGAGATCGTCGCCGAGAACGACGAGCACCTGCTCGAACTGATCAACGAGCAGATCCGCGCCCTGCCACAGGTCCTCGCCACCGAGACGTTCGTCTACCTGCGGCTGGTCAAGCAGACCTACACGTGGGGAGCACGCTGAAACGTCCGGACGCCGACAGCGCGGGCCGCCGGGCGCGGAGGGGAAGCCGGGCCGGGTCGAACATCGATAGGGCGCAGAACCTGCCGACGGGCCGACGGGCGCGGCGACGCGGGCGGGCATGCGGTTCGGGGGTGTCACCGTTTGTACCGCCGACGGGAACAACCAAGCGGCCACAACAAGAGTCCAACATATGCAACGAACGTCAAATATCTCGGCCCGGACACACGATGGGGTGAACATGGCGCTGGTCCACCATGACCCGCAGGACGGCATTATGGTTACCCGGATCGGGCAGGCGGAGATAACGGTACGTCCCGAGCCACCGGCGAGCGCCGGGAAGGCTCCGGTCATCCTGCTCCGGTTGGATGCGCCCATGCTCGACACCCTTGCCGCGGCCTACCTGGATCCGGACGAGGCCCGCCGGCTGGCCCAAGCGCTGATGCGGGCGGCCGAGGCGGTGCGTCCGGCAAGCCCGTGGCGANCCCCGGGAACCNCCCCCCGCTGANCCCGGAACGGNCCCCGCCGCGGGAGAACCCGCCGCCGACGGCCGCCATGCCGGGGCGGCTCCCGGGCCACCACTGTGCGTCCCGGGCTCGGACGACCGCCAATCCGGGCCCCGCGCCGCCGGGCGTCGGCGCGCATCCCGGCCGGGCGCCCGGGTCGCCAACCGGCGGAAGGAGCGGACGGATTCCGATGAAAACGGCCCGTGATACGGCCCGTGATAATGATGCATGCCTGCCTAAATGCGAAAGTACCCTCGGAAAAACTTTCCGAGGGTACTTTCGACTGGTAGCGGGGACAGGATTTGAACCTGTGACCTCTGGGTTATGAGCCCAGCGAGCTACCGAGCTGCTCCACCCCGCGTCGGTGTGTCTTCACTATACAGGGCCGCCATCGGCGGCTGTCAAATCGATGGCGGCCCCAATTTCGGAACTTTCGGGACTAGCCGGGCGCCGGGGCGGCCCGGGCCCCCGGTGGACCGGGAGTGTCGCCGCCGGCCACGGTCGCCGAAGGAGACGGAGCCGGTGGTTTGGCTGCCGGTGACGCGGGGACCGGTGACGCGGGCACCGACGCACCGGCCCGTGTCGCCGTGGCAGCGGGCGGTGTCGCCGCCGGACTCGACAGAGTACGCAGGCGACCCAGCGCATCAGCCAGCTCGCTCTGGGCCTTCCCGTAGGCGGTGAAGTCCGGCGGGCTCTTGCGCAGAGCGTCCTGCCCCGCCTGGTAGGCGCGGTCGGCGTCGCCCACGGCGTCCTGCAGCGCGGTCTGCCCCGGCGGCGGGACGCCGGCCCCGCCCTGCCCGGATCTGGGAGCCGGCGTGCCGTCCTGACCGGCGTCCGTGGTCGTGGCCCCGATGCCGGCCCCGGCCGCCGCGGCACCGGCACCGGCACCGAAGACCTTGTCCAGGGCCTCACCCAGCGAGGCACCGAAACCGATGCGGTCGCCGAAGGCCGTGGCGACCCCCTGCAGGGTCGGGTAGCCGGTGCTCCCTCTGGCCTGGACGTAGTAGGGCTCGACGTAGAGCAGGCCGCCGGCCAGGGGCAGGGTCAGCAGGTTGCCCTCGATCGTGGTCGCTCCCCCGCTGCGCCATAGCGACAGCTGTTTGGCCACGTCGCCGTTGCCCTCGATGGCGTTCTGCACCTGGACCGGACCGTTGATCGTGTTCCCCGCCGGCAGTTTGAGCAGGGTGAACCGGCCGTAGTTGGCGGGGTCACTGGACACCGCCATGTACGCCGCGAGCTTCGAGGACCGGGCGGAGATCAACGGTGAGGTGAGGTTGTAGGACGGGTCTTTGCGCCCGGGAAGCTGGCTGTAGACGTAGAACGGCGGCTGGGGTTGCCCGCTTCCATCCGGCGAGTCGGACACATCCCAGAAGTCCTCCTGGGAGTAGAAGTCCCGCGGGTTGGAGATGTGGTACTGCCCGATCAGATCGCGCTGGACCTTGAACAGGTCCTCCGGATAACGCAAGTGTGCTCGGAGGGACGGCGGGATGTCACTCTTCGGCTTCACCGTGTCCGGGAACGCCTTCATCCAGGTCCGTAGCACCGGGTCGGACTCGTCCCAGGCGTAGAGGGTGACGGTGCCGTTGTAGGCGTCCACCGTCGCCTTCACCGAGTTACGGATGTAGTTGACCTGGTTCGAGGCCTGCCGGGTGCGGTTGCCACTCTGGGTGGTCACCGAGTCGGCGGTCACGTCACCCAGGGTGCGCCGGGCGGAGTAAGGATAGCCGTCGGAGGTTGTGTAACCATCGAGAATCCAGGTCACCCGGCCATTGACGATCGCCGGGTACGGGTCTCCGTCGAGGGTGAGCCAGGGCGCTGCCTTGCTCACCCGGTCCCGCGGGTTTCGCTCGTCCAGGATCCGGGAGTTCTTCGTGATGTCACCGGAGAGCAGGATGTTCTTCTCCCCGAACCGCAGCGCGAACAGCGCCCGACGGAAGGTCGAGCCGATCGAGACCCCACCGTCGCCCTGGTAGGTCGTGGTGACCNGGGTTTCTCCCGGCCCCGGCCCATCGATCTCCATCTGCCTGGTGCCGACGATGGAATACGACGGCGACATCTCCCCGAAGTAGACCCGGTTCTCCTTGATACCGAAGGTACCGTCCTGCGGGAAACCGCTCACGCCGTGATCGAAGTCGGGGCGCCCCACGTCGACGGTGTTCGACGGCGCCGCGACAAATCCCTTGCCGTGGGTATAGGTCAGGTGCTCGTTGATCCAGTTGCGCTGCTGCGTTCCCAGCCCGGCCTGGTTCAGCTCCCGCACCGATACCACGTAGTCCTGGGTCGTCGACTTCTTGTCCGCCCCTGTGACGGTGTACCGGTCGACGTCGAGCGTCGGCGGGAAACCATAGTAGCCGCGGAACTGCTGGAGCTGCTGGAACGTCCGGGAGAGTTTGCTGGGGTCGAGTAGACGGATGTTGGGGACCGTGCCGGTGTCGGCGGCGACCTGCTGGGCGGTGACGTCGGTGCTGGCGGCATAGTCCTGCGGCTCGACGTCCTGGATGCCGTAGGCGGCCCGGGTCGCCGCGATGTTGCGCGCGATGTAGGGCTCCTCGCGGGTCGCCTCGTTCGGCCGGACCTGGAACTGCTGGACGATCGCCGGGTAGATCCCGCCGATCACCACCGAGGACAGGACAAGGATGCCCGCGCCGAGCAGCGGCAGCGTCCAGCCCCGCTGGAAGATGTTGTAGATGAACAGCACCGCGCAGGCCAGCGAGATGAACAGCAGGATCAGCTTCGCCGGCAGCACGGCGTGCACATCGGTGTAGGACGCACCGGTCCCCACCCCGCGCGAGGAGAACACCGAGCCGAACCGGTCGAGGTAGTACGCCCACGCCTTAAGCAGGGCGAGCAGCCCGAGTAGCACCGAGATGTGCGCCTTCGCCGCCGGGGTCACCCGTTCCCCCGTGGTCTGCATCCGGATTCCGCCGAACAGGTAGTGGGTCAGCAGGGTGACGAGCAACNACAGCAGCACCGCGGTCAGCAGGAAGCCGAGCAGGAACCGCTGGAAGGGATAGCTGAACGCGTAATAGCTGATATCCCGGTGAAACTGCAGATCAGGGGNCCCGAAAGACTCGCCGTTCACCCACAGCAGCCACGTCCGCCACTGGCCGGCGGCGGACAGGCCCGCGGCCAGGCCGAACAGCGTCGTGACCGCGAGCAGGATCAGCAGCATATACGGCTCGATCACCGACCGGTAGCGTTCCAGGTTCTGCTGCTCGGTCGACAACGGCCGAAGCGGCGGCCGTAGCCGGTACGCAAGTACGATGTTGGTCCCGACGATGATCGCCATTACCACGCCGAAGAGGACGAACAGCAAAATCCGGGTGTAGAGGACAGTGGTGAACACCCTGCTGAAGTCGATCGAGCGGTAGAACAGCAGGTCAGTGTATAGCCGGGTGAAGATGGCGATGATCGTAATCGCGAGGACGATGACAAGCAGCACCGGCACGAGCACCTTGGTGCGGGTCAGCACCGGGCGGCGACTGGTGGTTGCCACAGGTTCCTCCGTGCGTCGGTGATTCGGTGNTTCGGGGCGCGTACCGCCCTAGTACGGCAACCTACGCCAGGGGCTCTGGGGGAGATCGGAGAGGATGGGTCGGTGAACAGCCCGAACATCACGGAGTTGACCTCCGTCGTACTCGAGGTCGAGCGGCACGTCGCCGATTCCGGGTGGGATCAGCCCAGCCAGGTCTACGCGCTGGCCGACACCGCCGACCTGCTGGCGCGAGAACCCGCGCTGGCCCCCCACATCGGAGACTCCCCGCCTGGGTCGCTGACCCCGGTCGAGCAGGAACCGCTGCCGGTGGGGCGGCTCGACGAGGTGCTGGCGGGGATCGGATGGCCGCCGGAGGTGCTCGGATGCGTGCTGGTCACCGAGCTTGTCGTCCTGCCGCCCAGCGCGGAGGAGGAGGCTCCGTACTCCGATCACGAGATCGAGTACTGGGCGGCGAACCATCCCGAACGCCAGGACGTCCGCCTCGCCGTCGGGGTCACCCGCAGCGGGCTGCACGCGTCCTGCCTGCGAGTCCGCGGGGACGACGAACTCGTCATCGATCCGGATCTGGCCGACAACCTCGTCGACGGACTGCTCGCGACCTTCCAGTGAGTCGACCCGGCGGGCGGCGGCGCACGGCAGCCGCCCGCCCTCTTCCGGCGCCACCGGGCACAACGGCGCCACCGGGCACGCGGATGGCGCATGGCACGCGGATGGGGCGCGCTCAGCAGGAGGGCACCGCCGCGGCCGGATTCGTCCGGAGGGCGTCGACGGCCTTCAGCGCGCCCGCCAGCGATTCCACCTTCACCAGGCGCGGACCGCCGGAGTCGATCGCGCGGGCGTCACCGCAGTTCCCCGCGGGGACCAGGAAGATCGATGCCCCGGACGCCCTGGCCCCGAGGATCTTCTGCTGGATACCGCCGATCGGTCCCACCTCACCGGCGGAGGTGATCGTCCCGGTGCCAGCAATGATCCTTCCTCCGGTCAACGCGCCGGGGGTGAGAAGGTCCACGATGCCCATCGCGAACATCAGCCCGGCACTCGGCCCGCCGACATCGGAGATGCGGATACGAACCGTGAACGGGTAGGTCCGCTTCTCCGTCGTGGTGACACCGATCATGGCACGAGCGGGGTCGTCGGTGGCGGCCCGGGTCGTGACGGTGGCCGTGGCCGTCTTTCCGTCGCGCCGATAGGTGACCGTCACAGGATGGCCCGGAGCCACCTTCCCGATCTGCCGGCGCAGCTCCTCCTGGTTGGCCACGGCCATCCCACCGACCTGCACGATCACATCGCCCGGCATCAGCTTGCCGGTGGCCGGGGAGCCCGTGGGGACCCCGGCGACCGCGACCGAACGGCCGGTGGGCGCGATACCGAGCTGCGCGAGCGCTGCCGCGGTCGCCTGGTCCTGTGAGTCGAGCATCGCCTGCGCGTTCTCCTGCTGGATCTGCTCCTGGCTCGAACCGGGCGGCCTGATCAGCTCGCTGGGGACCACCGCCCGGTCGGAGTCGGACCAGTCCCGCAGCGCGGTGACGAGGTTGAGCCGGGGCGTCTCCTCGACCGTGGTCAGTTCGAGCTTGCCGGCGGTCGGATAGGTCCGCCGGCCGTCCACGGTGATCAAGGACGTCCCGTCAACGCTGCCGAGGGTGTCGGTGACCGGCCCGGGGGCCAAGGTGACGAACGGTACCGGCATCCACAGCCCCGCGACCACGAGAACCAAGGCCAGTACCGACGCGACCACGAGGGTCTGGGTGCGCCGGACCATGCTCGCAGTCTATGTATCAGGGCTCACGACCCTCGTCCCGGCGTCCGGGAACCGAGGTTCGCCACGACGGTCCGGGGTTGCGATGATCGACACCGAAAGGCATTCGGTGGCCCGAAAGGCGCGGCGGAAGGCCGTGGCAGAGTCCGGAAGGCCGCGCGGCGGGCCGGGAGGTGGGGAGTAAAGAACGAGATCGAAAGCACGGCCGAGGGACTCGAAGGACCACTCGGTCCTGAACCGCCGTCCGGCGGCCGGTGAGACGCCCCGGCCGCCGGACGGAAACGGTCAGATGGACTCGGGCGGCGGCGCCGTGTGTCTCGCGGACAACGGCGCCCCGGCCGAGGCGGACCGCCCGGGATGACCGGGATGACCGGGTTCGTCAAGGGCGGTAACGGTACGAACCTCGTGCTGGGCGGGGATCGGTCGGGCCAGCGCGGCCATACTGCGCCGATAGCCCTCAATCGTGATCATGGCTTCGGAGGTGCGGTCGGGACGGCTGCGTAGGGTGACCCACGCAAGAGTTATGAGCACGGCGACGGGGGGGATCAACAGGAACCACATGGGAGCCTCGACGTCGAGACGGGCAAGAAGATGACTTATTTCTATCGTAGGGTGCCCCGATCAGCAGGCGCCTACCCATTCCGCCGCGCCATCCGCAAAAATCTGGTGTTTCCAAATGGGAACCTGCTCCTTGATGTCATCGATCAGACGACGACAGGCGGCAAAAGCCTCCGCCCGGTGGGCCGCGCCGACCGCCACGATCACGGCGGTGTCCCCGACGGCGAGGTGACCGGTACGGTGGACCACCGCGACGGCCAGCACCGGTGCGGTCGCGGCGACGTCGCCGGCGACCCGGGCGATCTCCGTGCCGGCCCGGGGATGCGCCTGATACGTCAGGTCGGTCACCCCGCGGCCCTGGTCATGGCCCCGGACAGTGCCCACAAACAGGGCAATCCCCCCCACGCCAGGGGACCGCACAGCGGCCATGCACTCGTCCACCGACAGGACGCCGTCCCGGATCTCCGCGAGCGTCACCCGCGCGACCGGGTCCGGGTCCGGCACGGACGGCACGGACGGCACGGACGGCACGGACGGCACGGACGGCACGGACGGCACGGACGGCACGGACGACGGAGGTGGCGCGGGCGGGGCGGGCGCGATCGGCGGGGCCCCCGCCGGAGAACACGTCGGTTCCACAGCTACGACCGTAACGGTCGGGGCCAGCGCCGTTTCGCCCGTCGGGCAGAAAACGCATTACCGTGGGTTCATGTGCCAACCGTGCGTGCGACTGCCCGCCTCCCGAGGAGGCTACGGCCGATGAGTGGCAACTTCCCGTTCGGCTTCACGCCCGCTGGCGGCGGCGACGAGCCCCGGCCCCCCTTCGGTGGCGGCGCCCCGTTCTTTGCCGAGCTCGAACGGCTGCTGTCCTGGCATGGCGGTCCGGTCAACTGGGAGCTGGCCCGCCAGGTGGCCGTCAGGTCCCTCGGCGACACCGACTCCGCGGTGTCCACGGCCCAGCGGGAGCCGGTGAGCGAGGCGATACGGATCGCCGACGTCTGGCTCGACGCGGTGACCTCGCTGCCGGCCGGAGCCACGGCGGCGCAGGCCTGGTCGCGGCAGGAGTGGATCGAGAAGACCCTGCCGGTCTGGCAGACCCTCTGCGACCCGATCGCCACGAAGGTCGCCGAGGCGATGCGCACTGGGATCTCCAGCGGGCTGAACCACCTCGGTGGTGGCGGGATCGAGCTGCCGAGTGAGCTGCGCGGCGCGCTGCCCCCGGGACTCGACCTCAGCGGGCTGATGGCCACCGGCGGCCCGATCATGCAGATGATGGACCGGGTCGGCGGGATGCTGTTCGGCGCCCAGGTGGGGCAGGCGATCGGCACCCTGGCCGCCGAGGTCGTCTCCTCCACTGAGGTCGGGCTGCCACTCGGACCGGTCGGGACCGCCGCCCTGATCCCGGCGGGTGTCGTCGCCTTCGGTCAGGGCCTGGAGATCCCCGAGGACGAGGTCCGCATCTACCTGGCGCTGCGGGAGGCCGCGTCCAGCCGGCTGTTCGCGCACGTCCCCTGGCTACGCGCCCACGTCCTGGGCGCGGTGGAGGAGTACGCCCGCGGCATCGCGGTGGATACCGAGGCCGTCGGACGGGTGATGCGGATGGTCGACCCGACGGCGTTGATGAACCCTGAACGGCTGTCGGAGGCGCTCGGCGAGGACGTGTTCAGCGACGCCACCACCCCCGAGCAGAAGGCCGCGCTCGCCCGTCTCGAACTGATCCTCGCGCTGATCGAGGGCTGGGTCGATCATGTGACGGACGCCGCGGCCACCGGTCATCTGCCGGCCGCGGGCAAACTGCGCGAGATGGTGCGGCGCCGTCGCGCCGAAGGCGGTCCGGGCGAGCAGACCTTCGCCACGCTGGTCGGTCTCTCCCTGCGGCCACGCAAGCTGCGGGAGGCCGCCGCCCTGTGGGAGGCGGTACGGGACGCCCGGGGTCACGAGGGTCGCGACGCGCTGTGGGCGCATCCCGATCTGCTGCCCACCGCGGCAGATCTCGCCGCCCCGGAGGCGTTCGTGTCCGGCGCGTCGTCGAGCGCGCTCGACGACCCGATNGGTNAAATCGAGAANCNCCGCGGCNCCCCACCCGCCGATGGCGGATCCGACGGGCCGGACAACCCGGACAGGTAACCCGGACGGACCAGTGATGATCCACAGTTTCGTCCACAGCACGTCCACAGCGATCCACGGGTGTTCATCCTTCGCCGGTCGGACGTGCCACGCTGAGGATCCGCCGGTCGCCGTGACCGGCCCGTCCTGGTCCGATTCCCCGGCCTCAACCGGCCGGCGGGAACACCCGGAGGATCCATGCGCCCGATCCTCAAGCCGGGCCTGCGCCGGCTCTGGCACAACAGCTCCACCCTGCAGCTCGGTATCGACACCGCACGCGCCGTCATCCTCGCCGACCTGGCCCCGTCGGACGCCGCCCTGCTCGACGCCCTCGACGGCAGCCGCACGCTGGAGCAGCTGCGTCTCGATGGCACTCCCGCCGGCCGGGTCCTGCTCGACCTGCTCGCCGAGGCCGGTCTGCTGGACGACGCCACGGCGCCTCCCGGTGCGGCACCGCTGCCCGCGGTCGAGCATGACCGTCTGTCGCCCGACCTGGCGGCGCTGTCCCTGGTGTCGGAGGATCCGGCCGGTGCCCGCCGGGTCCTCGCCACCCGCCGGGCGATGCGGGTCCTCGTGCGCGGCGCCGGTCGCGTCGGTGCTCAGGTCGCGGCCCTGCTCGCCGCGGCCGGGATCGGTCGGGTCGTCATCGACGATCCCGAGGTGACGACCGCCGCCGACGTCTCCCCGGGCGGCCTGCGCCTCGACGACGTGGGGCGTCCCCGGTCCCTGGCCACCGGCGCGGCGGTGACCCGGGCCAGCCGGCAGGGCGCCGGGCACCGTCGGCCCGACGAGGACCGGTTCGCCGCGGATCTGATCGTGCTGGCTCCGGTCGGTCTGCCGATGATCCACCCTGGGGAGTGCCTCGATCTGGAAGGCCGAGGCACCGCCCATCTCGTGGCCGGAGTGCGGGAGACCACGGGGATCGTCGGTCCGCTCGTCGTGCCGACCGTGACCGCGTGCCTGCACTGCCAGCACCTCCACCGGTACTCCCGGAACCCGGTCTGGCCGGTGCTCGCCATGCAGATGGTCCACCGCCCGGCCACCGGGCCGGACGCCTGCGAGATCACCCTGGCGGGTCTTGTCGCCGCGCTCACCGCCATGCAGGCCCTGGCCTTTCTGGACCTCGCCGCCTCGCCTCCACCCGACCTATCCGCCCTATCTGCCCTATCTGCCCTATCTGCCCCNCCCGACCTGTCCGGCGTCACGGGACCCGCCCCGGGCCAACATCCCGACAACTCGGACCATCTGCCACCGACAGCAAACAGCCATAATGAGACCTTCATTACATTGACTTCCCCGCGCACGGTCCTACCGGTGACCGCGGTCCTACCGGTGACCGCCGACGGCACGCTGGAGTTCACCGTTCCCGGCTGGCGGATTCGCCGACGCACCTGGCCGGTCCACCCCAACTGTCCCTGCCGCACCGCCCGATCGGCGGCCGCGTCGGCGGAGGCCTCTGCGCCGGTGGCACCCGCGTGACCGTTCCACCCCGCGGGCGGTCGCCGCGCCGGCGTCCTGGAGTCATTTGGCGTCCTGGAGTCATTACGCCTGGCCGGCACCCGTGACGACGCGGAACAGGGCACGATGGAGCAGTGTCCGAGATCCCACGGCGGGCCGTCGTCCGCACCGCCAAGCTGGCCACGCTTCCCATCGGAATAGCCGGCCGAGCCNCCCTCGGCGTCGGCAAACGCATCGGTGGTCGCCCCGCCGAGGCCGTCGCCTCCGAGCTCCAGCAGCGCACCGCCGCGCAGATCTTCCGGGTGCTCGGGGAGCTCAAGGGTGGCGCCATGAAACTGGGCCAGGCGCTGTCCGTCTTCGAGGCGGTGCTTCCCGACGACGTCGCCGGGCCATACCGGGCGGCGCTGACCAGGCTGCAGGAGGCGGCGCCCCCGCTGCCGGCGGCAGTGGTGCACCGCGTGCTCGCCGAGGAGCTCGGAGCGGACTGGCGCTCGCTGTTCACGAGCTTCGACGACGTTCCGGCGGCGGCGGCCAGCATCGGCCAGGTGCATCGGGCGGTCTGGGCTGACGGCCGAGCCGTCGCGGTGAAGGTGCAGTATCCGGGAGCGGGTCCCGCTCTGCTCGCCGATCTCACCCAGCTCGGCCGGGCCGCTCGGCTGTTCGGCGCGGTCACNCCCGGATTGGACATCAAGCCGCTGGTCGAGGAGCTCAAGGCCCGAATCGCCGAGGAGCTCGACTATCGGTTGGAGGCCGCCTGGCAGGGGGCCTTCGCCGAGGCGTACGCGGACGACCCGGACGTCGTCATCCCCCGGCCGCTGGCCGGTTCTGGCCGGGTGCTCGTGAGCGAGTGGATCGAGGGAATACCCCTGTCCGTCATCATCGCGGACGGTACCCCGCAGCAGCGCGACACCGCCGGCCTGCTGCTCGTGCGGTTTCTCTATTCCTGCCCGGGTCGCGCCGGTCTGCTGCACGCTGATCCGCATCCCGGCAACTTCCGCCTGCTGTCCGACGGGCGGCTCGGCGTCCTGGACTTCGGCGCCGTGAACCGCCTGCCGGACGGCCTGCCGGCGCCGATCGGCCGGCTGGCTCGACAGACCCTGGCCGGGGACGCCGACGCCGTCGAGCAGGGACTGCGCCGCGAGGGCTTCATCCCGCCGTCGGCCGAAATCCGAGCCGAGGACCTGCTGGATTATCTGGCCCCGATGCTGGAGCCGATCGCGGTGGAGGAGTTCACCTTCTCCCGAGGCTGGCTGCGCAAGGAGGCCGCCAGGCTCGGAGACTGGCGGTCGGCGGCGGCACAGCTCGGTCGCCAGCTCAATCTGCCGCCGTCGTACCTGCTCATCCACCGGGTGACACTCGGCGCGATCGGCATCCTGTGCCAGCTGGGCAGCACCGGCCGCTTCCGGGACGAGATGGAGCGCTGGCAACCCGGGTTCGCCGAACCGGGGACGGCGACCGCCCGCGCGGCCGAGGACGCCAACCGGCCCGGTCGTCCCCTGCCCGCTCTCCCCGTCCAGGACGAGGCCGGAATCGTCCGGCCGCTGGACGGCCCGGTCGTTCTGGCCGGCGGGTTGCCCGGCCCGCGCAAACCCCGCAGACCAGGACGGACCGGCAGGACGACCAAGGCCCGCAAGGCCGGGAGGTCGGCGGCCGACACCGCTCCGGCGACTGCCGACGACCTGGCCACCGCCCCCGCGGCGCTGCCCCTACAGGCCGAGCCGGCCGAACCGAGCCGGCCCTCTACCCCGGCGAACCGCTCCGCCGCGGCTCGACCCGGGTCGGGCCGCAAGGCCGCCCCGCGCCGGGCACCGGACGAGGAGTCGTTCTCCGACCCCGCAACCGTGACCGACGCTTATTGACGGGCTGGCCCGGCGGGTCAACCCCCCGGCTGCTCGACGATGTCAACGATGTCGACGCCGAGGTACAGGAAGCCGTATCCCTCGTCCCGGAAACGCACCCCGGCGGCGCGCAGCGCAGCCCCCCAGTCGCCCTGGCAGGTGGGATCCGCCGCCTCCGAGCCGTGGTCGGCGGTCAGCAGGATCGCGGTCTCGGCCAGCAGATCCCGCTCGGCGAGCAGGTCGAGGAAGGCGCACAACCGGGCGTCCGCGTCCCGCAGCGCGGCGCGGGCCTGCTCGGAGTACGGGCCGCCCCCGTGATGCCCGGTGTCGGTGATGGTGGTGTTCCACCACATCAGGTCCGGGGGCACCGCGTCCGCCGCCCAGAGCTGCTGGACCTGCGCGAGGCCGAGCGCGTCCACCCGGGTGGACCAGGCATAGTCGGCGTTCTCCCCTACCCAGCGGGCGGTGGCGTGCGGGTCGCCGTCGGCCGCAGGCAGGTAGTCCCCCATATCGCCGGCCCCGCCGTGGTTACCGGCGGCCCGCACGAGCCCGAAGGTCGAGTAGTCCGCACCCCGGTCGACCGGTTCGTTCACGCAGGCGCTGGTCGCCCCGGGTCGGTCGCGCGCGAGGGCCTCGAACAGCGTCTCCACCCCGTCCCGAAGCTGATCGCACGCGGAATGCCAGGTCCGCACGTCGTTGACGATGACCTGCTCGCCGGTCGCCCGGTCGAAGTACACGTTGTGCAGGATGCCGTGCCGGCCCGGCCCGACTCCGGTGAGCGCGGAGGTGTGGTTGGTCAACGTGACGCTGGGGAACTCGGCGATCGCGCCGCCGGTCAGGGCCGTCCCGGTGGCAAGCAGACGCGCGACCCCCGGCAGCTCGCCGGCGTGCGCGAGGTGCAGGACGTCGTTGCTGTTGGCCCCGTCCCAGAGCAGGCCGACGACGTGCCGGGCCCCTGGCCCCACCAGATCGGTGAGCGGCGTCCCCTCCACATCCGCCATGGTCACGCCGGCGAGGGCCGCGAGGGTGGGTCCGATGTCGATGACCCGCGCCGCGCGGGCGTGCGGGCCCCGGGCCCGCACGCCCGCGCCGGACAGGATCAGCGGAGCCCGGGACTGGCCGGCATCCAACGATCCGTGCTCACCCAGGTGGCCGCCGCGGTCGGGCCAGTAGTGCCGGGGGGTGTGTACGACGATCAGATCGGGTGAACGGCTGGGATCGGCGAAGGCGGACAGCAGTCGCCGTCCGGCGAACGGGTAGGAGTTGCGCTCGTTCGGTGGTGACGGGTCGGCGAGCGCCGCCGCGAGCGGCACGCCGTGCATCGGATCCTCCGACCCGAGCGGATCACGCCCGAAGCGAAGTTCCCGGGGACCGTCCGGATCGGCCACCGGCAACCGCGACGAACCGATCGCGTTCGCCACGTAGAGCCAGCCGGAATCGACCCAGGCCACGAGATCCACGATCGCGGCCAGCTCGGGACCGGTGAGGATGGCAACGGCCAGAGAAAGATCGTCGGATGCGGCCAGTCCCGGCGCTCCGGCCGGACCCGCACCTGTGGACACCGGGTAGACACGCTCGCTGCTGGGCACGCCGGAACAGTACCGGGGCCGCAGGCACCAGCGGAAGAAAAGCGCGGCAACACCGGTGGGCGGAACACCGACGATCCGGTGTCCCGCCCGTGCTGGTGCGGCGATGCCACCGCCGCCCCCGTGTGATCAACGGGTGGCACGGGGGCTCAGGCGGCGACCTCTTCTTCCTTGCGCTCCTTGCGCGGACGGCCGCGGGGCCGCTTACGCGGGACGACGCTGCCGGTCACCAGCAGTTCGCCGCCCCACACTCCCCAGGGCTCGGCACGGTCCAGCGCGGCGGACAGGCACGCCGCCCGGATGGGACAGGTCCGGCAGACGGCCTTGGCGGTCTCCACGTCCGCCGGGGACTCAGCGAAGAACATGTCAGGATCTACGTCCCAGCAGGGCAGGACGAGACGATCCCGCTCGATCCGGGAAACGACCGAGGGGTCGAACACCGATGTCACCTCCGAGACAGGTTGGTCTTCGGGTGGGATGAAGGAAGCGAAACGACAAAGGCCGCAGTCCCCATCGGGATCCGCGGCCTCGGATTCGGCTCCAGTCGGCGCTAGTCCAGGAGCGGATCGTGGGCGGATCCCCGGAAGGTGAAGTGACGGTGTGCATAGCCGGACGCCAGCGCCACGCCCCCCGCCGGGTTCGGGAACGCGGACTCCTGGGCCGACAGATCATCGGCTTGGACCGTGGGGACGGCGGCGGACGTGCCACGGCCTGCGGACGCACCGACGACGGCACCGATGGCGGCACTCATCAATGCCGCGCCGTGCCGGTTCTCCCACGGACGGGTGATCTCGGCGACAGCTCTGTCCATCACGATGCTGAACACGACGAAATCACCTCCTTCTCTGTGGGCTCGGGAGTCCGTGGGCTCGGGAGTCCGTGGGACCCGGAGTCCGTGGGACCCGGAGTCCGTGGGACCCGGACGGGTGTCACTCCACATGCCCGCTTCAGGCGTCCTCGGTAACGGTAGAAGCTCGCCGCGCGAACCACAACATATTTTCTGTGTTGCGCCGCGAACACTTCCAGTTACGAAGCGTCGGGCGGCGTGTCGGACCCCAGTGACTCCACCACCAGCGGCGACCCGACCGGCGGCGTGCGCCCCGCGACGAGGGCGAGTACCTCCTCCCCGTAACGGTCGAGTTTGGCCTGTCCGATGCCGGGCAGCCGCACGAGCTCGGCCACCGTGCCCGGCCGGCTCTCGGCGATCGCCTGCAGCGTGGCGTCGGTGAAGACGACGAAGGCCGGTGCCCCCTGTTCCTTCGCCCGCGCCGAACGCCACACCCGCAGGCGCTCGAACAGCGCGGCGTCGACGTCGCCGGGGCAGCCCTCGCAGCGCCCGACCCGCGCGTGCACACCCGTCAACGACCGGCCGCACGTCCGGCACCGCACCGCCGACCTGCTCCGGGACCGACCCGGGCCGGTCTCCTCCGCCCCGGCCACGGGCCTCGTGCCCTCGCCTCGCCCCCCGTGGCGGACGCCGGCCGCGGACTCCCGGCGCATCGGACGCAGATCGTCGAGGAAGCGAGACGGCCGCCTCGACCGCCGGCCGCCCTCCGCCCGGGACAGCGCCCAGGACAGGACGAGGTGCCTACGGGCCCTGGTCACCCCGACGTAGAGCAGGCGACGTTCCTCGGCGATCTGCTCGGCGGTCCTGGCATGGACGAGGGGAAGCGTGCCCTCGGTCAGCCCGACGAGGAACACCGCATCCCATTCCAGGCCCTTGGCGGTGTGCAGGGTCGACAGGGTCACCCCCTGCACCGTCGGCTGATGCTCGTGGGTCGCGCGGTCGCCGAGCTCGGCGACGAAGGCCTCGAGGTCGGCCTCGGGCGAACGGGCGGCGAGATCGCCGGCCAGCCGGTGCAGCGCGGCGAGGTTCTCCCACTGTTCCCGCTCGGCGCCCGAGCCCACCGTCGGCTGGTCCGCCCGCCAGCCGAGCGCCGCGAGGATGTCGGCGACAGCGGCCGTGAGTCCCTCCGGGCGGTCGGTGTCGGCGGAGCGCACCGCGGCCCGCAGCAACCTCATGGCCGCGACGACCTCGGTCCGCTCGAAGAACTTCTCCCCGCCCCGGAGCAGGTAGGCGATACCGGCCCCGCCGATCGCCGCCTCATACGCCTCGGACTGGGCATTCGTGCGGTACAGCACGGCGATCTCACTCGCCGGCACGCCCTGGTCGAGCAGCCGGCGGATCCGGGACGCCACCGCGGCGGCTTCCGCCGGCTCGCTGTCGCACTCCAGCCACACCGGGGCGGGACCGTCCGGGCGAGCGGCGACGAGGCGGGCCGCCGGGGCCGCCCGCATCAGGGTGTTCGCGAGTCCGACCACCTGGGGGGTGGACCGGTAGTCTCGGATCAGACGCACCACGGCCGCGTCCGGGAACCGGCGCGGGAATCCGAGCAGGTGCTCGGGCGACGCCCCGGTGAACGAATAGATCGTCTGATGGGGGTCCCCGACGACACAGAGGCTGTCGCGCTCCCCCAGCCAGGCGTCGAGGACACGCTGTTGCAGGTCGTTGACATCCTGATACTCGTCAACGACGAAATGGCGGTATCTGGCCCTCACCTCGGCCGCGACCCAGCTGTGCTCCTCGATCATCGCCGCGGTCAGCAGCAGCAGATCCTCCATGTCGATCACACCGGCGTCGCGCTTGACCTCCTCGTACGCGGCGTAGAGCCGGGCGACCGTCTCGGGGGGAGCGGCGGTCTCCCGCCCGCTCGCCGCCGCCATCCGGGCGTAGTCCGCCGGGGTCACAAGCGTCGTCTTCGCCCACTCGACCTCCGAGGTGAGGTCGCGCAGCTCGGCCCGGTCCGGCCGCAGGTGCAGGCGGGCGGCCGCCCGCACCACGTACGGGATCTTGCTCTTCTCCACCTTGGGCAGCGCGACCCCGGCGACCGACGGCCAGAAGTACAACAGTTGCTTGAGAGCCGCGGAATGGAACGTCCTGGCCTGCACTCCATCGACACCCATGGCCCGCAACCGGCCGCGCAGCTCTCCCGCAGCCCTGNCCGTGAAGGTCACCGCCAGGATCTGGCCCGGCCCGACCCCCCCCTGCGCGACCATGTGCGCGACTCGATGGGTGATGGTGCGTGTCTTACCTGTACCGGCGCCGGCGAGGATGCAGACCGGTCCGAGCGGGGCTCCGGCCGCGGCCCGCTGTTCGGGATCGAGCGCGGCGAGCAGATCGTTGCCCGATCGCACACGGGCGGCCTGGGCGGCGAGGGCAGGCGGTCCGGACATCATCCGATACGGTAGTCCCCGCCGCGCGGCGGGAACCGACGGCGCCGCGGTGGGGTTACATGAACCGTTGTGTCACCAGCGGCTTGGAGGCCCTTTCGTGCTCACGATCTACACGACTTCCTGGTGTGGCTACTGTGTTCGGCTGAAGCGCCAACTCGACCATGCCGGCATCGAGTACACGACCGTTGATATCGAGCAGGACCCGACAGCAGAGCAACGTGTCCGCGATGCGAACAACGGGAACGCGACCGTGCCGACCGTGCTCTTTCCCGATGGCACTGTGATGACGAACCCGAGCCTTCGCCAAGTCACAGAGAAGGCCACTTCTGCCGCATAACGGATACGTAGAGCAACGACATCTCGGGAGTTCTTACCTTCCCACTGCACACGCGGCCGGCTCGTGGGACGGTGTCCGTTACTGCCCGTGAAGTTTGTGGGAGAGTTCGGCCTGTGTCGTCAGCACCTTCAGAACAGGCGTGGAGCACCGTCGATGCCGCGCTGCGGGCCGCCAGTGCCCTTCACCGGATGGAGACGGCCTGTTTCGTCGTGGTATCGACGACGACCGCGAGCTATCTCCGGGTAACAGGTCCCTCCCCTGGTCTCGACGAGGGAACGCACTATCCCCGGGGGGACAGCCTGGTCGCCCGCGTGCTCGACGGCACGCCCGCCACGGCGTCCGGTCTTGACCCGACGCACGCCGGATCCGACACGGCCGAATACCGCCAGCTCGGGATACGCAGCCATGTCACGATGCCGGTGGTCCGCACGGACGGTCGGCTGGTGGGCCTCCTCGTCGGCCTGGACCGTAGCAAGGTGATCGTATCGGCCGACATCCTGGCCCTGCTGCGCGGGGTAGCCGATGCACTCGCGGTCACCGGGGACGTTCCCGCGCCGAGCCCGCCGACGGTCTCCGCGAACGGTCCCCGCCCGCCCGGCGGCCCGCCCCCGCCGGGCCCACCGGCGACCCCGCGCCCACCGGGGCGGATACCCACCCCGCAGACCATCGCGCGGGCGGCCCGGCCCGGACCGCCGGGCCGGGCCGGGCCGGACCGGCCCGGACCGCCGTCCGCGGCGGGCGGAACCGGGGCGGGAACCGGCCCCCNCCNGACCCCCTCGGACATGCGCCTTCGACGTACTCCCGCCGGGTGGGTCGTGGAGGGCCCCGGAGCCGAGATCCGGCCGGTCGGCGACCTCCTCTCGGCAATGGTGCTCGCCGATCTGCTGGCCGAGGATCTCGCCCCGCCCGGCCGACCCCGCCGCCCCGATCGTGACCTGAGCGAGGTCGAGCAGCTCCGGCTGTCCGTCGTCCAGCTGGAACACGCGCTGGCCTCCCGCGTAATCGTGGAACAGGCCATCGGGGTCCTCGCCGAACGTAACCACATCCGCCCGCGGGAGGCCTTCGAGCGGCTGCGGCGCACCGCTCGCGGAATGGGACGCAGGGTGCACGATCTGGCTCGGCAGGTGGTCGATTCGGTTGGCGACCCACGCGCCGTGCTACCGGGCGAGCTCGGTGGGCGGGGCGGCAATCCACCGGGCGGTGGACCACCGGCACCGGGCCCCGGCGGCGGCGCGCCCCGCCCCGCGCCCCCGCGTCCCACCTCCACCAGGCGCTGAGCACGCCCCGCCGGGAGCGGGACCCCCGGGAGCGGGACCCCCGGGAGCGGGACCCCCGGGAGCGGGACGGGCCCGGTGCTCAGGTCGCGACGATGCCCAGTGCCCCCACGGTCGCGGAAATCCTGGCCGCGTCCCCGACGAGCACCGTGATCAGCTTTGCCGGGGCAAGCAGGTCCGCGGACACCGCCTGGATGTCGCCCACGCCGACCTCGGCGAGGGCGCGCGGGTGATCACGCAGGTACTCGACCCCGATCCCGGCCCCGGCCAGCGCCGACAGCGTCGAGGCGAGACCGGCGGCGGTCGCGCTGCCCAGTGCCAACGTGCCAACGGCGTATTGGCGGGCGGCGTCGAGCTCCTCCTCNCTGGGCGGNAGAANCGCCNTCCGCCCNAGCTCGTAGAAGATCTCCAGCAACGCGGGCCCGGTCACCTCGGTGGCGACGTCCGCTGCGACGGTGAACCGTGACCCTGCCTGGTAGTGATCGATCGAGCTGCGCGGGGAGTAGGTGTAGCCCTTGTCCTCGCGGATGTTGTTGACCAGCCGGGAACTGAAGTAACCACCGAAGATGGTGCTCGCCAGCCGCTGCGCCGGGTATCCGGCCGCGGAACGGCCCAGGGCCGGTCCGCCCAGCCTGATGTTGGTCTGCACGGCACCCGGACGGTCGACGATGACGATCGGGCCGGTGGTGAGGGCTGGGACCGGCGGGACGGTCCGCGCGGGCCCGCCCGTCCAACCGCCGAGCGCGGCGGAGACCGCCGCGAGAGCACGCGGCGCCGGCACGTCCCCGACCAGGGTGAGGATCGCGCCGGCCGGGGAGATCAGTTCGGCGTGCAGGGCCCGTACGTCCTCGGGGCCGACCTGTCCGACGGTCTCCGGCTCGGCGATGCCGGTGGCGTAGGGGTGGTCACCGAAGAGCCGGCCGAGCAGCGCCTCCCGGGCGATGACCGCGGGCTGGCTACAGGCGATCGCCGTGTCCTCGACGATCCGGTCGCGTTCGCCGGTGACCTCGTCGTCCGGGTAGGTGGCGCTGAGGAGCACCTCGGCCATGATTCCCAACAAGGGTTCGAGGTTCACCGCAAGGGCGGAACCGACGATGGCCAGCCGGTCGGCGTCAACCCCCGTCGACAACGATCCGCCCAGGCGCTGGACCTCGGTGGCCAGGCCCACCCGGTCGAAGCGGTGTGATCCGGTGAACAGCGTCTCCGCGAGCACCTCGGCCCGGGCCTGGTGCACGGCGCCGACGCCGGCGAAGGGGATCCGCAGCCGCACCTCGACCAGGGGCACACTGGCCCGCTCCACCACCAGCACCCGCAGACCGTTGTCGAGAGTGTGGTCGGTGACGGCCGGCAACTCCGCCGGGACGGTCGGGCGCACGGCCGGGATGACCGCCGCCCGGGTGGTCGTCGAGCTCAGCGCGCTGCCGCTCATGAGGCGGCGCCGGCACGCAGCTCCAGGACCGAGCGGCCCTGGTCGAGAAGCGTCCGGGCGGCCGCGGCGACGGCCTGCCCGGTCACCGCGGACAGTTCCGCGGGCAGTTCGTTCACCAACTCGGGACGTCCCCGTTGCAGCTCATGCACGGCCATGGCGAGTGCCCGTCCCAGCGCGTCGTCGGACTCACGCAGCAGCGAGGACGCCACCCGCGCCTGCACCCGCTCCAGCTCGCCGTCCGCNAGGCCCTCGCCCGCCAGCCGCGCCAGTTCCTCGTCGACGGCGGCGAGGACGGCGTCCGCGCTCGCGTCCTCGGACTGGCGGGCCTCCAGGGTCAGCAGCAGCGGGTCACGCTGCTCGAACGGATCCCCGAAGGTGCCAAGGTAGGTGCTCACACCGATGACCGAGCGATCCTTCTGCACCAGGCGGCGTTCGAGCCGGCTGGCGTCGCCGTCGCTGAGGATCTCGGTGAGCAGGTAGTAGGACAGGTAGGTGGACAGGTCTCCGATCGGGTCGGGCACCCGGTAGCCGACCGCCAGGGCGGCGCGCGGCGCGAGCGGGTCGGTCAGCACCGCCCGGCGCTCGGTACTCGGCACCGGCTCGGCGAAACTCACCCGCGTCGGCACCGAGCGGGCGGGGATGTCACCGAAGTACCGGTGGACGAAGGTGAGCGTCTCCTCCGGGTCGATGTCGCCGACGATGGTCAGCACGGCGTTGCCCGGTGCGTAGTACTTGTCGAAGAAGTCCTCGGCGTCGTCCAAGCTCGCGGCCTCGAGCTCGGAGAAATCCCCGTAGCCGTTGTGGGCGTTCGGAAAGGTGTCGAACGCGACCGGCGGCAGCTTGATCCAGGGAAATCCCCCGTAGGGGCGGTTCAGGACGTTGACCCGGATCTCCTCCTGCACCACGGCGATCTGGTTGTCCAGGTTCTGGCGGGTGATCTTCGGCGCCCGCATCCGGTCCGCCTCCAGGAACAGGGCCAGTTCGAGCGCCCCGGCCGGGAGCAGCTCGAAATAGTCCGTGTAGTCCGGGTGCGTCGATCCGTTGAAGATTCCGCCGGCGGCCTGGACGTGCTTCGGATGCTCGGCCTTACCGACGTTCTCGCTGCCCTGGAACATCAGGTGCTCGAACAGGTGAGCGAATCCGGTACGGCCCTCGGGCTCGGATCGAAACCCGACGTCGTAGTGCACCGAGACGGCCACCACCGGCGCGGTGTGGTCGGGGGCGAGCAGCACGCGCAGGCCGTTACCGAGCCGGGTCCGCTCGATCGGATAGGAGGATGCCGGCAGGGCCGACTTCACCGCGGTGGACGCGGCCGGGCCGGGTTCTCTAGGCGGGGACACAGTTGCCAACGCTACTGCCCGGCGGGCCGCGCCGGTGGCGAAGAGGACGCCCATCCCAAGTCATGGCCACGGGAGGCCGTGCCCCGACCCGCCCGGGACCGATTCCGCCGGCCGTCGGCGACGACCACGGGCGGCCCCGCCCAGACGACGAGGTGCGGGAGATTGCGACGGTCGGGCGGCAAACTGTCCTCATGGGACAGTTTCCAGCCGGGCTGAGCGAGATCCTCGCTGCCGAGTTCGACGCTCTGGGTGAAGAGATTATCGCCGCGATCGCCCGGGAGGTTCCCGCCTACGCGCGCCCGCNGGAGGGCAAGTTCGGCCATGGGGTGCGCCGCGGAGTCGACGAGGCGTTGTTCCGCTTCCTCAGCCTGGTCGAGGCCGGTCCCCACTGCACTGTCGACCTCGCCGCCAGCCGGGAGGTTTATGTCCGTCTCGGCCGCGGCGAGGTGTACGCGGGACGGTCGTTGGACAACCTGCTGAGCGCCTACCGGGTGGGCGCCCGCGTCTCCTGGCGGCGCCTCGGGGAGGCGGCGGCCCGCCGCGGCGGGCTGGACGGCCCGGCGCTGGTGTCCCTCGCCGAGATGATGTTCGCCTACATCGACGGCATCTCCGCGGCCTCCGCCGAGGGCTACGCCTCCGAGCAGTACACCGCGGCCGGTGAACTGGAGCGGCTGTGGGACCGGCTGGGCGAGATGCTGCTGTCCGGCGCGGCCGGCGGGGCGATCGCGCAGGTCGCCCGTTCCGGCAACGTGCGGCTGCCCGGCCGGCTGGCCGCCGTGCTCGTCCCCGCCCCGACCGGCTCCGCGGCTACCCACCCGGCTGACGGCGAAGCCGACCACGAGGCCGACCACGAGGCCGACCACGAGGCCGACCCCTGGGCAGGCTCGCTCCCCTCCCGGTTGCCCTCGGGCTGCCCCCGCGCCGTGCAGGGGGCAGACATCTGGGTGTTCGTCGGCTCAACCGAGCGGGCGGCCACCCGGGCGGCACTGGCGAAACAGCTCGCCGGGCTCGCCGCGGTGGTGGGACCGGCCGTGCCGTGGGGTCAGGCGGCGGCGAGCGCGGCGCGGGCGAGGTTCGCCTGCGATGCCCGCAGCGCCGGGCGGCTTCGCGGTATCGCCGCGGCCGACCCCCTGTTCACCGACGAACATCTCAGCGCCCTGCTGCTGGCCAGCGACCCCGGGCTCATCACCGACCTCGCGTCCCGCCGGCTCGCCCCCCTTGACGGGCTGCCCGACCGGACCAGGGAACGGCTGGCCGAGACCCTCCTGCACTGGCTGACCCTGCGGGGGCAGCGCGGGCTGATCGCCGAGCGGTTGCACATCCATCCGCAGACCGTCCGCTACCGGGTCAACCAGCTTCGCGAGCTGTTCGGACCATGTCTGGAGGACCCTGACACCCGCTTCGATCTCGAACTGGTGCTGCGCGCCGGGGGCGCCGAGGACGTGGCCACCGACCCGGTGAGCGCCGCGGTCCGCGAGGACACGGACGAGGGCCGGGGCCCGGGCTCCCGCCGTCCCGCGGCGGTGCGGGGTCGGCCACTCGGGCCGTGACGGACCCCGCATCCGATACGGTCCAGGCGTGCGGCTGGGCTCCTTCAACATCATGCACGGCCTGTCGCTCACGGATGGGACGGTCGAGCCCGCCCGCTTCGCCGCGGCCGTCTCCGCTCTCGGCGNGGACGTCCTCGGGCTCCAGGAGGTCGATCTCGACCAGCCACGATCGGGTGGGCTGGACCTCGCCGCGGAGGCGGCGGCGATGATCGGAGCCGGCGACGACGACTGGCGGTTCGTCCCCACCGTCTTCGGCACGCCCGGCGTGGGCTGGCGGCCGGCTGACGGGCAGCGCCGGGACGACGAGCCGGCGTACGGCATCGCTCTGATCAGCCGGCTGCCCGTCCGTGAGTGGCGAGTGATCGACCTCGGCCGGGCGCCGGTGCGGTCCCCGATCGCGATACCGGGGGGTCCGGACAGGCGGGGNCGNCTGATCATGCTCGACGACGAGCCGCGGGCCGCGATCGCCGCGCGGGNGGAGTCGGCCGGGGGCCCGCTGACGGTGGTCAACACCCATCTGTCGTTCGTGCCGGGGTGGAACGCCGTGCAGCTGCGCCGGCTGGCCCGCCGGCTCGCGGACGTCCCGGGGCCGCTGGTCCTGCTGGGCGATCTGAACCTGCCCGGCCGGCTACCGGCCGCGCTCACCCGCTGGCGCCGGTTGGCGGTGACGCCCACCTACCCCGCGCACTCCCCGCGGGTGCAGCTCGACCATGTGCTGGCCCGCGGGCCGGTAGGCAGGATCATCGCCGTGCAGGCCCGCCGCGTGCCCATCTCGGATCACCTGGCGCTGTCCGTCGACCTCGCCGACCCGCGGGCCTGACCCGCGGCGGGCCCGGTGCTCGGACTCGCGAGCAGGTCGGCGAGCTCCTCCTCGGACAACGTCGGGGGCCGGACAACGGCGCCGGTACGCACGTACAGGAAGGCGGCGTCGACCGCACTCGGGTCGACGCCCCGCAGGCGGGCCCAGGCCAGCCGGTAGATCCCGAGCTGAAGATCGTCGGCATCGGACCGGCCGGTCTTCCAATCGACCACCTCCCATCGACCGCCGCCGAGGTCGTAGACAGCGTCGATGCGACCGCGCACGATCCGCCCGGCGAGGCGGAGCTCGAAGGGTGCCTCGATCGCGAATGGCCGCCGGGCACCGTACGCGGTACGCAGAAACGCCTGCTGCAGCGAGCGCAGATCGTCGTCGGTGAGCTCCGCGTCGGCCGCGCCGGGCAGATCCTCGGTGTCGATCAGTGCACGGTAGTCGAAAATCTCCTCAACCCAGGCGTGGAACCGGGTGCCGCGACGGGCCGCGGCCACTGGACGGCGCGGCAGCGGCCGGACCAGCTCACGGGCGAACGCCTCCGGGTCCGCGCGCAGCCGGACGATCTGGGACGCGGTGAGGCTCGCCGGCAGGGCGACATCGGTCCGCGCGAGGCGTGCCGCGCGTTCCTCGGCGAGCAGCAGCCGGGCCTCCCGGTCGAGCTCGGCGAGCAGGACGCGCTCGGCCGCCGTCATCCCGGCCGGACCGTCGACGAACGGTTCCCCGGCCGGTTCCGCCGACGCCCCCGGTACGCTCAACGCGGCCAGCCGCGCCATGACCCCCTCGGCCGCGGCGAGGCGCCGGGCGTACGGCTCCGGCTCGTAGGGGATCGGCCAGGCGAACCGTTCCGGCGTCGCCAGCGCCGGGTTGGTACGCTCCGCCGGCTCCGGCGCCCAGACGTCGACCAGCCCACCGCCGGTGCGGGCGTGCTCGGCGAGCTCGTCGAGGAACACCGAGGCACCGCGTGGGGTCTTCTGGGTGGGCCCCCACCAGTGCCCGCTCGCGAACAGCAGCGACTTCGCCCGGGTGACCGCAACGTAGGCGAGCCGGCGTTCCTCCCGCTCGGCGTACTGACGGGCATCGGCCCGGAAGGCGTCCAGGGCGGCCTTCTCGGCGCAGACCGTGAACGCCGGCAGATCGTCGGCATCGCCGCGCAGCGGGATCGGCAGCACGCCCGGCGAGGTGGTCCACTGGTCGCGCACGGTCAGGTCAGGGAACACCTTGCTGGTCAGGTTCGGGACGGCGACGACCTCCCATTCCAGGCCCTTGGAGCGATGCATCGTCATCAGGGCGATCGCGTCGGCCCCGGACGGGCCGGCGACGTCGAGACCCCGCTCGTGCTCCCGCGCCGCCCGGAGGAATCCGAGGAACGCGGGCAGGGAGTTCGTGCCGTCGGGATCGGTGAAGCCCGCGGCCACATCCAGGAAGGCCGCGACGTTCTCCTGGCGCCGGGCCCGCACCGCCACCTCGGTCGCCGTGAGCTCCACGTCCAGCCCGATCGTCGCGACCACCCGGTGCAGCAGGTCGAGCAGGCCCTCGCCGACGTGCCCACGCAGCGCGGCGATCTCGGCGGCAAGCCGACGCACCCGGGCGCGCCCCGGCGCGGACATCTGCGGCCCGGGGTCGTCGAGGACGTCCGACAGGGCGACGACGTCGGCGGGGTCGACGTCGGCGACCGCCTCGGCAAGTGGATCGGACCGTCCCGGCAGGTCCGGATCGCCGACCGGGTCCGGGACCCGCGCCGCCTCACGCGCGTGGCGGCCGAGCGCGGCGAGATCCCGGGGGCCGAGCCGCACCCGCGGCCCCGTGAGCAGCCGGACGAGCGCGGCGTTCGCCGTCGGCGAGTCGAGCACCTCCAGCATGGCCACGATCTCGGCGACCTCCGGGACGATGAGCAGCCCGGTCAGCCCGACGACCTCGACGGGCAGCCCGGCCGCCTGCATCGCGGTAAACAGCGCGGGGATGTCGCCACGGGCCCGGACCAGCACGGCGATGTCGCCGGGAGCGGTGCCGGCGTCGACCACCCGGCGGAGCTGGCCGGCGATCCAGGCCACCTCGTCGGCCCAGCTGACGTGCAACGCGACCACCGCCTCGCCCTGGTCAGCCACGTCGGGTCGCGGGCGGAGCTCGACGACGCGGTGACGGGCCCGCAGCTGTGCGGCGACGGTGTTGGCGAGGCGGAGCAGCCGGCCGCCGCTGCGCTGGTTCACCGACAGTTCGTAGACGGCCGCGGGCGTGCCGTCGGCCCCGGGGAAGTGCGTGGGGAAGTGGTCGAGGTTCGCCACCGACGCCCCGCGCCAGCCGTAGATCGCCTGGCAGGGGTCGCCGACGGCGGTGACCGGATGCCCGCCGCCGAACAGGCCGGTGAGCATCCGCCGCTGGGCCACCGAGGTGTCCTGGTACTCGTCGAGCAGGACGACAGCGGCCCGCGCCCGCTCGGCCCGACCGACCTCCGGCATGGTCTCGGCGAGCCTCGCGGCACAGGTGACCTGGTCACCAAAGTCCAGGACGTCGCGTTCCCGCCGGGCCGCCCGGTACTCCGCCACCAGGGCGGCCAGCTCCCGGCGCCCCCGGGCGGCGGCCGCGCACCGGCGTAGCTCCCGGCGGACGCCCCGGGTGCCCCGCCGCTGCTCGGCACGCCGCAGCGCCGCGTCGATCTCGGCGAGCAGCGCGCCGTCGAACGCGACGAGGTCCGCCGGATCGACCAGGTGCTCGCTCATCTCGGCGTCCAGCGCGACGAGCTCGCCGACGAGCGCGCCCAGCGAACGTGTCAGCGCCTCCACCTTCCCGCCGTGGGAGCGGGCGACCCGGGCGGCGAGCTGGTAGCGGGCCGCGCCGGAGATCAGCTGGAGGTCCGGCTCCAGCCCCAGCCGCAGGGCGTTGTCGACGACCAGCCGCCCGGCGAAGGCATGGTAGGTGGCGACGGTCGGCTCCCCGTCCACCTCGCCGTCCGCGGCCGGTCCNCCCGGGCCCGCCCCAGCCGACGCCTTGCGCAACGCCAGCCGCACCCGGCCGGACAGCTCCGCCGCCGCCTTCGTCGTAAAGGTCAGTCCGAGCACCTGGTCGGGCCGCACCTGCCCGGTGGCGACGAGCCAGACCACCCGCGCGGCCATCACCGAGGTCTTGCCGGATCCCGCACCCGCGATGATGACCCCCGGTTCGAGCGGAGCGGTGGCCGCGGCGATCTGCTCGTCGGTATACGGGACCTCCAGCAGGTCGCGCAGGTCGTCCGGGTCGAGCCGGGGACCGGCGACGCCGCCCGCCGGGTCACCGTCGACGTCGCCGTCGAAACCGGGCAGGAACGGCTGGCGGGGAATCGTCACGTGGACGCCCGCGCCCGGCTGCTCCACCCGCGGGTTCACTCGACCACCTGACGTCCCTCGGGCCGCGCGGGGCAGCTCGTCTGGAAGGTGCACAGCGTGCAGTGGTCGCCGGGCGTCGGCCGGAACGCCTCGGCGTCGATGGTGCGCACCGCCGCGTCGAGCACCTCGTCCATCCAGGTCGCGCCGTGGGGAGGCAGCGCGCTCTGGGCCTGGACCTCCGGCGGGCCAGGCCGCTCCCCCGGCAGCCGCGGACCGGCCGCCGCAGCGCCGGCATCCCGCCGGAGCTGCACGAGCTCCGCCCCGCCGGGCACCGCCCGGGGCTGATCCGCCCCGGGCTGATCCGGCGCCGCGGCCGCGAGCACATCGTCGAGCGCGCCGGCCCGCACGGCGAGCTGATAGCTGCCCAACTGGGGGTGGGTGGCGAGCTCGGCGGGAGCGACCGCGGTCCGACCGGTCTTGAAGTCTATGACGTGGACCCGGCCGGCCTCGTCCAGTTCGAGCCGGTCGATGAATCCGCGCAGCTGGACGTCCCGCCCGGCGACCCGTAGGTCGCAGGAGAACCTGACCTCCGCGTCGATCACGCGCCGACCGCGCTCGGCGGCGTGCCAGTCCAGGAAGCGGGCGAGCGCCTCGCGGGCGGCCGCGCGCTCCTGATCGGAGCGCCAGCGGGCGTCGAAGTCCAACTGCCGCCACACCGTGTCCAGCCGGGCGTCGAGCGCGGCGAGGTCGGCCGGGGTCCGCCCGGTCGTGACCTCGTCCGCCAGGGCGTGCACCACCTTGCCGAATCCCTGCGCGGTCGAGGCCGGGGTGACCGCGTACGCCTCGTGCTCTAGGAACCACCGCAGGGAACAGGCGCCGATGCTCGACAGCGACGAGCCGGACAGCCGGATCGGCCCGGCCACCGGGACAACAGGAACATCCGACGTGGTGGGGTCGAGCAGCCCCCACCAGGTGTCCGGGTGCGCGGCCGGCACCAGGGGCCGGCCCGCCTGGTCCCGTGCGGCGGCGAGCGCGGCGAGGCGGGCCTGCGCGGCGGAGCGCATCACCGGGCTTGAGTCCGGTTCCGTCGCCAGCCGGCGCAGGGTCGCGACCAGGCCGACCAGGGTGAGCGGCCGGGCTGGGCGACCGGGCACGTGCTCCACCGCTACACCCAGTTCCTCAAGGAAGCGGCTCGGCAGGCTGCCGTCGTCCTCGGGGCTGTTCACCGCGGTGACGACCAGCCGGCGCCGCGCCCTGGTCAGGGCGACGTAGAACAGCCGACGTTCATCGGCGAGCAGGTCCTGGCGGGTCAGCGGCGGGCGCAACCCGCCCCGGGACGGCGCGTCGAGCTGCTCCGCACCGAGCAGCGAATGCCGCTCCCGCAGGTCGGGCCAGGTGCCGTCCTGCACTCCGCAGACGACGACGACCTCCCATTCGAGCCCCTTGGCGCGATGGGCGGTCAGCAGCCGCACCCCGCGGCGGCGCACGGACTCCCCGGCCGGCTTGAGGACGTCCCCGGCGATCTGCTGGCGGGTGAGCTCCGCGACCAGGGACGCGACGCCACCGCCCGGCCCACGCCGCTGGCCCAGCCGGGTGACGGCATCGAAGAGCGCCACGACGGCGTCGAGGTCACGGTCGGCCGCGCGCCCGGCGGCGCCCCCGGCCGCCGAGGCATGTCGCAGCCGCGCCGGCCACTCGCTCGCCGACCACAGCGCCCACAGCGCGTCCTGCGGGGCGCCCGAGGAGTCCCGCAACGCCTGACCGGCCGTCCGCAGCAGACCGCCGACCCGCCGGACCGGACCGGCCAGGTCGTCGGGGATCGTCGCCAGCCAGTGGTCGGGCTCGGCGACCGCCGCCCGCAACAGCTCCGCCGACGGCGCCGGATGCTCGGACCCCGCGTCGCGCTCGAAGGTGCGCAGAGCCCGGCCCAGCGCCCGCAGCCCGGCCGGGTCCGCTCCACCGAGCGGCGAGGTGAGCAGGGTGCGCGCCGCGTCGACGGTGAGCGCCCCGGCCGGATCCTCCGCGCAGCGCAGCGCCAGCAGGAGCAGGGCGGCGGCCGGCTCCTGGGCGACCGGCAGGTCGTCACCGTCGGCGCTGACCGGAACGCCGGCGGCGGCCAGCACGCGGCGCAACCGGCCGATCCGCTCGGCCGTGCGGACCAGGACCGCCATCGCGTCCCAGGCGACGCCGTTCTCCAGATGTTCGCGACGGAGCAGGTCGGCCACCGACTCGGCCTCCGCGCCGGTGCCCGGAAACGTGCGGGCCTGCACCTGGCCTGCCCCGGCGTCGGCGCGCCCGACGAGGTCGCGGTGTGCCCGGATCGCGGCCACCGGAAGCCCGGCGGCCGGGATCCGCCGGGCCACGTGCCGGCTCGCCGCCAGCGGGGCCGGGGCCATCCGCCGACAGCGCCGCAGCGCGACGATCGGCGCCGGCTCGCCGTCGAGGCGGGGGAACCGGGCCGGGAAGCCCAGCAGGCCGGCGACCTCGGCCCCCCGGAAGGCATAGATCGACTGGTCCGGGTCGCCCAGCACGACGAGGTTGCCACCACCACCGGCCACCGCCTCCAGCAGGCGTTCCTGAGCCGGATCGGTGTCCTGGTACTCGTCAACGAAGACGTGCCGGTAGCGCCCACGCAGCCAGGCGCCCCCCTCGGCACTCTCGGCGACGACCACGGCCCGGTGGACGAGATCGGTGTAGTCGACCGCCCCCTCGAATCCGAACACGTCGAGGTACATCTCGTAGAACTCGGCGAGGGCGGCCCAGTCCGGGCGGCCGGTACGCCGAGCGAGCTGCGCCAGCGCGACCGGTTCGAGCCCGACCTCGCGGGCCCGGGCCAGCAGCGCCCGCACCTCCTCGGTGAAACCGCGGGTGCGCAGGCAACCCACAAGCGGCTCGGGCCAGACCGGCCGGCCGTCCTCGCGGGAACCCTCGATGAGATCGCGCAGCCGACTGTCCTGCTCCGGGCCGGACAGCAGCCGGAGCCCGCCCGGCGGGGCCGGCCGCTCGTGCGCGCGCAGCAGCGCCAGGCACCAGGCGTGGAACGTCCACGCCCCGGGACCTCCGCCGGCCCCGCCCTCGGCACCGAGCCGTGCGGTGATCCGCTCCCGCAGCTCTCCGGCGGCTCGCCGGCTGAAGGTGAGGACCAGGATCGACCGCGGATCCGTCCCGGCTTCGATCCGCGCGGCGACCGCCTCGACGAGCGTGGCCGTCTTCCCGGTGCCGGGCCCGGCGAGCACCAGCAGCGGCCCGACGCCGTGCTCGACCACCGCGCGCTGCGCCGCATCCAGGACGAGCGGACGCGGCGGCGCGACCGGGGCGGCGATCAGCCGGTAGCCGGGGCGCGGGGCGGTGGGGGCGGGGGCAGGAAGGACGACCACGGGCAAAGCACATCACGTGGGTCCGACAACCCAGCCAACCCGCCGGCTCCGCGGCGGGTCGGCGTCCGTAGCGCGGCAGCGTCCGTAGCGCGGCAGCGATGGGACCGCGGTGTGGCGACGACCGGGACACTCGACGACCGGGACACTCGGGGGGCCTCTCACGCGTGCGCGTCAGGACGTGGCAGTGTCCTTAGTCATGACCGAGTGCAGCGACAAGGTCGCGCTCCTGACCGGAGCGGGATCCGGCATCGGTGCCGCCTGCGCCCGCCGACTGGCGAGGGCGGGCGCCCGGGTCGTCGCCACCGACCTCGACGCGCACACTGTCAAGGAGGTGGTGGCGACGATCGAGGACGGTGGCGGGGAGGCGCTCGCTCTGGAGGCGGACGTCACCGATCCCGATTCGCTCGAACGCGCCGTCCAGGTCACCGTCGGCACCTTCGGACGGCTGGACCTGGCGGTGAACAACGCGGGAGTGAGCGCGGGGCGCGAGCCGGTGGAGACCACCCCGGCGCAGGACTGGCAGCGGGTGCTGGACGTCAACCTCTCCGGCGTCTTCTACAGCATGCGGGCCGAGATCACGGCGATGCTGCGCGGCGACGGAGGCTCGATCGTCAACATGGCCTCGGTGCTCGGGGTGGTCGGGTTCGCCGGGTCGGCGCCCTACGTCGCCGCGAAGCACGGGGTCATCGGGCTGACCAAGACGGCCGCCCTGGACTACGCCACCCGCGGCATCCGAGTGAACGCGGTGGCGCCGGGCTTCGTGGACACCCCGCTGCTGCATGTCGACGGCCGGCCGCGGCGCGGAGCCGCGCTGTTCTCGCCGATCAACCGGCTGGGCACGGTCGACGAGGTGGCCGAGGTCGTCGTCTTCCTGCTGTCCGACCGGGCCTCCCTGGTCACGGGCAGCGTCTATCTGGCCGACGGCGGCATGGCCGCCCGCTGACCGGGCCCGCGGCGGTCAGGCCGGAGAACCGTCCCACCGGGCCGCGGCGAGATCGACCTGGTCGCCTCCGGGGCGCAGCGGCGTCCGGTCGGCGACGAGCCGGCGCAGGGCCTCGACCGGTGCGGCCGGGTTCGGTTCCCCGGTCGCCCGGATCACCCGGTGCCAGGGCACCTCGTCGCCGAATCGGGACAGCACGGCTCCAACCGTGCGCCCCGACCCGGCGCCGACGTACTCGGCCACGTCGCCATAGGTCATCACCCTGCCCGGCGGGATGCGCGCCACCGCATCCAGCACCTCAAGGGCGTGCGGACCCGGCGCGCCGCCGAGCGAGATCCGGGTACCGAGCCCGGCGGAGACGCTCGCCGGCGGCGCATCACGCCGGGCCCGCGGCCTGGGGCTCATCCAGGCTCCGTGGGACTCGTCCGGGCTCCGTGGCTCATCCGGGCTCAGTAGACCGGCAGCGACTTGTCGACCTGGATCGCCCACGCGGTCACGCCACCCTGGACGTGCACGGCAGAGGAGAAGCCGGCGCCCTTCAGCGTGGCGAGCGCGTCGGCCGAGCGCACCCCGGACTTGCAGTAGACGACCACCCGACGGTGCTGCGGCAGTTCGGAGAGATGCGCGGGCAGGTCCCCCTTGGGGATCAGGCGCGCGCCGGGGATCCGGACGATCTCCCACTCGGCCGGCTCACGGACGTCGACGAGCTCGATCGGCTCGCCGGCATCCAGCCAGCTCTTGAGCTCGCCCGCGGTGATCGTCGAGCCGGCGGCGGCCAACTGCGCCTCCTCCGAGACCGCCCCGCAGAACGCCTCGTAGTCGATCAGCTCGGTGATCGTCGGGTTCTTCCCGCACAACGGGCACTCCGGGTCCTTGCGGACCTTGATCGACCGATAGGTCATCTCCAGGGCGTCATACACCATCAGCCGACCGACCAGCGGATCACCGACCCCGGTCAGCACCTTGATGGCCTCGGTGGTCTGGATGGAGGCGATGGAGGCGCACAGCACACCCAGCACCCCGCCCTCGGCGCAGGAGGGGACCATGCCGGGAGGAGGCGGCTCCGGGTAGAGGCAGCGGTAGCACGGTCCGTGCTCGGCCCAGAAGACGCTGGCCTGACCGTCGAAGCGGTAGATCGAACCCCAGACGTAGGGCTTGCCGAGCAGCACCGCGGCGTCGTTGACCAGGTAACGGGTGGCGAAGTTGTCCGTGCCGTCGACGATGAGGTCGTACCCGCTGAAGATCTCCATGACGTTGGAGGCGTCCAGCCGGGTCTCGTGCAGGACGACGTTCACGTACGGGTTGATGTTGCGAACCGAGTCACGGGCCGACTCCGCCTTCGAGCGGCCGACGTCGGACTGGCCGTGGATGATCTGACGCTGCAGGTTCGACTCGTCAACGGTGTCGAACTCGACGATGCCTAGCGTCCCGACGCCGGCGGCGGCCAGGTACATCAGCGTCGGCGAGCCGAGGCCACCGGCACCGACCGCCAGCACCCTGGCGTTCTTCAGCCGCTTCTGGCCGTCCATGGCGACATCCGGAATGATCAGATGCCGAGAGTACCGGCGGATCTCGTCGACGGTCAGCCCCTCGGCGGGGNCGACCAGGGGNGGNAGGGNCACGCTTGCTCCTCGCGTTCGGTGTCGTCCTTCGACGATGCCACAGCGCGACGCGGCGTCGCCGGATTTGGGCCATCCGCCGGGAGGTCCCTCATCACGGGTACACGTCGGACATCGCGACGGCCGGCCCTCTGGTGCAGCGCACGGCGCCCCCGGAGTGTTCCCGCGGCTGCCACGGGTAGACCTCTTCCTACCCACCGCACATACAGTGAGGAGTGAGTGCAGTGTCCTTCACTGACAAGGTCAGGAACAAGATGCAGGAGCTCCGCGGGCGGACCAAGGAACAGGCCGGCAAGGCCACCGAGAACCGGGACCTGCAGGCGGAGGGCCGGGGAGAACGCGGCGTCGCCGACCTCAAGAACGCCGGGGAGAAGGCGAAGGAGGCCTTCCGTCACTGACCGCCCCTGTCGTTGACCGCCTTCCGTCACTGACCGCCCGGTATCCACCGGCCCCCGCCACCACCTGCCCCCGGCTCCCGCGCCGGGACCGCTCCTCAGGTCGGTCGTGGGGAACCGCTCCTCAGGCGGATCGCCGCGTCGGGGGCGTCTTCGAGGTCGGCGTCCTCGGGGCCGTCTTCGGGGCCGTCCTCGAGGAGGTGGCCTTGGCCGCGGAGGTCTTGGCCGCGGAGGCCTTGGCCGCGGAGGTCTTCGCGGGCGGCGTCTTCGTGGCGGCGTTCGTCTTCGCGGTGCTCCTCGTCGAGGACGGCGTCTTCCGGGCGGTCGACCGCGTACCCGGGGCCGACGAGGCACCCTTGACCGAGGAGGTACGGCCGCCCCGCCGTCCGTCGGACGCCTTGTCGTCGGACGCCTTGTCGTCGGACGCCTTGTCGTCGGGCCCCTCGTCGGTGACCCCGGCCGCCGCGGGCCCCGCGTCACCATCTGCCACAGCCGCACCACCTGCCACAGCCGCACCACCTGCCACAGCCGCTTCGCCGGGCCGTCCAGCGCGGGCGGCGGCTATGCTCGCGCGCAGCGCCGCCATGAGGTCGCCGACCGCCTCGCTGGCCGGCCCGCCCGGCGAAGCCACAACCTCGCGGCCGGCGACCTTCGCATCGATCACGGCCTGCAGGGCCTCACGGTAGTTGTCGGTGTACCTGGTGGGGTCGAAGTCGGCTGCCAGGGTGTGGATGAGCGAGGCAGCCACCGACAGCTCCTGCGGGCGTACCGCGACGTCCTCCTCAAGGAACGGAAAGTCCGGTTGCCGCACCTCGTCCGGCCAGACCATGGTCTCCAGGACGAAGACGCCGCCGCGCACCCGGAGCGTCGCGAGCTGCTCGCGTTGCCGCAGGGCTATCTTCACCAACGCGACACGGCCCGATGCGGCCAGCGCGTCGCGAAGGAGAACGTAGGGTTTGGCGCCGGTGCGGTCGGGCTCGACGTAGTAGCTCTTCGCGAAGTAGATCGGGTCGACCTGCTCCAACGGGACGAACTCCAGCACGTCGATCGCCCGGGAGGTGGACAGCGGGAGATTCGCGAAGTCCTCGTCGGTGAGTACGACGGTCTCCCCATCCGGCAGCTCGTAGCCCTTGGCAATGTCGGCGTAGTTGACCTCGTCCCCGTCGGCCTCCGCCACTCTCCGGTATCGGATACGGGACCCATCCGACCGTCTAACCTGGTGAAACGCGACATCCCGTTCCTGGGTCGCCGAGTAGAGCCTCACCGGGATGGACACCAGGCCGAAGGAGATCACGCCCTTCCAGGTCGCACGCATGTTCGCCCCTCACGTCACGTACCCCTATGGTGTCCCACCGGAAGCCCACGAGTAAGCCAGACAGGCGAAAAGCTTGAACCTATCAACAGGTGAAGATCTCCAGGACGCCAGCCGCCCTGGAGACACACCGGAGAACGCCGACGACCGGCGGGGGATATATGTGCAGGAGGGCGGAACGTACCCAGAACGGGAAGCCTGGTGCGAGCGGGACACGGAGCCGGGAACGGCGCGGGAGCGGGGGGTGGGATGAGTGACGGACGCCACCGCCACGTCCGTGACGAGGCCGGCCCGGCCGATGGCGCGTGAGGGCCACCCGTTCCGGGCACATCGCGATCCGGACCCCGGACAGGTTCGGATCGTCCATTTCCGGCGCCCGCCCCAGCGGGTCGCCATAACGATGAGCGCAGGAGGACGTCCCCATGGGAGCACCCACCGACCTTCCGGCATCCGATCTTCCGATCGAGGCGCCCGACGCCGACGCCGTCGAGCAGGCCCGGGAGATACGTCCGGCCGGCCCGGCGCCGCGCTGGCTACCTTCGGCGCCACCCGTCGAGGCCGACGAGTACGACGTCGTCGAGCAGAGCATCGTGGTCGAGACCGACGAGGACGACGACTACCGCTGACCCGACCACCAGCGACCCGACTACCAACGACCCGACCACCAGCGACCCGACCACCAACGACCCGACCACCAGCGACCCAGCGCCACCCCNCGCGAGCGACGAGCAGGCCGGCTGGTTTCGTTTCGACGAACGCCGGCCGGTCGGACCCCGCGGGTACTGTTGACCGCATCAACCAGGAGGTGCGCCATCAGCCAGGAGGTGCGCCGGTGACCGCCGAGCCAGCCCCGCCCGACGCACGACCGGGCAGGGCTCCCCGGCTCCCCCGCACCGCGCGCCGCTTCCAGCTTCTGGGAGCCGCCCGCGAGGTCTTCGTCGCCCAGGGCTACCACGCAGCGGCGATGGACGAGATCGCCGAGCGGGCCGGCGTCAGCAAACCGGTGCTGTACCAGCACTTCCCCGGCAAGCTCGAGCTCTATCTCGCGCTGCTCGACGAGCACGCCACCCAGCTGGTGACGAGCGTCCAGGACGCGCTCGCCTCCACCTCGGACAACCACGCGCGCATCGCCCGGTCCATCCGAGCGTACTTCGACTTCGTCAACGACCCCTCTGGGGCACACCAGCTCGTGCTGGAGTCGGACCTGCGCAACGAGCCCGCGGTCCGCCAGCGCATCGAGACCGCCTTCGCCCAGTGCGTGCGGGCCATCGCCGCGACGATCGTCGCCGACACCGGGCTGCCCCAGGACGAGGCCGACCTGCTCGCGGTCGGGCTGGTTGGGCTGGCCGAGACGGCGTCGCGCTGGTGGCTGGTCCGCGGTGCCACCGTGGAAAAGGAACGGGCCATCGAGTCGATGGTGGAGCTGGCCTGGCGCGGCATCGGCGGCTACCCCCGCCAGGAGCACCGGGATGCCGCGCGCACGAACACGGAGCCGCACGAGGAGGTCCCCCCCGCCGGCTGACGTCGTCCGGCACATCGGGTGTAACGGGCGCGCCGGGCATATCGGGTGTAACGGGTGTAACGGGCGCATCGGGCAAGCGTTTGCCGGGTGAGCGGATGTGCCCGGAGCGAACACGCCACCCCTGCCGCGGTGGAGAAGTCCCGGAAGCCATAGTGTGGGCGGTGATCCAAGATCGGCGGCGCTCGTCCGCCGACGGTAGGTCCGACGAAGGCGGAGGTCATCGGGTGGAGGTCAAGATCGGCGTCCGGCAGGTCAGTCGGGAGCTGGTGCTGGAGAGCAGCCAGTCCCCGGAGGCTGTCGCCGCGCTGGTGAATGAGGCGGTCAAGGCCGACAACGGGGTGCTGACCCTCGTCGACGACAAGGGCCGGCAGGTGATAATGCCGATCGCGTCGCTGGCCTATGTGGAGATCGCCGCGACCACGACTCGACGGGTGGGCTTCGGCGCCGTCTAGGTCCCGGCCGACCACCGGCAGCGGTCCGCCGGCCGGCCCGCCGGGGAGCCGACCGGCGTCGCCGCGCCGGTCGGCGGGCCCGGATCAGGCGGACAGGCCCAGTGCCGCCATCCGCCGGCCATGCGCCGCCATGATGCGGTTGAAGATCGCCGCCAGCGCCTCCAGGTCGCCAACCCCGACCAACAGCCCGGTGAGCGCGTCGCGATCGACCCCGACCCGCTGGGCCTGCGTGAGCGCCTCACCGACGAGCCGACGGGCCCACAGCGCCAGCCGCCCGGCCACCGTCGGGTTGGCGCTGATCGCCGCGCGCACCCGCTCGACCGCGAAGGCTGCGTGCCCGGTGTCGTCGAGCACCTTCAGAACCAGTTCGCGTGACGGTGACGGAAGCCGCGCCGCGATCTCGCGATAGAAGTCCGCCGCGATGTTGTCCCCCACGTAGGCCTTCACGAGGCTCTCCAGCCAGTCGGCCGGGGCGGTCGAGTTGTGGAAGGCGGTCAGTGGCGCGATGAACGGGGCCATCGCGAGCTCCCGGTCGACGCCGAGCCGGTCCAGCTCGTCGCTGATGGCCTGGAAATGGGCGAACTCGGCGGCGGCCATCTTCGCCAGGGCGATCTTGTCGGCAACGGTCGGTGACATCCGCGCGTCGGTGGCCATGCGCTCGAAGGCGGTCAGCTCGCCGTAGGCGAGCAGGCCCAGCAGATCCACGGTCGCCTGGTCCACGGTCGCCTGGTCCACGGTCGGTGCGGGTCCGGCATCCGGGGACGGGGGCACCCGATTGTCAGAGTCACCTACCTGACCGGGGGCGGTGATGGCGATGGGTGTCGCCGGGCCGGTCGGGGTCCGTGTCGTCTGTGCCACAGGCGCGATTCTGACACCCGCCGCAGTCGCTGTCGGCAAACACTCCTGCCAAGGAGCCCCCACCCGGGGTTACACCGGCTATGCTGGGGGCAGCCAGGGGTCGTTATGTCACCTCGGCCGCCGTGTAGCAGGCGTCGCCTCGTCACCTGTGCACCCAGAGTTGCCATCGAGGGCACCGGGGCACATGGATTTTCGGGTCGCGGGCGCCGCGCGGCTCACCGCGAGCGGGTTCAGCGTAGACACCGCTCAGAGAAGACCAGGAGCGTCCCGCTGTCCGTCACAGCTGAAGTACCCACAGATGATCTGACTCCCTACGAGCCACAAACCACCCCCTCCACCCCCGGGTCCCCGGCGGCACCGACCTTCGCGGAGCTCGGCGTGCGCGCCGAGACCGTCTCGGCCCTGACCGAAGCGGGCATCGTGCACGCTTTCCCCATCCAGGAGTTGACGCTTCCACTCGCCCTGGCCCGCAACGACATCATCGGGCAGGCCCGCACCGGCACCGGCAAGACCCTCGCGTTCGGCGTCCCGGTGGTGCAGACGGTGCTGGCGGCCAAGGAGGGTGCCGACGGCCGTCCGCAGGCCCTCGTCGTGGTGCCCACCCGTGAGCTGTGCGTCCAGGTGACCGCGGACGTCACCCGCGCCGGCGCCCGCCGTGGCCTGCGGGTGCTGTCCGTCTACGGCGGGCGTGCCTACGAGCCGCAGCTGTCCGCGCTGCGCGCCGGGGNCGACATCGTCGTCGGCACGCCCGGCCGCCTGCTGGATCTCGCCCGCCAGCACGTGCTCGACCTGGCCGGCGTCGGCACCCTGGTGCTCGACGAGGCCGACGAGATGCTCGACCTCGGCTTCCTGCCGGACGTCGAGCGCATCATGTCGCAGCTGCCGACCGAGCGGCAGACGATGCTGTTCNCCGCGACCATGCCCGGCCCGGTCATCTCCCTGGCCCGGCGGTTCATGAAACGGCCCGTGCACGTCCGCGCGGAACAGCCGGATGAGGGGCGCACGGTCCCGACCACCCGTCAGCACGTCTTCCGCGCCCACGCGCTGGACAAGATGGAGGTGCTGGCCCGGGTCCTGCAGGCCGGCGGCCGGGGGCTCGCCATGGTGTTCGTGCGGACCAGGCGCACCGCGGACAAGGTCGCCGAGGACCTCGCCAAGCGCGGCTTCGCGGCCGCGGCGGTGCACGGCGACCTGGGCCAGGGCCAGCGCGAGCAGGCGCTGCGCGCCTTCCGCTCCGGCAAGGTCGACGTCCTGGTCGCCACCGACGTGGCCGCCCGGGGCATCGACATCAACGGTGTCACCCACGTGGTCAACTACCAGTGCCCCGAAGACGAGAACGTCTATCTGCACCGCATCGGCCGCACCGGTCGGGCGGGCGAGAGCGGGGTGGCCATCACCTTCGTCGACTGGGACGACCTGCCGCGGTGGACGCTCGTCAACAAGGCGCTCGCCCTGCCGTTCGATGGCCCGGTGGAAACCTATTCCACCTCCCCCCACCTGTACGAGGCGCTCGGCATCCCGGCGGGCGCGAAGGGCACCCTGCCGCACGCGGCGCGGACCCGCGCCGGGCTCGCGGCCGAGGACATCGAGGATCTCGGGCAGTCCGGTCGCGGCGGGCGCCGCGGCTCGCGGACCGGGCGTGACCAGGACCGTTCCGAGCCGGCGGCGGTGCCGACCCGGACTCGCGCCCGTCGGCGCACCCGCGGCGGTGGTGCGGCGGCCGCGGGTGCGGGGCTGGCCATCGCCGCGGACCCGGCGGACCCGGCGGACCCGGTCGACGAGGACGGCCGGAAGGCCGGCGCACCCGTGGTGGACGGTGCCGGGCAGACCGGGCTGGTCGAGTTCACCGGGACCGCCCCGCTCACCGACACGGACACCGACACCGCCCGCGTCGTCTCCGCCCTGGCCTCGGAGACGGGCGTCGAGGCCGAGGAGTCGCCGCGCCGCCGGCGCCGGCGGCGCGGCAACCGTGGCCGCGGCACGGGCACGATGCGGGAGGCCGGCGACGGCACCGAGGCCGACGCCGACGCGCCACCCCGAGCCGAGTCGGCCTGACACCCCGGCCCCCGGCCCCGCATACCCGCGGGGGTCGCCGGTCCGCGGGGGTCGTCAGCCCGCGGGCCGAAAATGCAGGCCCAGCCGGACCCAGCTCAGCCGCCGGCACGAGGGACAGCGCACCAAGGAGGGATGCCGGAGCCGGACCAGCGGTAGATGGACGCTCGGCGTCAGGACGCGCAGCGCGTGCCAGGCGCCGAGGGAGCTGGTCTGCCCGCATCGGGAGCAGTTGACGGTCAGGCTGGTGTTCGGCGGTGTCACGGGGCGGACGCCGCTGTACAACGCACGCTTTCCATGCGCGTCGCGACCCACCGTTGATCTCGCGCGAACCGGAGTGACCAGGGGAGACCGGGCGCCACGCGGACGCAGCCGGTCGAACCCGGCCGTCGCCCGGTCCTGCGCCTGCCTCCCGCCCGGCACCCGGCCGGGTGTCCGCCCGAGCTCGTTCACCGTCGGCTCACACCCGCACCTCTCCGGTGCAGGTCGGTTCGCCGACCTGCACCGGAGGGCGGGAATGGTCCCGCATGCCCGCGGGTTGGCCGTCCCCCTCCCGAGGGCGTTGCCGCCGACCGGGCGAGGTGGCCCCCGGGCCGTCAACGGTTTCGGCGGCCTGTCCAACCGCGGTTCCGGCAGGGTCAGCGATGCCAGCGATGCCAGCGATGCCGGCAGCCGTGCCCACCCCCGCAACCCCGGCGATGGCACGGGCATGCGACCGGTAGGCCTCGGCCCCCTTGGAGCGCCGTGCGGTCGTCAGGATGGACCGCCCCGTTCCCGGCGCCTCGGCGAAGCGCACCGAGCGGGCTACCGGCGGCGCCAGCACCGCGATGTCGTACCGGGCGGAGACGTCGGCGAGCACCGCCCGGCAGTGCGCCGTGCGACCGTCGAACAAGGTCGGCAGCACGCCGCGGACCCGCAGGCCGGGATTGGTCAGCCGCTGCACGTCGTGCACCGTGTCCAACAGCTGGCCGACGCCGCGGTGGGACAACGTCTCGCACTGCAGCGGCACGATGACCTCGTCCGCCGCCGTCAACCCGTTGATGGTGAGCACGCCCAGGGAGGGCGGGCAGTCGATGAGGATGAAGTCGTACTCGTCGACGATCTCGGCGAGGGCGAGCCGCAGCGCGTGCTCCCGCCCGGNGCGTGACAGCAGTACCGCCTCGCAACCCGCCAGCTCGATGGTCGCGGGCAGCAGATCGGTGCCGTCCGGTGTCCTGGTGATGATGATGCCGGCGGACAACCGTCCCAACAGGACGTCGTGCACCGACAGTTCGAGGGCATCCGGATCCAGCCCGAGCGAAAAGGTCAGACATGCCTGTGGGTCGAGATCGACCAGCAGGACCCGACGGTCCAGCTCGCACAGCGCGGCACCGAGACTCGACACGGAGGTCGTCTNGGCAACGCCGCCCTTCTGATTCGCAACAGCGAGTACTCGGGCCACACCGATCAGTGTGGGGGCGTGACCGATCCGTCACAACACTTGACGAGCGAAAATCTCGACGCGCCCCCGAGGCCACTCCGCAATCACCCTAAGTCGGACACCGACCAGCCATCCGCAACCCCGGTGGATCCCGGGGTACCACTCGTCTCATCCGGTGTGCGCCGCCGGGCGCGGGTCAGTTCGAGGCGGGGGCGGCGGNCTGCACCACCTCGAACGACCACAGCGTGGCCGCGGTGGCCGCGGGGGCACCCTGCCCCCCCGCCGGGGCCCCGTGGCCCGCCGGAGCGCCCTGACCGGCCGCGGTCTGCTCCGCGGCCTGCCGGTGGCCCTCACCGAACGCCTGCGAGGACTGCCACTTCTGGAAGTCCTCCTCGCTACGCCAACGGGTGTAGACGAGGTAGGTGTCCGTGCCCTCGATCGGGCGCAGCAGCTCGAACCATTCAAACCCGTCGGCCTGCTCCACCATCCCGGCGCGGCCGGCGAACCGCTTCTCCAGGGTGTCTCGCAGCTCTGCGGGCACGGTCAACACGTTGATCTTGACAACGCTCATGTCTTCAACCGTAGTGCGCGGGATCCATCACCGCACCGCTAGAGTCCCCCGACGTGCCAGGTCTTCCCCGTGTCGCCGTCCTCGGTCTCGATGCCGCCGGAGCCGCCGCGACAATCACACTCGCCGACGGTGGGCTGACCGTCACCGCGTTCTCCGAGGGCCCCGCGCCGCCGCCGTCCCTCGCCGAACTCGCCACGCACGATCTGACTGATCGTGTCGTCGCCGTGACTCCCGCTACGTTGCGCCTGGTCGGAGCCGCCGCGCTCGGTCCGCCTTTTGAGGTGCATGGCGCTCCCCAGCCGGATGGCGAAGCCCACCCGCTCGGCGTTTTCGAGGCCGTGGTGCTCACCGGCCCGGCGGCGCGGCTAGGTCCGGCCGGGACGGGCTCGGCCCGTTTCGGCGAGGTCTTCGATCTCGAGGTTCCCTGGCTGTTCCATGTCGCGGGTCCCGCGCGGCTCGCGGCCGCCCAGGCCCGGTGGATCGGGGAATACCTGCGCGGGCGGTACGCGCCGCCGTCGCCCGATGAGATGGCCGCTCGCCCGCGACTGGCCGGCCGATCGCTGCGCGGCGGGACACACGGTCAGCTGACAGCGCTGGACCGGGAGCTGCACGCGGGGCATACCCGGGCGGCCGAAGCCGGCTACCCGATGCCCCAGCCGCCTGGGACAGGCCTCAACCCGGGGTAGCCGGGGTAGCCGCCGGGGTGAGACGGGCAAGCCGCCGCGCCGCGGCCTCCAGGGTCGTGAGCTTCTTGGGGAAGCCGAACCGGATGATGTGGCGGCCGTCCGCCGGGTCCGCGAAGAACGACGAGCCGGGAACGGTGGCGACCCCGATCCCGGTGGCCAGCCGGCGAGCGAAGGCCACGTCGTCACCGGCCGGGTCGAGCGCGCGGGTGTCGCACATCACGTAGTACGCCCCGTCCGGTTCCCGGAAGGTGAAGCCGGTCCGGGCGAGGGCCGCGCAGAGCAGGTCCCGCCGTTCCCGGTACTGCCGGGCGAGATCGACGTAGTACGTCTGCGGCAGGTTCATCGCCGCCACCCCGCCGGCCTGCAACGGTGCCGCCGCCCCGACGGTGAGGAAGTCGTGCACCTTGCGGATCGCCGAGGTGTAGGCGGCGGGCGCGATCGTCCAGCCGACCCGCCAGCCGGTCACCGCGTAGGTCTTGGACAGCGCATTGATGGTGACGGTGCGGTCCTCCAACCCGGGAACGGTGGCCGGCGGGATGTGGCCGCCCGGGCCCAGGTAATGGATGTGCTCGTAGATCTCGTCGGTGAACACGAGCGCGTCGTGGCGCTGGCAGAGCTCGGCGACGAGGTCCAATTCGGCGCGGCGCAGCACCTTGCCGGTCGGGTTGTGCGGGGTGTTCAGCACGATGGCGCGGGTGCGGTCGGAGAACGCCGCACGCAGCTCCGCCTCGTCGATCGTCCAGTCCGGGGCATGCAGGCGGACGAGCTTCGGCCGGGCGCCGGAGAGGATCGCGTCCGGGCCGTAGTTCTCGTAGAACGGCTCGAACATGATCACTTCGTCGCCGGGGTCGACCAGCGCAAGCATCGCCGCGATCATCGCCTCGGTGGAGCCGCAGGTCACACAGATCTCGGTGTCGGGGTCGACCGACCAGCCCGGGTAGGTTCCGGCCACCTTCGCGGCAACGGCGGCGCGGAACTCCGCGGCTCCCCACGTGATGGCGTACTGGTTCACGTCCGCGTCGATGGCGGCCTTGGCCGCCTCCTTGAGCTGCGGCGGGCAGGCGAAGTCGGGGAAGCCCTGCGCGAGGTTCACGGCGTCGTGCGCGAGAGCGAGCCGGGTCATCTCCCGGATCACCGATTCGGTGAAGGTCGCGGCCTTCGCGGAGACCCGCGGCCGGGCGGGCGTGGCGGTCTGGTCGGGCACCGTCTCATGATGACGCCTCTCCCGGCCCGGTGTCCGGCGCCCCGGTGTCCGGGCCGACCCGGTGTCCGGGCCGACCCGGTGTCCGGGCCGACCCGCCGGTCGCCGGCGCCCTGGTACGCCGATGCCTCAGTCCTCGTCGCCCTCGTCGCCGAGGGCGTCCCAGGGCTGGCGTTCGGGGCCGGCCGCCTGCCCCTCGGGGCAGTGGCTGCGGAAATCGCACCACGAGCACAGGGGGCCGGGGCTCGGCGGAAACGCCCGTTGCGGATCCTCACCCGCCCGCAGGGCCTCCGTCGCGCGCACGGCGTCCGCCGCGACCGACTCCGCCCGCCGCACGTGCCGGGCGATGCTCGCCTCGGTGTGCTCGGCGGCCGCGACCCGCCCACTGGGCACGTGGTGCAGCTCGACCCGCCGGCATGGTTGGCGCAGCATCCGCCCGGCGGCCAGGGCGTAGAGCGCGAGCGCCGGGGACGATCGCGCATCGTCGTCGGTGACCGGCCGGCGTCCGGTCTTGTAGTCGACGACGACCAGCTCCCCGTCCCGGTCGTCGAGACGGTCCACCCGTCCGGAGAAGGCCAGCGCCTCGGTACGGGCCGCGACCGAACGCTCGACCCCGCGCGGCTCGGCCGCCGGATCGAGGTGCGCGACATAGTCATGCGCCATCCGCGCGCCGCGCTCGCGCCACCGGTACGACTGCTCACCGTCCCGGAAACCCTCGTCGACCCACAGCAACCGCAACAGCGCCGCGGCCCGCTGTGGGACCCGTTGCTCGATCGGCCCCTCCCACCAGCGTCGCAGCGCGTTGTGCACGCTGACGCCGAAGGAGGTGTGCGCCCAGGGCGGCCCCTTGGGCGGCCGCGGCCGGTCCAGATACGTCATCCGGTACCGGCGGGGGCAGTCCTCGAAGGCCGCCAGCCGCGACGGCGTGCAGGAAAAAAGCCGGCGGGGCAGGCCGGTGAGCTCCAGTTGCGCCATCACTCACTCTATAGTCTCTACCGGCCTCGCCTCGGTTACCGGACGCCCGCTCGGGCGGCGCCGCCCGAGTCAAGGCGAGGGGTTAATCAAGGCGAGGGGTTAATCAAGGCGAGGGATTAGTCGGGGTGGGGGTTACCCAAGAGCCAGGGTGGAGGGTACCCAAGAGATCAGGCTCCTGGACGAATCGGCGCGCGGCTGGCATGCTCTTGCCATGCAGTGCAGTCGACTCACGTGCCGCCGACTCGCATGTCACGGCACGTCGCTACGGCTGTTTTATGGGGACCGGGCACGGTCCCCGCTCCGCCGCTGATCTCACGCGGCACAAGCGCCAGACCCAGGCCCGGTCCGCCTCCGGGTTGTCTCGGCCTGGGGTGCGCCGGGCCTCCGACCGAAAGGCCCACTTGTGGAGAACGTCGTCGACGCCCCCAGCACCGCGCCGGCCATCGCCTCGATCGACGAGGGACGACAGCTCATCGATGACATCGATGCTCAGCTGCGTGATCTCGTCGCGACCCGGCGGGATCTGTCCCAGCAGATCCAAGCGCTGCGCTCGGCCGAGGGCGGGCCTCGCATCCAGCACGCCCGGGAGAACGAGATCATCGCGATCTGGGCGGACAAGCTGGGGCCTCGTGGGGTCGAGATCGCGATGGCGGTGCTGACGCTCTGCCGCGGTACCGTGCGGTAGGCACCCGGGTATCCGCNGGTGCGGCGCGCGGCCGCCGTTCGCACCAGCCCGCCGCACCGGCCCGATCATCACGGCGGACGTAACGAACGCTCGCCCCCCCGCCGCCGTCGGCGTTCCCGGTCGCGGTCCTTCGCCCGGTCACCGTCCGGCCCCTCCAGCTCCGCGAGCAACCCCCGCAGCTCCGAACGCAGAAAGTCCCGGGTGGCGAGCTCGCCGATCGTGATGCGCATCGCGGCCAGTTCGCGGGCGAGGTATTCGGTGTCCTCGCGGTTACGGATGGTCTGCTCGCGGTCCTGGGCGAGGTTCGCGCGGTCCCGGTCATCCTGGCGGTTCTGCGCCAACAGGATGAGCGGTGCCGCGTACGCGGCCTGCAGCGACAGGACCAACGTCAGAAAGATGAACGGGAAATTGTCGAACCGGACGGACTGCGGGGCGATGATGTTGTAAGCGACCCACAGCACAATCACGACGCTCTGCGCAACGAGGTACCGGGCCGTGCCGATGAAACGCGCCACCCGCTCCGCGATCCGCCCGAAGGCGTCCGGCTCGTAGGCGGAGCGCAGGGCGGACCGCCGGGACAGCCGCGGCTGATCGAGGCGGGCGCCTCGCGGCCGGCGGCGTCCCAGACCTCCCAGACCTCCCAGACGTCCCAGACCTCCCAGACCTCCCAGACGTCTCATGAGGCGGCCGGGGAGCTGCCCGCCTCACCGCGGGAGCCTGGTTCCACGTCGCCCGCGGCGGGCGGNGNCAGTGCCCCGGGGGNCGCCCGCGCATCCACGTCCGCGTCGAGCTGTCGCTCCCGCCAGTTCGCGGGAAGCAGGTGGTCGAGCACGTCGTCGACGGTGACGACGCCGACGAGCCGGCCGGCGCGGTCGAGAACCGGTGCCGCCACCAGGTTGTAGGACGCCAGATGACGGGTGACCTCGGCCAGCGGGNTCTCCGGCCGCAGCGAGGCGATGTCGACGTCGATCACGCCACCGACCAGGGTCGCCGGCGGCTCACGCAGCAGCCGCTGGAAGTGGGCGAGACCGAGGTAGCGGCCGGTGGGCGTCTCGTAGGGCGGACGCACCACGTAGACCTGCGCGGCGAGCGCCGGGGAAAGCTCGGGTTCGCGGATGCGGGCCAGCGCCTCGGCGACCGTCGCGTTCGGGGCGAGCACGACCGGCTCGCTGGTCATCATGCCGCCGGCCGTGTCGTCGGCGTAGAGCAGCAGACGGCGCACGCCGGCGGCCTCGTCGGGCTCCATCAGCCGCAGGAGACGCTCCGCGTCGTCGGCGGGCAGCTCGCCCAGCAGGTCCGCCGCGTCGTCGGGGCCCATCGCCTCCAGCACGTCGGCGGCCCGCTCGTCGGCGAGTCCCCCGAGCAGCTCGACCTGCTCGTCCTCCGGCAGCTCCTCGAGGACGTCGGCAAGCCGCTCGTCGTCAAGGGCGGCGGCGACCTCCGCGCGCCGTTTCTCGGACAGGTCATGCAGCAGCGACGCGAGGTCGGCGGGCCGCAGCTTCTCGAACGCAGCGAGCAGGTTCGCGGCCCCCTGCCCCTCCTCGGGCAGCGAGAAGCCGGTGACCTCGTCCCAGGCAACCGTCTTCACCTCGCCGCGCCGGCCCCGGCCGACCCGCACCGCCACCTGGTCGAGCACCCAGTCGCCGCCGCGGACCAGTTCGATCGCGGCGTCGACGACGGTCACCTCGACACCGGACGAGATGAGCGTCACCCGCCGGTCGAGCAGCTCGCCGAGCACCCGGGTCTCGTTCGGGCGCTGTTGGAAACGCCGCCAGCTCAGCCGGGCCGAGGACAGCACCACCGCGCCCGACTCCACCCCGGTGACCCGGCTCATCGGCACGAAGATCGGTCGGCGTTGGACCTCGACGGCCAGGCCCAGGACGCGGGGCGGCTCATGCCCGAGTCGCAGCGTCGCGATCACATCGCGCACCCTGCCGACCTGGTCGCCGTTCGGGTCCAGGACGAGCAGGCCCGCCAGCCGGCGGCAGTAGACGCGGGACGGGGCCGGGCGGGAGACCATGCCCATCACCGGGCGATGCCTGCGAAGTGCAACACACCGGCCCACGACGGCGCTGCAGACCTGTTCACGGCCGGAGGTTACCCGGCCCGGGACATCCCACAACCCGGAGAGGTCGGCCGGATCAACACCGTCGCGCGGGCCGCCGGCAAACCGCCCGGCGTTCCGGGGCCGGGGATCGGCCTACAGGCACTGCCTACAGGTACTGCCTCGACGGATTGACCATGGCGCGGACGGTCTTGCCGTCATGGAACTCCCCGATCGCCGTCATCGACCAGGTGGGAGCCCCGCGATCGCGCTGCACCCGGCACATCACCAGTCCGGTGGACGGCTTGGAGTCGGACAGGTCGAACCGGACAAGCTCCTGCCCGGTGAGATCGTCATACAACCGGCAGTAGGCGTTACGCACCTCGACGAAGGTCTGTCCCTGGAAACTGTTCACCGTGAAGATCAGGGTGACGACGTTCCCCGGCAGGGCACCGAGATCGACCAAGATTGTCTCGTCGTCCCCTTCGCCATGGCCGGTCAGGTTGTCCCCGGAGTGGCGCACGGCTCCCCGGGCGCCTTTCTTGGACATGAACCAGACCTTGTCGACGTCCTTGCCGCGCTCGTCGAACAGGATGCAGGACGCGTCGAGGTCGATCGACTTCCCGTGCTGGGCCGGATCCCACCCAAGGCCCATCCGGACCCGGGTGAGCGGCGGCGCGCCGGTCTTCACCAGCGAGACGCTCTGCCCCTTGGCGAGCGATACCCGCCCCTTGTCCAGGTTCACCCGGCCACCCTGCTGACCGGGCGCTCCCGGCGCGGGAGGCGGCGGACCCCACTGCTGACCACCCGGCTGCGACCCCCACTGCGGGCCCCCCGCCGGGGTCGGCGCGGGCGGCGGACCCCACTGCGGCTGAGCGGGCGGGGGCGGCGGCGGACCCCACTGCTGACCGGGCGGGGGCTGCGGTGTCCCCCACTGCGGCTGACCGGGCGCTCCCGGCGCGGGAGGCGGCGGACCCCACTGCTGACCGCCCGGCTGCGACCCCCACCGCGGGCCCCCCGCCGGGGTCGGCGCGGGAGGCGGCGGACCCCACTGCCGACCGCCCGGGGGCGTGCCGTACGATGCCGGGGCTGCCTGCGGGTGGGGCGGGGCCACGGGTGGCTGCACGACCTGCGTCGCGGCCTCGGAGGTGCCGGGGTCGTCGACGGTGATGCCGAAGTCAGTCGCGATGCCGGCCAGCCCCGAGGCGTAGCCTTGGCCGACCGCCCGCACCTTCCAGGTCCCGGCGCGCCGGTAGAGCTCGACGAGAATCAGCGCCGTCTCGCTGCTCAGCCCGGACGGATCGAAGCGGACGAGCTCGGCGCCGCCACGCGCGTCCCGCACCACGATGCTCAGGCCGCGCAGGGCGGCGAAGGTGGCCGGCCCGCTGCCGTCGAGACTCCCGGTGACGACCACCTTGTCCATCTCCGGCGGGACCGCGGCCAACGTGCACTCCAGCGCGGACGGCGGTACGAGACGCACCCCGGGACCCGTCGGCTGGTTGAAAAAGACGAAGTCGTCGTCGGTGCGCACCTTGCCGTGGATGGTCACCAGGATCGCCGCGATGTCCAGCGGACTCGACGAGGCGATCTCGACCCGGACGTCGGTAGTGGGCAACGCGGCGTTGCCGCCCTTGGTCAGCATCTGTGCCATGAACCCCTCCAACGTCGCACCACGATAACTCCCGCACCGGCCACGACGGTTCCCGGGATCACTGCCGACCATACGATCGCAGGTATGGAACAACGTGGCGGGGCATCGGCCTGGTGAGCGACAGCGCGATCCTGCGATCGGTCGAGGAGCATGCGGCGGCGCTCTTCGGACCGGACACCGGTCGGGCCGCGGTCACGTTCCTCGGCACCGACCAGATCGAGGTGCTGCGGTTCGGCCCGGACCAGGCGGGCGTCATCCGCTATCTCACCCTGGGTATGTCCCGGGAGCCGATGACGGCGGCGACGACCGTGCGCGACCCCGCCGGCCCGCGGGCCGAACTCGTGCTGTCCCTGCGCGGGCGGCGCGACAGCGTGCTGCGGCGGTTGGCCGTGCTGGCCGCCGTCCCGACGGTCGAGGGCCGTCCGGTGGCTCCCGGGTCCGGCCTGGATCTCGGGGAACCGCTCTGGGACGGCGCACCGTTCACCGCGGTGCTCGTCGGCGAGCCCGGCGGGCTCATCCCCGATCTCGCCACCGGGCTCGCACCTGTCCGCTTTCTCCCCCTGCTTCCGATGACCCCCAACGAGTCCGCCTACAAGCGGGTGCACGGCCCGGACGCGCTGCACCAGCGGTGGCTGGCGGCCGGGACGGATCTGCGCGACCCCGGCCGCCGGGAGGTCCATCTCGGCTGACCCCCGGCGTGGGGGTGATCCGCTGTGAACGGGCCGCGAGTTCATCCGTTTCCACTACTCTCATCCAGTTGTGACCCGTGACGCCGCGGCCGGCTCTCCGCGTTCCCGCCGATTCCCGCGGGCGCCCTCGCCGTCAGCCGCCACCGGCTCGCCGTCAGCCGCCACCGGTCAGACTGGTCGACCGGCCGGCACCGATCCGTCGGCACGCGCCGATCCGGGCACCGGTCCTCGCGCCGCCGCCCGGTCCGGCCACGGGACGAACCCGGGGGCCGATCCACGTCGCCGTGCCGTCCTGCTCGGCGGCCTCGGGCTGGCGGGCGCCGCGCTGGGCGGGGCGAGCCTGGCGGCCTGCGGCGGCTCCGGCGGTTCGATCCCNGCCCCCGCGCCGACCCTGCGGGCACCCACCCCGATCGCGGGCGTCACCGACGGGGTCTTCGGGCTCGGGGTCGCCAGCGGCGACCCGTTGCCGGACGGCGTCATCCTCTGGACCCGGCTCGCGCCGAGGCCGACCGAGGGCGGCGGCATGCCCACGCGGGACATTGAGGTCGACTGGCAGATCGCGACGGACGAGGGTTTCCGCGATGTGGTGCGCGCCGGCACGCAGACCGCGCAGACGGCGTTCGCGCATTCCGTCCACGTCGACGTCCGCGGACTCGCGCCGGAGCGTGACTACTTCTACCGGTTCCGTGCCGGCACCGTGCTCAGTCCAGTCGGCCGGACCCGGACGGCCGCGGCACCTGGGAGGGGACCGGAATCGACCGGCGGTGCCCTGACCTTCGCGCTGGCCTCGTGCCAGGACTTCCAGAACGGGTACTGGCCGGCCCTCGACGGCATCGCCACCGACGCGCCGGACCTCGTCGTCCACGTCGGCGACTACATCTACGAGTACGACCCGAAAAGCAACTACCCGGACCGGCGGCACACCACCCCGCAGCGGCCCGGTCTGGACCAACTCCAGACGCTGGCGGACTACCGCAACCGGTACGGCCAGTACAAGTCCGATCCTGCCCTGCAGGCCGCTCATCACGTGGCCCCCTGGGTCGTCACCTGGGACGATCACGAGGTCGAGAACAACTACGCCGGACTGATCGACGAGGCCGGCGACGCCGGGGAGCAACGGCAGGNCCCTGCGGTGTTCGCCCGCCAGCGTGCCGCCGCCTACCAGGCGTACTACGAACACATGCCGATCCGCGCGGAGCTGAATCCGGGATCGCCCGACATGCGGATCTACCGGCGGTTNGTGTTNGGGNANCTGGNGNCGNTNAACGTCATGGACACCCGGCAGTACCGGACCCGGCAGCCCGGCGACTCCCCGCAGGGCATCGGGCTCGCATCCCTGGGCCGGGACAACACGGCCGGCACGATGGCCGGCGCCGCCCAGGAACGCTGGTTGCGCGACGGCCTGACCACGTCGCGGACCCGCTGGAACGTCCTCGCCCAGCAGACGATGATGGCCCAGCTGAACGGGCAGCTACCCCTCGGCGAGGGACCACGGCTGGCCAACCTGGATCAGAACGACGGGTACGGCCCCTACCGGACCCGGCTGCTGTCGGAGATCCGCGACAGCGGCGTGCGCAACCCGGTGGTGCTCTCCGGTGACATCCACTGCGCCTGGGTAAACGACCTCCGGGTCGATTTCGACCGGCCCGAGACGCCGGTCGTCGCGACGGAGTTCGTCTGCACCTCGATCAGCTCGGCCTTCTTCCTCGTCAGCGAGGACTTCATCCGGCAGAACAATGCCCGGCTCAACCCGCATGTCCGGTATTTTCGCGGTGACCGGCGAGGTTACACGCGCGTTCGCGTCACCCCGGACGAATGGCGCGCGGACATGCGGGTCGTCGCCGACATCGCCCATCGCCACTCGCCCACGTCCACGGATGCCACCTGGGTGGTCGAGAACGGGCGGCCCGGCGCGCGGCCGGCCTGAGAGCGAGCGTGCGGCGGCACGCTCCGGCCCTGCCGGCCCGCACTGCCGGCCCGCACTGCCGGCCCGCGCCCTGCCGGCCGATTTCCACCCGATTCATCGGAAAAGGCGCGGGAATTCGACCACCGGGTGGCCTCACTGGCCTGCGCATCGCGAATAAATCCGAAGAAACTCGACGGTTCTACGGCCAGGACACCGGTCGCCACGTTAGCCTTTCCCCGGCCCGTCCGCCGCTTTCCACACGCCTTCTGGCGCCGCGCGGACGACGAACATCGGGAGCCGAACGTGACGATTCTACACCAACCGAGAGAACCGGGCGGAGCGGCGGATACCGGGACGCAGCCAGCGGATATCGTCGCCGCGCACACCAGGCCACGTACCCCTTTGCTCGGCTATCTGCGGACGACGTCCCACAAGGACATCGCCNTCNTGTACNNCGTCACGTCGTTCGGGTTCTTCCTCTTCGCCGGTGTCCTGGCCATCATGATGCGGGCGGAACTCGCCCGCCCGGGGCTGCAGTACTTCTCCAACGAGCAGTACAACCAGTTTTTCACGATGCACGGCACGCTGATGCTGCTCATGTTCGCGACCCCGNTNGCGTTCGCGTTCGCGAACTTCCTCGTGCCGCTGCAGATCGGCGCGCCGGACGTGGCGTTCCCGCGGCTGAACGCGCTGTCCTACTGGTTCTTCCTGTTCGGCAGCCTGACGGTGATCNTNGGGTTCCTGACCCCGAACGGCGCCGCGTCCTTCGGCTGGTTCGCCTACTCGCCGCTGAANANCNAGGTGTACTCGCCGGGGGCCGGGTCGGACCTGTGGATCGTGGGNCTNNCGGTNTCCGGTNTNGGTACCATCCTCGGCGCCGTCAACATGATCACGACGATCCTGACGATGCGGGCCCCGGGCATGACGATGTTCCGGCTGCCGATCTTCTGCTGGANCTTCCTGGNGACCTCGATCCTCGTGCTGNTNGCCTTCCCCGTGCTCGCCGCGGCGCTGCTCGCCCTGGAGGCCGACCGGCGCTTCGGCGCGCACGTGTTCGACGCCGCCAACGGCGGCGCGCTGCTCTGGCAGCACCTGTTCTGGTNCTTCGGCCACCCCGAGGTCTACATCNTCGCCCTGCCGTTCTTCGGCNTCNTCAGCGAGATCCTGCCGGTCTTCTCCCGCAAGCCGCTGTTCGGCTACAAGGGTCTGGTCTTCGCCACCATCGGCATCGNAGCCCTGTCCGTCGNGGTGTGGGCGCACCACATGTTCGTCACCGGCGCGGTGCTNCTGCCCTTCTTCGCNNTNNTGTCGTTCCTCATCGCGGTNCCGACCGGGATNAAGTTCTTCAACTGGATCGGCACGATGTGGCGCGGGCAGCTCACCTTCGAGACGCCGATGCTGTTCNNNNTCGGTTTCCTGGTGACCTTCCTGTTCGGTGGTCTGACCGGGGTACTGCTGGCCAGCCCGCCGATCGACTTCCACGTCAGCGACAGCTACTTCGTCGTCGCCCACTTCCACTACGTCNTCTTCGGGACCGTGGTGTTCGCCGCCTACGNNGGCACCTACTTCTGGTTCCCGAAGGTCACGGGCCGGCTGATGAACGACCGGCTCGGGAAGATCCACTTCTGGACGGTCTTCCTCGGCTTCCACACGACNTTTCTGGTGCAGCACTGGCTCGGCGTGCAGGGTATGCCCCGCCGGTACGCCGACTACGGACCGAACGACGGGTTCACCACGCTGAACACGATCTCGTCCGCGGGTTCGTTCCTGCTCGCCCTCTCGACGCTGCCGTTCATCTACAACCTCTGGCACTCCTACCGCAAGGGCCCACTCGCCGTCGTCGACGACCCCTGGGGCTACGGGAACTCGCTGGAATGGGCGACCTCCTGCCCCCCGCCGCGGCACAACTTCCGGACGCTGCCGCGCATCCGCTCCGAACGCCCGGCGTTCGACCTGCACTATCCCCAGGCAGCCGGCCACATCGACTATCATGCGACCCCCGAGATCACACTGACACCCGAGACCACGCCGAGGCCCGAGACCGCGGACCCGGCCGAATCCACAGCGGCCGAATCCACAGCGGCCGGACCCGACCGCCCGGCGCCGGAATCCGGCTTCAGGACGCCGGAATAACCGGCACGAGCAGCCGCAGGGCACCGGGGCGCACGACGATCTCCGCCGGCAACGACGCCAGCGGATCGCCGTCGGCGTAGACGGCGAAGGGCCGGTCGGCCTCGATGCGCACCCGCCGGGCCCGCAGCACCCGCACGTGCCGGGTGTCGACGTGACGCCCGGAGAACACCCGCGGGAACAGCGCCAGGAACGTCAGGCGGGAGGTGCGCGAGATCAGCAGGACGTCCAGCAGCCCGTCGGCGATGTCCGCCCCGGGGGCGAACCGCATCCCGCCGCCGTAGTACGCCGAGTTCGCCGCCGCAACCGTCCACCCGACCAGGTCCCGAGGCGCGAGGTCGTCCACCGTCACCGTGAAGCGCGCCGGGCGCCAGGCGGCCAGCGCCCGCAGCGCCGCGTAGGTGTAGACCTGCTGGCCGCGCAGGAACCGGGTCCGGTTGGCGATCACCTGGACGTCGGAGTCGTAGCCAACGCTCGCGATCCCGAGAAACGGCCGGCCGCCGACCTCGGGCAGGTCGACCCGGCGTTCCCGGGCGTGCGCAAGCCCGGCCGCGACGCGGCACGGGTCGCGGGGCAGGCCGAGACCACGCACGAAGTCGTTACCGCGCCCGCCGGGGAGCACCGCGAGCACGCCGCCGCAGCGGGCCACCCCCCCTGCCACCGAGCCAGCTAGGCCGTCGCCCCCGAGCGCGACCACGACCCGGCCCTGGGCGGTGGCCGCCGCCGCGAGATCGTCCGCGTGGGCGAGGTCGCGGGTCGGGGTGACCCGGACGTCCCGCGCCCAGCGCGCGAGCTCGATGCGGACGCCGTCGAGCATCCGCATCGCCCGCCCGTGACCCGCGCTCGGGTTGACGATCACGGCCAGCCGGTTGCGGTCGACCTCGGCGGGTTCGACCCGCAGCGGCTGCGGCGCCACCGCACCGAGGCTTCCCCGGGNGGGNGTGCGGGGGGCAGCGGCGTCCGTCATGGTGAGCGAGCTTACGGGCGGGTGCGGCAGGTCCCCCAGCGGCCGGGGATTCGGAGCCGGGGATGCGGAGCCGGGGATGCGTGACCATGGCGGCTCACCGCCCGGGCAGCGGCCCCGCGGACAGGTGCTGGCTCGATGCACCGAAGAACGACCGCTCGNCGAGCTGCGGATCGTCGCGCAGGTCCCGCAGCACGAGGTGTTCCAGCAGGAGCAGGGCCGCGTCGGCCGGCCAGAGCACCAGCCACAGCCACACCCCCCGGGCCTCCCCGACGAACGCCGCCCGATCGGGGGGTACGACCAGCGGCCACAGCGCCGTGGGATGCCCGGCGGCCTCTACCTTCGCCTCCGGTACGCCGGGCAGCGGTTCGGGATCGGGACCGCTGATGCCCGCGAGCCGGGCGCCGAGTCCCACCCGAGGCGCCTCGGCGACGAGCACCATCTCGGCCGGCCCGCCCAACGGAGAGGGCCCGGCGGCGGCGACTGCCGTGGCACGCGGCCCGGTACGCTCGTCACCGGCCCAGCCGACGCCGCTGACGTACCAGTGGACCGGCATCGGCTGCGGCAACCAGATCGGGACCGTCGAGGTCTTCGACAGCGCGTGGAGCGCCTGTTCCCGCGACGACACGGCGGTGCGGTAGGGACTCACCTCCCCGTGATCGTCGCACCGCCACTGGCTGCTCCACAGATCGGGTGGACGCAGCGGTCCGAGACAGCGCGGGCAGGCCGCAGCAATGGTCACCGGGCGCCTCCTGGCGTAGGTGGAGATGTCGCCGAACATCGGCACTCCGGCACCGGTATGCCCTCGGCTTTCCACCCGCAATCGCCCCACCAGGTTCCCACCCGCAATCGTCCGACCTGGGCAGATATGCCGAACAGCCGGGTGCGCCATCCCTCCGTCACCCCTCCGGGCGGGCCGGGGAGGGAGGCTGACGGCGCGCCGCGAGCTCCGCGAACGCCTCGTCGAGGAGATCGAGGCCAGCCAGCAGCAACGGCTCCTCGATCACCAGCGGTGGCAGCAGCCGGAGCACGTTGCCCCAGGTGCCCGCGGTGAGCACGATCAGGCCGCGACGATGGCAGGCGGCGGCCGCGGCGGCGGTGAGGACCTTGTCCGGGCTGTCGTCGCCGGCGCCCCGGACCAGCTCCAGGGCGACCATCGCGCCCCGCCCCCGGACATCCCCGACGAAGTCGTACCGCTCGCGCAACGCGTGCAGGCGGGGCAGGGCGATCTCGCCGATCCGGCGGGCCCGGCCGGCCAGGTCCTCGGACTCGATGAGGTCGATCGCGGCGAGAGCCGCGGCGCAGGCCGCCGGGTTCCCCCCGTAGGTGCCGCCGAGCCCGCCGACCTGGGGGGCGTCCATGATCTCCGCACGGCCGGTGACGGCCGCGAGCGGCAGGCCGCCGGCGATGCCCTTGGCGGTGGTGATGAGATCCGGGACGACGCCTTCGTGCTCGCAGGCGAACATCGTCCCGGTCCGGGCGAACCCGGTCTGCACCTCGTCCGCGACGAACACGATCCCCGCGACCGTACAGAACTCGGCGAGGCGGGGCAGGAACCCNGTCCCGGGGNCGATGAAACCGCCCTCCCCCTGGATCGGCTCGATGACCATCGCGGCGACGGACGCGGCCCCGATCTCGTCCCGCACGAGCTCGATCACCCGCTCGGCGGCCTCCTCCCCACAGCGGTCGGGACCGGTCGGCCAGCGGTAGGGATACGCCAGCGGCATCCGGTAGACCTCGGGCGCGAACGGCCCGAACCCACTCTTGTAGGGCATCGACTTCGCGGTCATCGCCATCGTCAGGTTCGTCCGGCCATGGTAAGCGTGCTCGAAGACGACGACCGCGCCCCGGCCGGTCGCGCTGCGCGCGATCTTGACGGCGTTCTCGACGGCCTCCGCTCCGGAGTTGAACAATGCCGAGCGTTTCTCATGGGTACCCGGCGTCAGCCGGTTCAGCGCCTCACAGACGGCGATATAGCCCTCGTACGGCGTCACCATGAAGCAGGTGTGGGTGAACCGGCCGATCTGCTCACGCACGGCCTCGACGACCCCGTCCGCAGCGTTGCCGACGCTGACCACCGCGATCCCCGAACCGAAGTCGATGAGCGAGTTGCCGTCCACGTCGACCACGACCCCGCCGCCCGCCGCGTGCGCGTAGACCGGGAGGGTCTCACCGACCCCCCGGGCCACGGCGCCGACGCGGCGCGCGGCGAGTGCCCGGGACCGCGGGCCGGGGATCTCGGTGTGCAGACGCGGCTCCTGGGGCAGCCGCGGGCCGCCGGTGGCGGGCAGGCCGATTCCGGTCGCCGCCGGGTTGGGANTGGTCATCGTCGGCTCCTACCTGATCGTATGCGCGCACGTACCTGTCCACGGCCCGGGCCACGCCGCCGCGCCGCGGCCCTGGTCCGGTCTGGGCCGGGCCGGGCCGGGCCGGGCCGGGCCGGCCATCGTCCCCCGCCGCCGGGATCCGGCCGGTGGTCCTCGGGCGGGACCGGGCGCGCCGCAGGCGCCCCGCCCGCGCGGGCGCCTAGAATGAGCTCGATGGTGATGACGACGGCAGGCGGCTCGACGCCAGGCGGCCCGGTGGCCGCCCGCGCCGACCGGTCATCCGCGCGATGAGCGAGCCGACGCCGTTCTGGCTGGCAGGCAAGCCGGCCACCGGGTCGGCGACGACCACCGTTCGGCACCCGTTCGACGGCGCGGAGGTCGCCGTCGTCGCGCAGCCGGACCCCGACCAGGTTGAGACGGCCGTGGCCGCCGCGGCGGCGGTCGCCCCGGCGTTCGCGGCGCTGCCGGCCCACGTCCGCGCCGGCGCGCTCGCCGGCGTGTCGAAGGAGATCGCCCGTCGAGGCGACGAACTGGCCCGTCTCATCACCGCGGAGAGCGGTAAGCCGCTGACCTGGTCGCGTGCCGAGGTGGCCCGGGCAAGCTCCACCTTCCGCTGGGGGGCGGAGGAGGCCCGGCGTTTCGCCGGGGAGCTGACCAGGCTGGACACCGATCCCCCCGGGGAGGGACGGCTCGCGCTCACCCGGCGTTTCCCCCGCGGGCCCGTGCTGGGCATCACCCCCTTCAACTTCCCGCTCAACCTGGTCGCCCACAAGGTGGCGCCGGCGCTGGCGGTCGGCGCGCCGATCATCGTGAAGCCGGCCCCGCGCACGCCGCTGTCGGCGCTGTTCCTCGGCGACCTGCTCGCCGACGCCGGCTTGCCCGAGGGGTCGTGGTCGGTCCTCCCGATCCCCAACGACCGCCTCGGCCCGCTCGTCGCGGACCCTCGGCTGCCCGTGGTGTCCTTCACCGGCTCCGGCCCGGTGGGCTGGTCCATCCGCGACACGGTCCCCCGCAAGCATGTGGTCCTCGAACTCGGCGGGAACGCGGCGGTGCTGGTCGCCGCCGACTACGCGNCCCCCGCCGATCTGGCCCGGGCCGCCGGCCGCATCGCCCTGTTCGCCAACTACCAGGCCGGCCAGTCGTGCATCGCCGTGCAGCGGGTCTACGCCGACCGCACGATCGTCGACGAGCTGCTCGCCGAGATCGTCGCCGCCGTGCGGGCGCTGCACGACGGGGATCCGGCCGACCCGGCCACCGACGTGGGGCCGCTGATCGACGTCGCGGCGGCGGAACGGGTCGAGGCGTGGATCACCGAGGCCGTCGAGGCGGGGGCGACACTCGTCTGCGGCGGGACGCGCCACGGCACGAGTCTCAGCCCGGCCGTGCTGACCGGCGTTCCGCCCACCGCCAAGGTGGTGAGCGAGGAGGTCTTCGGCCCGGTGATCGTCGTGGCGGCGGTCGACGGCGTTGACGAGGGCTTCGCCCGGATCAACGACAGCGCCTACGGCCTGCAGGCCGGGGTGTTCACCCACGACCTGGCCACCGCCTTCCGCGCCCACCGGGAGCTCCAGGTCGGGGGGGTCGTCATCGGCGACGTCCCGTCGTACCGGGCCGACCAGATGCCCTACGGCGGGACGAAGGGTTCCGGCATCGGGCGGGAGGGGGTCCGCTCGGCCATGACCGACCTCACCGAGGACCGGGTGCTGGTCCTGACCGGTCTGGACCTGTAGGCCTCCCTGCCGCCCGCCGTCGCCCACCACCACGGCCCGCACCGCCCGCACCGCCGTCTCACCCCGGCCTGCCGCCCCGGCCTGCCGCCCCGGCCTGCCGCCCCGGCCTGCCGCCCCGGCCTGCCGCCCCGGCCTGCCGCCCACATCATCGCCGCGCGGCGAAAAGCTGCCACTATGAAGCATTATGGAGCGGGTGGCCATCGACCTGCACACCCATTCGACCGCCTCGGACGGCCTGGAGTCACCGGAGAACCTCGTCCGGCTCGCAGCCGGGCAGGGCCTGTCGATCCTCGCGCTCACCGACCATGACACCATCGCGGGCATCGGCCGCGCGGCCGCGGCCCTGCCTGCCGGGCTGACCCTGGTGCCGGGCGCCGAGATCTCCTGCCAGGTCGAGGTGGCAGGTGCGTGGGTATCCCTGCACGTGCTGGCCTACCTGTTCGACCCGGCCGAGCCGGCGTTCGCGGCGGCCCGGGCCCGGGTGCGGGAACATCGCGCCACCCGGGCCCGTCGGATGGTCGACCGACTCGCCGCGGACGGGCATCCGGTGCGCTGGGAACGGGTCCTGGAGCTGGCGGCCGGCACGGTGGGCCGCCCCCACATCGCCGCGGTCATGGTCGAGGCCGGGCTGATCCCCGAGGTGGCGGCCGCGTTCAGCAACCGGTGGATCGGCGCGGGCGGACCGTACTGGGTGGGCAAGGAGCAGCCGGACGTCTGGGAGGCGCTTCGCCTCATCCACGGCGCCGGCGGGGTGAGCGTGTTCGCGCACCCGTTCGCGAGCAGGCGCGGCGTCACAGTCGGTCCCGAGGTGATCGAGGCGATGGCGAAGGCGGGCCTGACCGGCCTCGAGGTCGATCATCCCGATCACCTACCCGTCGCGCGGCGCCGGCTACGTGGCCTCGCTGCCGAGCTCTCGCTGGTGGCGACCGGTTCCAGTGACTTCCACGGCGCCAGCAAGCCCCAGGGGCTCGGGGCCGAGACCACCTCCCGGGAGGCGTACGAGGCGTTGATCTCCACCGCGCGGGGGGCGGTCCCGATCACCGCGTCCGGATGACCGGCCGCGCGGTGCCGGGCACGCGCTGCCGGGCACGCTGCCGGCAGGCCATGGCCGCTCAGGCGTTCGCGTCGTACCCCCGGCCGTTGCCGCCCGGCCTCGGCGGGCTCAGCCGGCCCAGCAGCTCGGCGAGCAGGTCCTGCTCGGTTCGGCTGAAGTGGGAGAGCACGTGCCGGGCGACCCCCTTGAGGTGGGTGCCCGAGGCCGCCCGCAAGCGGTCGAATCCCTGCGGGGTGAGGGTGGCGAGCGTGCCGCGGGCATCCGACGGGCAGGACCGCCGGGCGACCAGTCCCTCCCGTTCCAGCCGGTCGACCAACCGGGTGAGACCGCTGCGGGAGAGCAGCACCGCCTGGGCGAGTTCGCTCATCCGTAACTCGCCGTTCGGGGCCTCGGCGAGCTGGACCAGCACGTCGTACGAGGCCAGGGGAAGCCGGTGAGCCGCCTCGAGCTCGGCCTCGAGGACCCGGGTCACGTGGGCATGGGCGTGCAGCAGCTCACGCCAAGCCCACATCCCATGTTCGTCGACCCAGTCCTCGCCGGTCTCGGAGCTGGCGCCGAACATCTCTTCGACTGCCATCGCGTCCTCCCGCCTCCGCACGATCAGCCTACGTCGCGGCCCGCCCGCAAAACCGTCCCAAGCAGCCGCCTCCGTCACCGGGACACATACCAGGCACATACCGGGACACAATCACCCCTGGTCATGACGATGGGCACGCTCCGCACCCGTCGTGAAGCCGACAGGGCGGCTCACGCTCCCCGGTCCGCCGAACACGGCGGACCGGGGATCGTGAGCCGGCGCCGTCACGTCCCCCGCGGGCTATCGTGGACCCACAGGCGGCCCGGCGGGCCGCACCTGATACCAACCTGTGACTGAGGTTTCCCTTGTCCCTATCCCGGCCTTCCCCCGACGCGATTCAGTCGGCTCTGGCGACGGTGCACGATCCCGAGATCGGTCGTCCCATCACCGAGCTGGACATGGTCTCGTCGGTTCGCGTGCTCGACGACGGCTCGGTCGACGTCGGGGTCCTGCTCACCGTGTCCGGCTGCCCCATGCGCGACGAGATCATCAATCGGGTCAGTCGAGCCGTCAGCGCGGTCGAGGGCGTCCGCGAGGTCCGCGTCGATCTGCAGGTCATGTCGGACGAGCAACGCGGTGCCCTGCACGCGAAACTGCGGGGGGGCAACGCCCCCAAGGCGATTCCCTTCGCCCAACCAGGCTCGACCACCAGGGTCTACGGCGTCGCCAGCGGCAAGGGCGGCGTCGGCAAGTCCTCGATCACCGTGAACCTGGCCGCCGCGATGGCCCGTTCGGGCCTGTCGGTCGGTGTGCTCGATGCCGACATCTATGGGCACTCCGTGCCCCGCATGCTGGGCATCGACCGCCCGCCCACCCAGGTCGAAAAGATGATCATGCCGCCCCAGGCACACGGGGTGCGAGTCATCTCCACCGGGATGTTCACGCGCGGCAACCAGCCAGTGACCTGGCGCGGACCGATGCTGCACCGTGCCCTGGAGCAGTTCCTGTCAGACGTCTTCTGGGGTGACCTGGACGTCCTTCTCCTGGACCTACCGCCCGGCACCGGTGACATCGCCATCTCCCTGGCCCAGCTGGTGCCGTCCTCCGAACTGCTGCTGGTCACGACCCCGCAGCTGGCGGCCACCGAGGTCGCCGAGCGGGCCGGGACCATCGCCGTGCAGACCCGGCAGAACGTGGTCGGGGTCGTCGAGAACATGGCGTGGCTGCCCTGCCCGCACTGCGGCGAGCGGGTCGACGTGTTCGGCTCTGGCGGCGGGGCTGCGGTGGCCGAGCGGCTGACCAGGGTGCTCGGTCATGACGTACCGCTGCTGGCCCAGATCCCGGTGGACGTCCGGCTCCGGGAAGGCGCCGACAACGGCATGCCGCTGGTCATCGGCGAGCCGGACAGCGAGGCGGGCAAGGCCCTGCACGCGGTGGCGGGCCGGCTCACCTACCGCTCCCGTGGGCTCGCCGGACGCAGCCTCAACCTCACGCCGGTGGGGCGCTGAACACCTACGATCGGCCGTCCGTCCGGGTTCGCGCAGCCTGATCGACGCGAGCCCGGCCCCGGCTGGCCCCGCCCCGGGGCGGGTGCATCGAGCCGGCGGCGACGCCGAACCTCAGGCGACGCCGAACCTCAGGTGGCGTCCGAGTCGAAGGGCACCTCTGTCGCCGGGCCGTCGCTCCGTGCCGGCTGCGCCGGCACGGAGCGGGCGGCGGACGCCTTGCTCGGCGAGACCTTCGACAGCATGGGGGACACCGGACCGGGCGGCGCCGCCGGAACCGCGGCCTCGGCGCCGGGACGAGCCGGATCCTTGGCCGCGGGATCTCTCGGCAGCGAGGACTTGGTCAGTGACGGCGCCGCGGGCGGATCGTCACCGAGGAGCAGCGAGTCGAGCGAGGTCCGCTTGGTGAGGTATGGCGGCAGAACCGGATCGTCCTCGAACAGGTGCTTGCGGACGAAGGTCTTGGGATGCAGGTCCCGGATATCCAGATCGGCGAATTCCGGGCCCAGCTCGGACCTGAGATCGTTACGCATGCCGTTGGCCAGCTGACGCAGCTGACGCAGCACGCGTCCCGCGTCCCTGGCGGCCTTGGGCAACCTGTCCGGGCCGAAGACGAACAGCCCGATCAGAAGCAAGACGACGACTTCACCCCACCCGACACCGTTGAACACGCGCTGAGCGTACCTCTCCCGGTGTTGCGGGCAAGGAGCTCGTGGGCAACGAAAAGATGTCTGCGGCTCAGCGCTGTTGTTCCTGCAGCGTCAGCTGGGTGGTCGCGGTGGCACCGGCGCGTTCGTAGGCGACCGACACCCGGTCACCTACCCGGTGGAGCCGGGCTGCGACGATGAGGTCGTTCATCCCGCTGATAACCCTGGTGTCCACCCGCGTGATGATGTCGCCGACGCGCAGCCCGGCGCGCTCGGCGGGGCCACCGGGCGCCAGGTTGACGACGCGGGCACCCGACGTGGTCCCCATGGCCTTCGCCTGGCCGGCGGTGACGGTCGCGGCTGACACGCCGAGGTACGGGTGGGTCGCCCGACCGGTCGAAATGATCTCCTGAGCGACCGAGCGGGCGAAGTCGATCGGGATGGCGAACCCCACGCCGATGCTGCCGCTCTGGCTCTGGGACTCATGGCCGGGCACCGCGGCGATCGCGGTATTGATCCCCACCATCTGGCCGAGGCCGTCGAGCAGCGGACCACCGGAGTTGCCCGGATTGATCGCCGCGTCGATCTGGATCGCCCCGATGAGCACCGTGGGGTCGGTGCCGCTCTCGGCCGGGACCATGGGATTGCGGTCGAGCGCGCTGACGACGCCGGTCGTCACGGTGCCGGCGAGGCCGAACGGCGCCCCGATGGCAACCACCGGCGCTCCCACGACCAGCGAGCCGGACTGGCCGAGCGTCACCGCCGGCAGGGGCTGCGGGGCCGGGATCCGCAGAACGGCAATGTCAGTCTTGGGATCCCGCCCGACCAGGTCGGCCCGGACCTGGCCGAACTCCTGGTAGCGGCGCACGGAGATCGGAGTTCTGGCGGCGACCGCGGACGCCACGACGTGGTTGTTCGTCAGGATGTACCCCTCCGGGCTAATGATCACCCCGGAGCCGGTACCCGCGGCATCGCCGTCCCCCCCGCCACCGGCGTCGATCGTCACCACACTGGGCAGAGCCGTCGCGGCGATCGACGCGACCGACCTGCGGTCGGAGCTGGGCGCGGCGGTACCGACCGGCAGGGCCGCCGACGCCTGTTGGTCGCTGCCGCGCTCGGTCATCGAGACGAGCAGCGCACCGATCCCCCCACCCAGCAGACCCGCGACCAGGATGCTCGCGAGGAGGACCCGGTGACCGAGAACGACCGGGCGACCAGGAGCGACCAGGCGCCCCCGCGGCGCCGAACGACCAGTCAGGACATCGGCGAACGGCACGGCGAACGGCGCGGCGTTCGAGCCGCCGCTGTCGGAGCCGCCGCTCTCGGAGCCGCCGCCGTCGGAGTCCGCGGGCAGCGGATACGGCGTCGAGGTCGGCGACCACGCCCGCGGGGAGCCCGTCTCGGCGGGCGGTGGGGCCGGCGGCTGCGTGCCGAAGCCACGCACCGCGGTCACCGTCGGCAAGCCTCCCGACGGCTCCCGCGGGTTCCCGTCCGCCGCAGCGCGCCCGCGGTCGGTCGCGGCGGCGCCCGGGTCGCAGCCCGCCCGGGCGCCCGGCGCCCCCGGACCCGAAACGCCCGTCCTCGAAACACCCGCCCCCGGAGCACCCGCCCCCGGAGCACCCACGCCCGGAGCACCCACGCCCGGAGCGGCCCCCTCGACCCGCCCGGAATGCCGGGGGTGGCGATGCCCTCCAGGAGCGGAGCCGGCCCTGTCCTCACCGGGTGGGAGGGTCGGCGGACGCCGGCCGGGCTGACGTACCGGAATCCGCGCCGCCCCGGATTCCGGCGTCGCACCCTCACGGGCCGTGGGCCGCGGCTGCGGCCCCGCACCCGATGGACCCGCACCCGATGGCCCCGCACCCGATGGCCCCGCACCCGATGGCCCCGCACCCGATGGCCCCGCACCCGATGGCCCCGCACCCGATGGCCCCGCACCCGATGGAGTCCCCGGGGCCGGCTCAGGAGCGCGTGCCGCCGGGCTACCCGTGCCCGGCGTCCCGGCGGCCGTGGGTCGCCGCTCGGGCCGGGTCTCCTCCGCCGGCCCGGTCATCGCGGTGGTGGATGCCGTACGAGGCGATTGCGGACGGCGTGTCCCGGCCGCCGGTTCCGACCCGGACGGCTGCACGGGTCCCGACGGCTGCACGGGGACGACCACCCCGGGCTGTACCCGCGGCCCGGCACCGCCGGCCGTGGTGGGCCGGGGCGTGGCGGGAAGGCGGAGCCGACTGACGGGTATCGTCCCACCGGTCGAGGGGACGGTCGTCTCGTCGCGCGCCGCCGCGACCCGGCCACCGGCCTGATCGGTCCGCGGCTTGCCGTCGGTGGCGGAAGGCGCCGCGCCGGCGGCTCGCGGGACACCAGGGCGGGAAGGATCGGCGCGGTGGCCCGGGCCGGCGGGAACCGACCGCATCGTGGATGACCGCTCGAGACGTCGGGGCCGTACGGGCGGGTCGACCGGTTCCACGCTCGCGACAGGCACCTCGTTGTCGCTGACGTCCACACGTCCTCCCCGACTCGCTCGTCGCACGGCACGGCGGAACGCCGGCGACCGGTTCCGTCCTGGAAAGCACGCGCGACGCGTCCGAGCGGGTAACACGGTAAAGCCTCACATCAGGCCAGACGAGACCTCTCCTCCAGAACACCCAGAAAATGTCTTTCAGGTACCGGAAAGATGCGTCCCGCCGGTTTCCGGCGGCGACCGGGGCGGACAGCCGGACAAAGGCGACCAGCCAGGGCTTGGCGCCGGGAGACGGAGCAGGCGACACCCTGAAACTCACGGCCCCGACCGCCTCCCGGTACCCGGGACGGCCTACCCCGTCCGAATACCCCCGTTCAAACACCCCCGACCGGGTCGATGGGGAACGTGTTCGCCCGGGTCGGCCCGAATTCGCCCGAGTCGGCCCGAACGGGCGGACGATCAACGGCGCAAGGACACCCGGACCGGGGCGAACATCGGGGTGAGCCGGCTCGGGACGCCGTTCGCAACGCCCGGGGCGACGACCGAGGACACCGTCGGCACCGCGACGGGCCCCGGCGTCTGGGTACTCTCCTGGCCGTCGGCGATGGCGGCACCAGCGACGGCGAGCAGCATCAGCGCGGCGGATCCGAGGAGGGTTCGGCGCATGCTGGTCCGGGGGGTGGGACGACGGTGCGGGGCCGGCAGCCGCCGGCGCGGGGCGGGCGAAGCCGGCCGCCGCAGGTGCTGACGCGCGGGCCCCGGCGCGGGACGGCCCGCCTGACCCGGACCGCGCGCAGCCCCGCCGGTGGCTGCCGGCGCCGGTCGAGCGGCGGGCCTGGGCGAGGCGGGACGAGTGCCGGCGCCCGGGCGAGGATCGAAGGGGGGCTGTCGGAGCTCGACGGAACGCGGCAGCAGGGCCGGTACTGTCACCGTGAACGCCCCGGGAAGCCTGACCGGGTCGAGACGGGTAGGCCCCCGCCTGTCCGGCGCAGGACGGAACTGGGAGCGCTGGGATTGCGGGGAGCGCTGGGATTGCGGGGAGCGCTGGGAGCGCGGGGAGCGCTGGGAGCGCGGGGACGAACCCGGCGGGGGCGCGGGCAGCGCGGTCAGACCGCCCAGGCTCAGCAGCCGGACCGCGAGGCCGCCAGGAAGATCCGGCCCATCGAGAGCAACCAGCCGTGCCTTGACCATCCGCAGGGCCGCCACCTCCCGCTGGCACTCCCCGCAGCGGGCAAGATGCGCGAGCGCGCGATCACGAGCGTCATGATCAAGCTGATGGTCGATGAGAGGCGAGATCCGATCGCCGAGATGCTCGGTCACGCCCGCCGCTCCCGCGGAGCACCACCCTTGCTCCCGGCGGCGACGGGCCCATGCCGTCCCCTGCTTCTGGGCCGCCCGTCGTCGCCTCGGTCCCGACGCGGTCTGGTCGTGTCCGGCGGCGCCACGTCCGCCTCGGCGAGCTCCGCCGCCACCGGCCCGACGGCGGGCTCCGCGGTGAGAAGGGCGTCGTCCGAGACCGTCACGGCGGCGGACAACGCGGCGCCGTCACCAGTACGTGGCGCGCGATCAGCCAGCGCCGCGCGCAACATCGCCCGACCGCGCGAGATCCGGCTGCGCACTGTGCCCAGTTTCACGCCCAACGTCTGAGCGATCTCTTCGTAGGAGAGCTGCTCGATGTCGCACAGCACGACGGCGGCCCGGAAGTCGGGCGGCAGAGCGGCGAGCGCGGCCTCGACGTCCGCGTCGAGATGAGCCTCGGCGTAGACCGCCTCCGGGCTCGCCTCGCGGCCGGCCAGCCGCTCGGTGTCCTCGGGCAGCGCATCGAACCGGATCTTCTGCTGGCGACGCATGCGGTCGAGGAAGAGATTGGTGGTGATCCGGTGCAGCCACCCCTCGAAGGTGCCGGGGGTGTAGTCCGCCAACGACCGGAACACCCGGACGAACACGTCCTGCGTCAGGTCCTCGGCGTCGTGGGCGTTACCGGTGAGGCGGTAGGCGAGGCGATAGACCCGGTTGCCGTGCTCACGGACCACGTCTTCCCAGGAAGGAGGAACCCAACCAGAAGCTTCTGCGGTGGCGGCGACGCCGGCGGCGTCCGAGCCCGCCCCGGGGTCCTGAGCAGCCACGGCCGCCTCTCGGTCGGTTCGCGTCAAACGTACCCGACGAGCCGGCCAGGGAGCGGCGAATCCCGCTGCGGACACCGATGTTTCTCCCCTCGATCCTCGACACGATGCGCGTTGACCAGATGAACGCGCGTCCTCGGTCTCCCGTTCCCGTAGGCTGAGGAAGTCATGCCGGACACTGACATCGGCGANCTCGAGTCCGCCGCCGCCTATGCCGAGGGCTTCCTGCTGGAAGACCCGATCCTTCGCGCTGCCCGCGCCCGAGCCGAGGAGGTCGGGATCGTCCCGGTCAGCCCGGGTACCGGCGCGGTCCTACGCTTCCTCGCCGCTGCCGTGGGCGCCCGCGCGGTGGTCGAGATCGGCACAGGTACCGGGGTCTCCGGTACCTGGCTGTTGCGCGGGATGCGGCCCGACGGAACCCTGACCACCATCGACGTCGAGGCCGAGCACCTTCGGCTGGCCCGGCGCACCTACGCCGACGCGGGGATGACCCCCGGGCGCAGCCGGCTGATCACCGGCCGCGCCCTCGACGTTCTCCCCCGGCTGACCGACGGCGCCTATGACCTCGTGTTCTGTGACGCGGACCGGCGTGAGGGCACCGAGTACCTCACGCAGGCCCTGCGGCTGCTGCGGCCGGGCGGCGTGGTGGCGTTCGCCAGCGTGCTGGCCTTGGCCCAGGGCCAGGCCACCGGCCCCGAGGCGGTGGCGGTCCGCGAACTTGCCACAGCTGTACGTGACGACGTGCGGCTTACCCAGATGCTCCTCACCACCGGCGGCGGCCTCCTGGTCGCCGTGGTCGCCAAGTCCTCCCCGGTCGGCTGACCGGCACCCCGGGCGAGGTGGCCGGCACCCCGGGCGAGGTGGCCGGTCCGCGGTAACACGATCGGGGCCGGCCGATCGTGCCGGTACCCGGTGGCTCCTCAGTGGGCGCGTAAGGTGCGCTTAAGCGTGACATTCCTACGCCTTGGGGAGTAAATGGCACCGGCCGCGCAGGAGTACCGGCGCTACGACGTCTACGACGACTACGGCGACTACGACAGCCGGGCCAGGGACGACTACGACAGCCGGGCCAGGGACGCCTACGACAGCCGCGCCGAGCCACCGCCCGCCCCACGTGAGAGCCTGCTGCCCTACATCACGTTCGTCCTCGTCGTGGCGGTCCTAGCCGGGATCGCCGGTTACACGCTGAACCGCCTGGTGGGACCGGCGCACGGCGCGCGCTCCGCCCACCCGTCCGCACCGGGCGCCACCCCCTCCCCGACGGCCGTGCCCACCCCGTCGGCCGTGCCCACCCCGTCGGCCGTGGGAGGCGGCCTCGCCGGCCTTACCGCCGAGCAGGTGGCGATCCGGCTGGCCGGCGCGGGCCTGCCGCTGCACACCACCGTCGTCTACAGCGCGGCCACCGACCCGGATCGTCTCCTGGGCCGGACGAACGGCTACACCAGCAGAATCGCCTTCAGCGATCCGCGGGTGGGCGTCAACGAGGTCTCCGGAAGCCCCGCGGGCGCGATCGAGCGCGGCGGCGCGATCGAGGTCTTCGCGGACGCGGCGAGCGCGCAGCAGCGGGCGACGAAGCTCCTCACCGTCACCGCCGACAACCCGCTCGTCACCGAGTACGTCTTCGTCCAGCGCACCGTGGTGCTCCGGGTCTCCCTGGTCCTCACCGCGGACATCGCCCGGGAATACGAGGCCGCGCTCCTGCGTCTCGCGGCCTGAGATCCCCTCGCGGCCCGGCAACATCCAGGACATCCAGGGGTATCGGGGTATCGGGGTATCGGGGACGTCTGGAACATCCGGGAGTTCCGGGGGCTCTACACTCAGGCCGCCGGTGTCTGGGATGGCCCACTCGACAGCCAGGTCAGCAGGGTACGCACCCCCCACCCGGTGCCGCCCCGGCTGATCTCGCCGTCGTCGGCGTCCGACCGTGCGGTGCCCGCGATGTCCAGATGTGCCCAGGGCCGCCGGCCCGCGAACTCCCGCAGGAACAGCGCCGCGGTGATGGAACCGCCCCCGACGTCCAGCGCCCGGCCGATGTTGGCAAGGTCCGCCACCGGCGAGTCGATCGCCGCCCGGTACTCCTTCACCAACGGCAGCCGCCACACCCGTTCCCCGGCGCTGTCCGCCGCGGCGGACAGCGCCGCCGCCAGCCGGTCGTCCGAGCTGAACAGCCCGGCGGTGCGCCGGCCGAGCGCCACGGCGATCGCTCCGGTCAGCGTGGCGAGATCGACGATGACATCCGCGTCGAGCGCGCCCGCGGCGTAGGCGAGGCCGTCCGCCAGCACCAGGCGGCCCTCGGCGTCGGTGTTCAGTACCTCCACCGTGGTCCCGCCCCAGCAGGTGATGACGTCGCCGGGACGCATGGCAGTCGCACCGATCATGTTCTCCGCCAGACAGAGCAGGCCGGTGACGCGCCCGGGCACGTTCAACGCCGGCAACGCGGTCATCGCCCCGAGCNCCGCCGCCGCGCCCGCCATGTCGGTCTTCATGCCGGCCATCGGGACGGCCGGCTTCAGGGAGAGCCCACCCGAGTCGAAGGTGATTCCCTTCCCGACCAGGACCCGGTGACCATCGGTGAAGCGGCCCGCCGGCGAACCATCCGGCTCCGCCGACCCGATGGATCCCGCCGACCCGATGGATCCCGCCGACCCGGTGGATCCCGCCGACCCGGTGGATCCCGCCAACCCGGCCTCGCCAGAAGTCCACGGTGGCCCGTGATATTCGAGTTTGACCAGGTAGGGCGGCCGCGGGGAACCCTCACCGACGGCGCACAACCCCCCGAAGCCCTGCGCCGAAAGATCGTCGGGGCCGAGCAGGGTCGTGTCGAGACCCGCCGACGCGGCGATGCGCACGGCACGGTTCGCCAGCCACTCGGGTGACTTCACCAGACTCGGCATGTTGACCAGATCGCGGGCGATGTACACCCCGGTGGCCACCGCCCGCGCGGCGCCGACCGCGGCCACCGCCCCGGGCTCGTCCGCCCGACCGGTGAGCACGATGACGTTGCCGGGCGCGCCGTTCTCCGGCCCGGGCCGGCCGGCCGGGTCGGGCACTCCAGCGGCCCGGTCGAGCACTCCAGCGGCCCGGTAGGCGCCTAGCGCCAGGCCTTCGGTGAAGGCCCGCAGGCCCGGATCGCCGGGCTCCGCCACCACCGCGAGCCGGTCCGGTGCCCCGGCGCGGCGGGCGAGCGCGGCGCCCGCGGCCCGCCAGTCACCCGGTTGACCGGCGCCGATGCCGACCACGAGCAGCCGGGTCGGCCGAGCCGTCCGGGCCAACGGCACCACCAGCACCGAACCCGCATCGCCGCGCAGGGACTCGGACTCGACCAGCAGCGCAAGATCCAGTCCGAGATCGGCGCCGACACCGCGGGCAGTTTCGTCGAACACGGGTCCGTTCTCGGACGACGCGAGGACCAGGGCGACGGTCGAGGGCTCGACGTCGGCGACGGTGGCGGACCGTAGGGTAACGCCGGGAGGAAGCCTGATGAGCCCGTCGATCGCCGGGCCTGACGCGGAATCAACGATGCTCATGCCGGCCTTCTCACCGGGACCGCCGGACTCACTGGGACCGCCGGACCACGACGGAACCCGGCTGCCGCGGGACGGACGCGAGGACGGCGCACGCGGACGGACACCCGGGCGGACGCACGGACGGTTAACTGACCGCGGTCTTCAGGGCATCCCCCAGCGCACTCGCCTCGTCGGCGGTGAGTTCCACGACGAGCCGACCGCCCCCCTCCAGCGGGACACGCATGACGATGCCGCGCCCCTCTTTGGTCACCTCGAGCGGACCGTCACCCGTCCGCGGCTTCATGGCCGCCATCGGTGCACCTCTTCCTGCCGTCGGACCTGCATCTGACGACGATTATCCCGTAGACCGGACCGCAAACCNAAACACGTCTCTGCGCGGCATCACAACAGTCGCCCGCCGCAACATCGAGAGGTGGGCGTCGATGTTGACGACAACGCCTGCGCGTGTCCCTGCATAGGCCAGATCGATCGGCTACCAACAGTCGACTGTGATGCCACAGACAGTCGGCGGCGATCACTCGTCGATCTGTGGCGAGCGAGTATCCCGATGCCCGTCCGGCGATGGCGCGGTGTCGACGCGCGCGAAGGCGGCCAGCCGGACCAGCTCCTCGTCCCGCCGGGCCAGCTCCTCGTCCCGCCAGGCCAGCTCGTCGGCGAGCCGAAGCAGGACGGCGTCGACCTCGGCCATCCGGTAACCACGCAGCGCCATCCCGAACCGCGTGCGGGCAACGTCACCGGCTGTCACCATGCCGGCAGGTAGTCCGGTAGGAGCGCCGTCCGGCGGCGCCGGGGCGAGCCGATCGAAGCGACCGACGGCCAGCGCGGCCACCGCGAAGACGACGGCGGCCACGATCACAATCTCGATGACGAGCACCACGCATCCGATCGTGCCACGGCCCGCCGATCGTGGTGATTCTGGCAGGCTGGCCCGGTGCATGCCGACACTGCCCACCCGGCCCCGCAACGACTGGATCCGCAACGACTGGATCCGCAACGACTGGATCCGCAACGACTGGGTCCGCTACGACTGGGTCCGCGGACCTTCGAGCCGACCGAGCTGATCGTGATGGCGATCGTCAACCGCACCCCGGACTCCTTCTTCGACCGCGGGGCGACATACGGTGCGGCCGAGGCCTTGGCTGCGGTCGACCGTGCGGTCGACGAGGGGGCGGGGATCATCGACATCGGCGGGGTGAAGGCCGCGCCCGGCGGCGAGGNGAGTGCGGCCGAGGAGCTGCGCCGTGTGGGTGGCTTCGTCGCCGAGGTCCGGGCCCGCCATCCCCGGCTGGTCATCAGCGTCGACACCTGGCGCGCGCAGGTCGGACGGGTCGTCGCGGGTGAGGGCGCCGACCTGCTCAACGATGCCTGGGGCGGGGTGGACCCGGCGCTCGCCGAGGTCGCGGCCGAGTTCGGCGTCGGTCTGGTCTGCACCCACGCCGGCCATCTGCCGCCGCGCACCCGGCCGCACCGGATGGTCTACGACGATGTGGTCGCCGACATCGTCGCCACCACGGTGGGGCTCGCCGAGCGGGCGGTGTCGCTCGGGGTCCGGCCGGATGCGATCCTCGTCGATCCGGGGCACGACTTCGGNAANAACAGCCGCCACTCCCTTGAGGCCACCCGCCGGCTGCCGGAACTGGTTGCTACCGGGTGGCCGGTGCTCGTCGCGCTGTCGAACAAGGACTTCGTCGGGGAGACCCTGGACACCGGCATCGACGAACGCCTGGAGGGCACGCTGGCCGCGACCGCGGTCAGCGCCTGGCTCGGGGCCCGGGTCTTCCGGGCGCACCAGGTGGCGGCGACGCGGCGGACGCTGCGGATGGTCGCGGCGATCCGGGGCGACGTCGACCTCGCCGTCGCTCGCCGCGGCCTCGCCTGAGGAACAGGAACGGGCTCAGTCGCCTTCGACGATCTCCCGCGGGGTCGGGGTCGGGGGCGGAGGGGAGGTGACGGTCGCCGCTGTCACGCCCGCCTCCAGGAAGTCCACCGCCTCGCCGATGCCGGTCGCCCAGCGGAGGGTGTCCCGGGCGCGCGGGCGGACGAACCCGCGGTCGACCATCTCGTCGACGAGGATCCGCAGGTGGGCGAAGACCCCGTCGGGGTCGAGGAGCACCACGGGCTTGGTGTGCATGCGCAGGACCCCGGCGACCCAGACCTCGAGCAGCTCCTCGAGGGTGCCCAGGCCCCCGGGCAGCGCCAGGAAGGCATCCGAGCGCGCGTCCATGAGCGCCTTACGCTCCCGCATGGTCTCCGTGACGATGATCTCGTCCGCGTCCAGGTCGCTGACCTCCATCGCGACCAGCGCCCGCGGGATCACGCCGACCGTGTAACCTCCGCTGGCCCGCACCGCCCGGGCGATCGCCCCCATGCACGACACCGAGCCTCCGCCGGAAACCAGGGTGTGGCCGCGCCGGGCGAGCTCGGTGCCGGTCTGGGCCGCCAGCANGACGTACGAGGGGTCGATCAGCTCGGAGGACGCGCAGTACACGCAGACGTTCACGGAATATCCATACCTGCGGGCCGGGTGTGCCCGGCGGTTCCCTCCAGGATGATGCGCACGGCCTCGTGGATGTCGTCGGTGATCGAGAGGATCTGCAGGTCCCGCTCCTGGACCAGGCCGGCGGGCAGCAGGGTCGTCCGCATCCAGTCGACGAGTCCCGACCAGTACTCGGAGCCGATCAGCACCACCGGGAACCGGGTGACCTTGCCGGTCTGGACCAGGGTCAGCGCCTCGAACAGCTCGTCGAGCGTGCCGAACCCACCAGGGAGGATCACGAACGCTTCGGCGTACTTCACAAACATCGTCTTGCGGACGAAGAAGTAGCGGAAACTGACACCGAGGTCGACCCAGTCGTTGAGCCGCTGCTCGTAGGGAAGCTCGATGCCGAGGCCCACCGACAGGCCGCCGGCCTCCTGGGCCCCACGNTTCNCCGCCTCCATCGCGCCCGGCCCCCCGCCGGTGATCACCGCGAAGCCGGCCTCGGCGAGCGCGGCGCCGAGCAGCCGGCCCTGCCCGTAGAACGGGCTGTCCGGGGGAATCCGGGCCGAGCCGAAGACGGTCACCGCCCGTGGCAGTTCGGCGAGCAGGCCGAAACCCTCGACGAACTCGCTCTGGATCCGCATGACCCGCCACGGGTCGGAATGGACGAACCCCGAGGGGCTGCGGGTGTCGAGCAGGCGCTGATCCGTGGTGGAGTGCTCCACCTGGCCACGCCGGGCAATGACTGGCCCACGGAACTGCTCCGGCGGCGGGATGCGGCGCTCGCGCCCCATCGCGATCCCCGTGTCGCTACCGGTCCCGGTCCCACCGCCTGCGGGAGCTCCCGGACGGGCCGAGGTTCCCGGATCGGCAGCGGGACCAGAAGCCCCAGAAGCCGTGGGACGTCCCACGGGCGGGTCGTCAGAAGAAGGCACGGCGCCCTCCTCCTCAGCAAGCGGCGGGGAGGGCGGCTCCGGGCTCAAGGACGGCGTCACCACGGCACCATAGGCCACGGCCCGACAGACACATCACGATGCCCGCACGGTAGTAGGACGACGGTGGACGAGGTCAGGGCGAGGCTATGGCGAGCTGACCAGGCCGAGCGACGCCCTTCTGGCCTCGTCCCGCACCATCCCGAAGTACTCGACATACTCGAAGGCGCCCCGGCTCGAGACCACGCGGGCAGGAGCACCCACCGCGACCGATCGAGCAGCAAGCGATCGGGTTACCACGGCATTGGCGCCCACCAAGGCGTCGTCTCCCACCTCAAGACGACCCAGGATCCTCGCTCCAGTCCCGATACTCACCCGATCGCCGATTGTCGGGCGACCGAACTTCTCGCCAGTACCACTCTTTCCTATCGTCACATCGTGTCCTACGTTGCAGTTCTCACCAATTTCACAGGCACCAATGATCACACCCCCAAAATGGGCGATAAAAAATCCCGGACCTATCCTGGCGGCGGGGGAGATCCAGATACCCGTCACGATCTGCGAAACCCGAGACAGAACGCGGTAGACAACCGTGCCCAAGAGCCGCCCTGCCGCCCCGGCTACGCCTTTCTGCGGACTTGCGACGAACGCACCGAACCGGTAGACGAGGATCGCCTGGAGGCCGGGGTTGTTCAGAACAGCAGCGATGCGACTGGCCCCGATCGAGCGGGGTCGACGGCCATCGTTGTCGTAGTAGACAAATCGGTCAATGTCCCGAAGAACAACATTCTTCAACGAACACTCCCCTGGCAAAAAATGGATGAGAAATGGTCGTCCACTGCCGGTAGATCGTTGATTTCAGCCGGCGGGTATAAGCCACTTCGCAGGGCACTGCCACAGTATCGTCGGGGCGCCAGCCGAAAAAATCTTGGAAGTCCGGCCTTTCTAAGGTCTGCCTGAATAGACACGCACATAGTCTACGAACAGCGTCTGCGGGAACGCGGAGGCCGGCGGAAGCGGGGGGCTCAGCTTCGCGCTGACGGCGACATCCATGATTATATAGAAGTCTTTGTTCCACAGCCAAACCGGCGTGTCCTTCGGCTCGAGATGGCGGATGAGAAGGCCGTCGAAATAGAAGTCGAGCCTGTTCGGCCCCCAGTCAAGAGCATAGTTATGATAGCGATCCGCAAGCGTGCCACCTGGGTAGACATAGTTCTTTCCCCGCCCCCACCAGCCGGCCTCCCAACGATTTCCAGAGCCATCCACTCCAACAATGTTGGTATGGACCGTGGCCGGCTCGTTTGCCGTCGCCTCGACGACATCGATCTCGCCGGAGCGAGGCCAGTCATAAATTCCGTTCGGCCCTAGGAGCCAGAGAGCAGGCAACGTCCCGGTACCGATCGGCAGCCGGGCCCGGAACTCGAAGTACCCATATCTCCAGGAGGCCTTACCGCGGGTCTCCACCCGGCCCGACGAGAAGTGAGTATCCCCACAGGTTTTTACGGGAGATTTCTCCGCAATCGCCGTCAGCTTGAGATGGCCCTTGCCGTCCAGGCCGACGTTACGGGGATCGGCCGTATAACAGGAGACGTCCGTCGGCCCCCATTTCCCCCCTTGCGTGATCAACCACCTGGCGGGATCAACCGAGGCGTTCGCCGGACCGTCAAATTCATCGGACCACAGCAGTCGCGGCTCCATCCCGTCATCCTCTCGCGGAGTCCGCGGACCATTCGGCGGAGAAACCTCTCCGGAGGATCGGGGACTAGAACCTGCCGAGGCGCCGGTCGCCGACGGTGGGCCGGATGGTAGCGCGGAGGAGGTCACCATGCCGCCAACGCCCGGACCAGCCACCGAAGGTCGAGGCGTGGCCTGCGGCGAACCAGATTCCCGTTTCGAGGTTCCACATCCCACGACCAGGCAGACGAGAAGAAGAGCGACCAGTCCTCCGCGTCGACTCCGTCTCCAACGCCTCACCCGAGGTTTCATCCACCACGCCCCACATCTTCCGCCGGCATGACCAGTTGACTCGACGGTAAGCCATCTCACTTTCCGCAGAAACTACCATCCGTCAGAGGAGGTGAGCAAATGGGGATCCCGCCGTCCTGGCGCAGGCATCATCCCACCACAAACCCGTAGGACACCCACAGCGACAACAAGAGAGCCATCGGTCGAGGAACGCCGCGGTCACCGGTCGATCGAAGCCTCGATTCGTGCATGCTACCGGGCTGATCATTAACCGTTACGGCTGCAGGGTGGTGACAGCGCCCTGGCCATACCAAGTGGGCAAGGAGCCTAGACGCCATTAGGCCGGCCGTTCCGCCTGCGGCGAATGGGTATCGCCGCAGCGTGGTTCGACGGAAGGTGACAGGCGATTCACAGCATGTGCTGATCGACTGGCGGGCGCGCGTCGCCACTCCGGGCCTCTGGCGTCAATACGAATCCGGCACGCCCTCCAGGTCCCACTCAGCGCGGGAACGGACGCAACGATACACCGAGTTCCTTGACACGCTCATAGTTCACCACCTGTGGGGCGGGGCGGACAAGACCGAGTATCGAATCCGAACGTACCGGCAGTGGTATCCGCATCGCCTCCAAGGCCACGAGAGAACCGTACAGCGCCTTCCACGGGACGGGGAGGAATCGTGGCGAACGACCCGCCTCGCCCGCAAACTTCGCAACGATGTGCCGGAAGGACACCGGCTCTGGATGCGCGACACCAAGCGGCACCGAAATTTGACTATCCTTGACCAGGATCGCAGCCACCACAGCAGCCAGATCTTCCTCCTCCACAGTGAACTGGTAGGGGTTCCCACTCGGAGCCGGACTCACCGGAAGGCGGGACAACCGGGTGAGCGTGGCGGCCATCCCCCCCGCCCTCCTTCCGTAGACCAGGCCCGGCCGCACTACCGAGGCGCCGAAGGCGAGGGCGTCGCGTTCGATGGCGAGTTTCGCCGTCCCATATAGTTGCGCCGTCCCCTCATAAGCCGACATCGACGAGATGACGACGACCTTCGGGACGAAATTCTGCGCCGTTTCCAGAAGAGCTCGAGTCGGGTGGATGTTTGCCGCCTGAATATCCGGCCAGCGCCGGGCTCTCATGTCGTAGGCACAATGCACAAGCGCATCCAGACCATCGAGAAGGCCGGGGGCGAGAGCTCGCCTGGAGTCATAGAAGCGCCATTCTTCCGTCAGGTCGGCTGGCGGCCGTCGAACCAGTTGCACGGTCGTCCAGCCATCCTTGCGTAGCGCGTCCTGGATCACGCCGCCCACATAACCCTGGGCACCGGTGATCCCCACGGTGCGCGTACCCGTATTCGTCACAACCCTCGCACCTCTGATCCTATTCGGTGTGCATTTGCCATGATCGTAAAAGTGAATGTCGTCGCCGCCACCGAAGGGAACACCGATGCGTCAACCAGGTGAATACGCCGCCACCCCCCTACCCGGCCAAGCATGTCACTTGTATGCCGGGTTCCCGAAACCCCGGAGGAATGCGGGAAGCTCCCACCCCAGTGGTAGCTCTTACCCGGCGCCGAACAGGAAACCATCGGCACCACCGGCCACAGATCGAGGAACGGGGCGGCGGTGACGAGCCGTCGCACCACCTTCCGGAGCAGCCCATTTCCGAGGACGCCGTCACGGGTACCGCTCAGGTGAATTTCCGGGAGATCCGCTTCACCAGCAGACGGGACAGCCTGAACCCGTAGCCGCGGAGAGGCCCACGACGGGAGATAACCCAGACCGACCGTAAGCCGCCGAAGAACCTCGTCACCAAGTACGGAGCCCCAACCGGACTGCAGGACCCGCGGAAGCGCCTCGGTGATCGCGGGATTATAGGGATAAAAGTGGATCTGTGATACATCGAGACCGACGTCATCCAGCACAACAATCATATTGAACTGGTTGAGAGTCATCTCCCCGTCCGCACGCGGATCAGGTGTCCGGCGCCGCGACAGCATGGGAACCGTGAACTGCGCAGATTCGGCGAGCTCGATCCGCTCATCGAACCAACGCAACGAGTTCAGAGCAATCCTCGTGCTGCCCAGGGCGCCCGCGGCGAGAAAGATCCGATCTCCTTCTAGCTCCTGGGTCTGGCCACTCACGGTCTCCCGGGCGAACAGACNGGCCCCGGACTCGGACTCCTCAACCCGGAATACCAGGAGTCCCGGCAGGTACTTGACCCGACCTTCGCTGATCAACTGGTCGAATGTCTGTGCGGAGGAATAGATCAGCCGGTAAGGACAGCCTGTCATACAGAGACCGCAGCGGACACACTCGCCACCCCGGAGGGCCAGGCGAGCCTTTCCGACGGTGATGCCGTCGCGGCGCAGCCGCTCCCGATGCCTACCGTAGTCACCAATAACCTGGCGGGTCCGCGGTGCCAGGGTCGGCAGCGGTCGTGGCTCCCGGAACAATGGAAACAACTCGGCCAGATCGTCGATCGCGCCGGACATCGGGACATGGTCAAGGATTCGGCGGTAATGCGGCTCCAACTCCTGGAGGGTGAAGGGCCAATGGCCGAAAGTCGCCTTGCTGAAGGGCATCAACTGCGAGCCCCACACATTACTGAAACCGCCGTACGCGCTGGAGACTACGGCCCGGTTCGCACCCACCATCGCACTCACCCCGCGGAGCTGCCCCTCGTCCCGGAAGGGGAAGTCGGATCCGTAGACCCGCTTCTCCGGAAGGGCCCGGCGCGAGGTGGGCACCGGCTGACGACTGATGATCTCAACCTGGTCGGAACGCCACTCGTCCGACTCTGAGCGACCGAGCTCGTCGACGATGTTGGCAGCTTCGGCCTCGAGCCGCGTCCCGATGTCCACGACCAGGATTTCCTGGGTCGGGTCCTCGGCCAGTGCCAGAGCCGCTCCCGCGGCAGCGGGACCCGATCCCACGATTATCGTCCGGGACATGTCACTTCCTTTTCCTGGCTACCGGATCGACCACAGCGGCGTACGTTCCCGGGAGAATCACCGACCGGCGCGGTACTGGTGAAAAGTGCCCACGAGGTATCCGCTGCCGGCCGCCGCGACCCCGGCCAGCATGGTGGCCGATCGCAACGCCCCGGAGAGTTCACCCGCACGGACCGCCCGGAGTTCCCGTGCCAGGCCACCACTCAACGTCTGCGCGACGAAACGCCGCTCGGCCGCCATGCTGGCCGCGCTTCCCATGCCTCGGAATGCGGCGACCTTGCCCTTGTTCACCGTGTAACAACGCTTCCAGAAGTACCGCCAGGTCAGCCTCTCCTTCGGCACGTGATGGTGGACCACTGCCGCCGGCTGATACATCACCTTCAGATGAGGCCAGCGGTCTGCCAGCCGATGGCACATATCCATGTCGTCATGGTTGTCGGAGTGGAATCCGTTGATCTCAGCCAGGGCGGAACGACGGACCGACATGGCGGCGCCGATCAGGCGTCGGGTCGGTGCGAGAGTCTTGGGCAGGCCCTCATAACTGCATCCAAAGACCCAGTCGAACTCGCCGGGAAACCAGCGAGGGCGAGGAACGGCGAAGTCCGGAAGCGGCGCGCCGCCGACCGCGACCACGTCGCGACGGCCGAAGACCGCTACGATCTCCGCCAGCCAGGAAGGGTCAGCGCGAGCATCATCATCGAGGAAGGCCAATATCTCACCCGCAGCGATTTCGGCTGCGGTGTTGCGAGCTGATCCCAGCCGTCCCGGATAGCGGTTCTCCACGACCACTACCCGGACATCCGCGTCTCGATCAGAGAATCTCTTGGCGGCCATCTGGAAAAGCTCTTCATTGTGGTCGATGCAGAGAATTATCTCTATCGGACGGTACTTCTGTGCGAGCAGGGAGTCGATCGCTCTGTTCAGCAGTTCCCATCTTTCGAGTGTGTATGCGCATACAATCGCACTCACCGTCGGTTCCGTCGTCGAATGCAAAACGCTTACCTTCCCCCTGATATCCCGGCATTCGTCCATGGGTCTCGCTCGTCGAATCTCCGGCGCCGAGTACAGGTCGTCAGTCGCTGTTCCGTCACCTCACGACCACCCCAAGACGCTTCTGGTCACCGCTCTGTTTCGGGTGCCATGCCAATTCATCCGGGTACCCGCTCGATGGCCACCGATGACGAACCAGACGTCTGCGGCCGGTCACGCCACACGTTCAGGAGGACCGGCGCTACGACGACCGCCTCGATGAAGACGGCGGTGACCCAGCCGACGCATAGACCCGTCGTCCCAAACATGCGGCCCCCCCCGAAGGCCAACGCGATCTCAAGAACCGTTCCGCAGGCAATCACCCTGGCCGCCGCGGCCATGCGGCCCTGTACTCGACGAAGAGTCACATAGTGATCCTTGNCGACCAACGATATCGTGGCAAGGATGAGAATCCGGAAGGCGGCGACGGACCTACCATCGGTGTAGGCTTCTCCGAACGGCAGCAGAATCAGACTCGTGACGGATGCCGCGAGTGCGCAGAGCGTCACGCTGATCAGGAGCCCGAGCGGGATTGTCAGGCGCATCTTGGCACGCGCCTCCTCTTCGGCGCGGCCCGTGTGCGCAAGCAGGGCCGTCGGCAGTGCATAAGGAACAACGAAGAGAAAGGAAGCGGCCAGCCGAGCGGTCGAGAATCGAGCGGTGTCCGCCGGTGTCGTCGTCAGGGCGGCGATTACAGGAAGAATCAGAGTCGGCACGGTCAGCGCGAGGCTCAGCACGTAATTGCCGGCTATCTCACCCTTGATCGCCTTCAGCTCGGCGATCCCGGTCTGCCGTTCCGCTCGTCTGGAGTTTCGATAGGGTGGTCGCCTGAAGTACTTGTAGCAAACCGGGAGGGAGACGACCGACGCAATAAGCCAGGTGGCGTAGAGGTCCATGCCGGTGCGCAGGCCCACGATGACAAAGGCAACGAGCAGACCTGCTCTGACGATTGCGGCGAGCAGATTCCGAACAAGCTGGATCGCCCCACTCGCCGCCCGGAGGATCGCGTAGTCGAGAGTGGTGGTCACCGTAAATGCGGCCACTCCCAGACTGAAGGCAGCTATACTGCCTGGACTGCTACCGATTGGCTGCAGAGTGGTCGAGAGCCAGCGGGTACAGAACGCCCACAACAGGCCGAGTAGCAGCCCGGCCACCGTGACCAGCGCCATGCAGGCGCGGACCAGAGTCAGGCGGCGGTCCTCCGGCAGGTCGGGAAGATGCACCATGAGAAGCGTCCCGAGCCCCAGCATTCCGATCGTGCCGAGGACCGTCATCGAGGACACCGCCGCCGCGCCCACCCCAACGGCGTCGATGGAGAGCGTTCTCGCCGCGACCGACCAGAACACAGCTCCAAGTAAAGACGTTCCGAGCTGGGTGCCGAGTAGGGAGCTCACGATCGTCAACAGGCGCGCGAAACCGGCACCGGAAGCCTTCTGCACGGATTCGCTCGGGACGATACCGCTCCCGGCTGGCGTCTGGCGCCTTAAGAAGATCGTCTCCTCATCAGACCGACTCACGATAAATCCTCGCCAAGGCTTCCGCGCAGCCGTCCCAGGTCGGCAGGGTGGAGATTTCGGGAGTCGGCCTCGTCTCGCTCGGTGAGTCCCCAGCGCTGGCGAGCAGGTAGATGCCCAGCGTCTTCGCCACGAGTTGTTCATCGGCCGGATCCGCAACGCTCTGCGCGAGCCCTGCCGCAGCCAGCTCTCCCAGTCCGGCAGTGGGCGCCACCACCACCGGCCTACCCAGGGCCACGGCTTCCATGACCGCGACCGGATGAGCCTCATACTCGCTAAGCAGGGCCACGACACCCGCTCTCGCGATACAGTCAGACATTGCCTGCCGGTCCTCCGGTGGGATCGAGGTGAAACTCACCCGGTCCACCACACCCAGCCGGTCAGCCAGGCGCCTCAACTCCGGCTCATCAGGGCCCCGCCCCACCAGCATCAGCCGTACGTCAGGAACTAGAGTAATCAGACTCGGCAGAGCGCGGACAAGGTGCCGCTGTCCCTTGTACTTCTCCAACCGGCCGACGCAGACGACAAGCGGCTCACTCGTATCGGGTTTGACATGGCCACTCGGTGGAACGATGGACACTCCGTTCGGGACGACCGAGATCCGGTCTGCAGCGACCCCGGCTTGGCGCATGAAGATGTGGGACTCGAACTCCGCGACGCAGATGACGCGGCGGGCGTTCCTGATCAGTGGCCCGAGCAGGCCCCACTGTACTCGGCGCGCCGTGTTCCGGACCTGCGAGGAATGACCGCCGGTATGCGGTGAGACAATATACGGAATACCCCTCAGGCGAGCCGCCGCCATCGCCACCGGCGGCACGAGATTGTGAATTCCCTGACAATGAACAAGATCATAAGAACCGAATCCGACCACTTTGGCAACGGCCGGCGCCAAATAATAGTCTTTCTCTTGCGGCCACGCCGCGACCCGGTGCACCACCGTTCCCGCGACATTCTCCCTGCTGGGAAGCTTGCCGCTGCGGTCGGTCGTCAATATCTCCACGGTAATGTCACTAGTAGCGTTGAGTCGACGACTCGTCTCGTAGACATGCGTCTCGGTACCACCCATGTCCGGGAAGAATCGTGCCGCCACCTGGAGCACCCTCAGTGCCGTCCCCATTTCCCCCTCCTCAGGTCGACCCATCCTTCCGGGACCGGCTGTCCCGGGGTTCAAGCGCACGTCACCCGCGCCTAATCCTCGATCTCAGTGGAACGGACCACGTAACTACCGACCATCAGTTGAACCGTTGCGACGCGCGGGTCCCCGACATCACGAAGATCAACATAGAGCCGGACGTCATCGTCCCCAAAAAGACGACGAGTCCATACCGACCCGTCATCCCGTACTATCTGTAATATAAAAGACCGCTCATCCTGGTAGCCACGCACCACCTCGATTTCCACCTTGCCGTCGATACTGCGCGCGGCGATTGCTGTGACCGGTCGCCGCGCTACCGATCCCGACTGCCAGGAAAGCGCGATCGCCCCGCAGAACACAGCGACGACAATCGCCAAGAACAGCGCGCTGGACGGTTTCGGCATCGGGATCATGACCAGCCTTGCCGGTCTCCACGGTGCACCAGCCCGGAGAAGAAGTGCCACCACTACGGCAAGAAAAATGTCGTAGCCCACTGCGTGGGTGGCTAACCCCAAAGCGGAGAGAGCGAGAGAGACGAACATCAGGATGCACACGACTGCCAGCGCCGCGCAGGTATGCACATAGAAGCCGGTTAGCTGAGGCCGGCGTTGTAAAACCAGCCAGCGGATCCCCTGATACACGAAGGCGATTAGCGAAGTTCCCACGAGCCCCTCGAGCACGAGGATCAAGACTCTCATCGGCCGGCCCGGACAGCCGAGGTCGAGTCTTCCCAGAGGCCCGAGACGTCATAGATACGGACGGCTCCGTTGTCGTAGATCCGCCGCGATCCAGGCGTGATATCGAACTTGCCGAGTTCTGCATGGGTGAGACGCGTCCCCTTCGGGGCCTCACCATTCACCACGTAGTACGTCTCATGCGGCAACCCCTCGGCCAGCCGCTGATCGATCACATAATACCGTATCTGACCTCTCCGGAGCAGATCCCGCGCCTGGGCATGGAAGGACGGCGCGAAAAGGATCTGTCCGGTGTTCCCACCTCCAGGTACACCGATCACCAAATACTGATTTCCGGTGGCAGCCAAAAGCGCCCCTAGCTCCCGGTCCGCGGCAAAGTGGGCGCCGTCGGGAAGATTCCGGGCCGCCCACTGCGCCGCGGCGTTGGCGGAGCTATCGATGGAACGGCCGTCGGCAACGACGAGGTAGGGGCCCGGTATGCGGTTCCAATCGAGTCCAGAGCCCATCAGGGTGCCCCCCATGAAGGCTATGGTGCCGAAAAGGGCCACCACCCACCGCAGCGGCCTCCGATGGTTCTCGATATACCAGCCAATCGAGTATGCGGTGATGATCGACAACCCGATGAAGATGAAGGTCGATAGACGTACGGATATCTCCGCCGCCTTCGGGGCGATCGTGGCCACCAGGGCGATCGGATACAGGAGTTGTAGCAATCGAAGCGACCGCAGCACCGCACCCGCACGTCCGTCCGCCGCAGGTCTCCTCCGGAATGGGCCCAACGGCATGAGTGTCGCCATCCAGATAAGCAGCGAGAGCACAATGAGAACAGTTTCCCAGCGCGGGTTCCTGGTGCCACTCGAATCTGTCGAAATTTTTCTCGTCTCACCGGTCCCGCTCGCGATTCCCGTCAACTGGAAAACGGCATCGTGAAAAACTGGACCGAGATATCGGTTGAGCAGCGGACCACTGACAATCGCCCAAGACGCGACCAGGACAAGGTCCGCCACTGTGATACCCAGGAATATGGTAGCGGTGCGGCGGTCCCGTCGGGTAAACGCGGCGACCGTCACCATTCCCAATATGGCGACGAACACCCAGCTCGTGGCATGGTGCGAGAAGGTGAGAGCCAGCGCCGCGCCCGCCGCCAAGACGGTTTCAGTGCGGCCCGCCGCCTCGTTCGTAACCAGCATGAGAAGCAGAACACCGAGAGCCACGGCTAGCGTCTGATACGAGTACTGCGCGTTGAAGAAGAAGAACTGCGGGCTACAGCTGTAGATACCGACAGCAATACCCGCGGCGTGGGCGGAACGAGTCACCTGCTCGGCGAGAAGGAACAGGCCGGCGATCAGCAGACCCCGAGAGAGCACGATGACAAGAAAGGCGGAGAGCTGTGGTGGCAGACGGGTGATCTGTGCCACCGCGTTGGTGACCACCTCGAGTCCAGGGAAGCGCGGGCTGACCGGCAAGCCAGAGTTAGCCGTGAAGAGACGACCCGTTTCCCGGATGTCATGCAAGGTCCGGATATGGAGCATCTCGTCAAAGCGGACGAACTGGTGGATCTGGAGTATCAGATACGCCAGCAGGAGGCCCATGCCCAACAACAAACAATCCGTTATTCTCGCCCGCCGAGATGTTGCCGGATCCAAGAGCCCCAGACCGGCCGGAACGAAGATCAGGAGCAGGCCAATCCAGTAGAGCAGGAGGCCCGTGCCACTCTCACCCTGGCGCCCGAGTACGTAGCTACCAGAGACGGCCAGCAGTCCCACCGCGGTGGCTGCCGCCACCGGTAGCGTCTCCCTACAGTNCCTCTCGNAATCAGCGCGNAAAAGTANCCCGCCACGATCGCGGTAGTGCAGATCGGTCAACAAACTCGCACTCAGCCCAGCGGATACCACTCTCCGGGTCGCCTCCGGCCCCCGGCCTCGCCCGGTGCGTGCGGTACGAAGATTCCGGGGTATGAGAGTCGTCTCCTCCTCATGGAGGCGGTAGGCCGGCATTCCGCCGACCGAGGATGAGTCGAGTTTCTCGACTGGTGAGGCCTCGTTCCTCCGACGGTCAACGAAGCGATGCACGGACGACCTCGCGATAGACCTCCTCGATACGTGGCACCACCCGACTCGCGGTGAATTCTTTCGCACGCTCCTTCGCGGCAGTGCCCATGCGCGCCCGCCTAGTACCATCCGCCAAGAGATGCTCGATCGCGTCGTGGAGAGCCACCGGGTCGGCCGGGGGAACCAGGACTCCCTCCCGACCGCCAGTGATCATATCGGCGATGCCTCCCATCGGCGTGGAGATTACTGGTGTCCCGGACGCCATAGCCTCGAGGACAACGGTCGGACAGGGATCATGCCAGGTAGATGGCAGAACAGCGAAGCTGGCGTGAGCGAAGGCACGCATGATCTCAGCATGAGCTCGCGGCTCGCTCAGAATCACCCCGGGCGGAAAATAGCTCGGTGAATCTGCCGTCCGACGGCCGACAACGAGCAGCGGCGGACGATGATCCGGAAGCCTCTCGTAAGCCCCGAGTAGTGCCCCTATCCCTTTGTCCAGGCTCAGATCACCGACGAAAACCAGGTAGCCATCGGAGACGAGCCCGTCCGGCGGTCCGCCAGGCTCCGCGCCGATGAGCTCGTCGGGGATAAAGTTCGGGACGACCTCATAGGGAATCCGCCCACTGTCCAGCCGGTTGAGCCGGGCCACGGCGTTGCTCACCGCAAGGTATCGGTCGACGGCCCTGTCGCGCCGTCGTGTGCCACCGCGGTTAGCCGCGAAGGTCAAGGGCCCCACCACCCCGGAGTAGTGGTTTCTGGTGCATCGTATGCATCGTGACAGTGCTGGGCCGGAGCACACCAGCTCCCCCATAAACATCATCCGCTTAGTGGCACAGACATGGCTGTAGTCATGCAGGGTGACGACGATCGGGACGTCGAGGTACCTGCGCAGCGGCAGCGCACTGTTCACGATCCAGTTGTGCGCATGGATAACGTCGGGCTTCACCTCACGCACGATCCTGGCGATCGCCGCTGCTACTAGCGGATCTGGCACCGGCGGCGCATAGACTCGGTCGGTCGTGTAAAGCAATGGAAGACCTGCGGTTGTCGGCCGCACTAGACGCACGTCCAAGCCATCCCGCTTCTCGGCCGCCGCCCGAGGGCCAAAAGTTATCACCGTGACGTCGTGGCGTTCAGCCAGTTGCTTTCCGAGATTGAGGACATGACGTTCCTCCCCACCGACGATCGGCGGAAAGAACTGTGCCAGCAGAATTACTTTCACGATGATCGCGGTCCGGACCCCCGAGGCGGGACTCTTGACGGTTTGGGTGAAGTCATAAGAGGCGGTCTCGGTTCATGTCGTGGTAGGACCGCCTCATGGGTAGGGGAACTATCAGGCTTCTGATACATCGAAATTTGACCATCCGCCACACCGGCGGAACCGCTCCGCACGGCCCATACTCGGGAACAATCGTCCCGGCACAGGGACATCAGGCCGTTTCTTCGAAAGCGGGTAGGGCGCTCACCGTTTCGGCACCCCGCTGGATTGGAAGCGGATCGGTCCTAGGATAGATCGCCAATTCAGCCTTCTCGCTCGACGCGGAAGACTCGACGAAAATCGTGCGCAACACCCGGAAACCATCCGAGAATGCGTTCAGGTTACTGACCCCATGCAGGCGTGGATGTTCAAAACTCGGGACCTCCGCTATGCGAAGTCCAGCCCGCACGGCCCGCATGTTGATCAACGTCTCGATCTCGAATCCGTCCCCCCACTGCTTTTGGGGTCCGGCACCGCCTGTGTCCAAGTCGAAGATGGGGACGACCCGTCGCCAAAAAGCGTTGTAACCGTAGCAGAGGTCGGTGAAGTCCGAGCCAATGAGCATGTTGACCAGGAAGTTCAGGAGACGGTTCCCGAGGCGACGGAGACGAGTGATGTCGGCGCTTCCGCCGTTGGCGACGAAACGCGAGCCCTTGGCAAAGTCAGCACCCGCTTCGAGCGCATTAACGAACGCAGGAATCTCGCTCGGGTCGGCTGAGCCGTCGGCATCGAGCATGACAATGATGTCACCACTTGCCTGGGCGAACCCACAGGCCAGAGCGTTTCCCTTGCCACGGCGATTCTGGTGTGTCACGACTATATCCGGCCGAACACGACGAGCGACTTCGACGGTTCCGTCGGTCGAGTGGCCGTCAACCAGAATTATTTCAGCATCGCCCGGTAGTCGAGCGAGAACATGTGGTAGATTTTTTGCTTCGTTGAGAGTCGGGACGATGATACTGACAGTCGGCGAAATACGGCCTCGCATAAGAGGTCCCCCCGATTTCGATATACTACTGAATTTGGAGTCTTCTCACGCTTCTCGTGCACTAGCGACAGCAAAGCCTGACGGAAATCTGCGGCAATCAGGAATGGACGGAGCAGGTCGCTAGAAGAGACTGCGAGACAGGACTCGATCAGCGTCCGCTCAGCGAAGCAAAGACTCAACTACCACCCCCGCGACGGCTTGCCACTTCTTTACGAAAAAAATTAAGCTGAGCGCCTCACTTCGCCCCCGATCTCAAAGCGTGCCTCACCTCGCCAAGAAGCGCCGTCGCGTGCGGTAAGTGTACCAGGTAACCTTCTACAGGTTACCCCTATGGGCGTCGCCAACAGAGTGTGCACTGCAACACTATACGAAGACACACCGGATCACCGCTCCAACCCCCCTAGATCGCTACTCTCTGTAGGACTCAACTCCCGTTCNCCCTCCCGCCGACACCGCGGCACCAGCATTCGAGACGGCCATCGGTGTCTTCATTTTGCTGCCACGACCCTCCACCGCAAGCAAGAAGTTGATGGGGGAGACGGCCAGAGATGGGCCCACGATCTGCTTCGCAGAGCATCCTTTGATGCATCTCCGCTCGGCCAGCGAGATAGAGCCGCCGAGCCAGGTGGGTCTCAGGCCAGGCGCAACAACGCGTCGTCGATCCGGTTAGAGTCCGACACGTCTCCCCGATCGACGGTGGGTCACACAGCTCCTCGCGCGCCCGACACCAATCGTCAGATCGCCCGGCATGCTGAGCTACCGGTCGTTGACGGGTTCCGGCTGGCAGGCTGCACGAGTCCTTGCCTGGGGCAGGACGGGACAAGCCAAAGTGATCATTTTCGGCAAACATCCCGGGACCCGCGGTCCCAAATACTCCCCGAAGGCCCCGGCCAACCGTCCCGGGAGGATCCCGTTCGGGATCCTCCCGGGAGAGAACCCGGACGACACCCAAGATCGCGAATCACGTCAGAGTACTGCCACTACGTGAGGAAGGCTCAGTACGCACCCTCGCGGCGCAGGACCGCGAACACGGTGCGCCAGAGGATGTAGAAGTCGAGGGGGAGCGACCAGTTCTGCACGTACCGCAGATCCAACCGCACCGACTCGTCCCATTCGAGGTCCGACCGGCCGCTGATCTGCCACAGGCCGGTCAGCCCCGGCTTCACCATCAGCCGGCGGTGCACGTCGTCCTCGTAGCGGGCGACCTCCGACGGCAGCGGCGGACGCGGCCCCACCAGCGACATCGTGCCGTTCGCGACGTTGAGCAGCTGCGGCAGCTCGTCGAGCGACCACTTGCGCAGGAACTTCCCGACCTTGGTGATCCGCGGGTCGTCACGCATCTTGAACAGCAGCCCCTCGGCCCGCTCGTTGCGCGACTCCAGCTCCGCCTTGCGCGCCTCCGCGTCGACGTACATCGACCGGAACTTGTACATGGTGAAGTGCTCACCACCCCGNCCNACCCGGATCTGCTTGAANANNGCCGGNCCNCGNCTGGTCAGGCGCACCGCNAGCNCNAGNNCNAGNANCANCGGNGNGNACAGCAGGANNANCNNNNCGGCCACNCNNCGGTCGAANANNNNCTTCATNNCCCGNCGNGNNCCGGTGAGCTCCGGCTCCTCGATGTGCAGCAGCGGCAGCCCGGCCACCGGACGAATCGAGATCCGCGGCCCGGTCACGTCGGTCAGCGCCGAGGAGACCAGCACGTCGACGTCGCTGCCCTCCAGCGTCCACAGCACCCGGCGCAACGTCTCGCCGTCCATCTGCGGACTGATGGCAACCGTGGTGGCGTACGTCGCCCGGATGGCCGTGTGCAGGGTTTCCGAGGTGCCGACGATCGGCACCCCGAGCAGGTCGAACCCACTGCGTTCCGGGGAGTCGTGACTGTGCCGGCCGGGCGAGCGGTCGAGCACGACACCGACGACCGACCAACCCGACGTCGGATCCCGCTGGGCCAGCCGGACCANNGNNGCNGCNGANTCCCCNGCCCCGACCACNAGCACCCGGTGCAGGCAGCGGCCCGCCCGGCGCATCCGGTGCAGGTAGCCGCGCGCGGTGGCGCGGCCGGCCACGGTCAGCAGCAGCGCCGTCGGGAAGGCGATCAGCACGTAGGCACGCGCGAGCTCGGCCTTGGTCGCATAGGACAGGACGGCCACCACCGCGGTGAGCTGCGCGGCGGCGTTGAGGACCCGGCGGAACTCCTCCGAGCCGCTGCCGAGGAACCGGCTCTCGTACGCCCGGCTCAGGTACATCGACAACACCCACGCGACGGGCAGCAGGATCGACATGGCGACATACGGCGTCGCGGAGACCGGCTTCAGGTCGAACTCAACCAGTCCGCCGAACCGGACCAGGTAGGCCACTCCCGCCGCGACCACGCAGGCGGCCGCGTCGGAACCCACGAGCAGCCAGCCGTACGGCCGTTCCCAGCGAACCTTCGCCCGGTAGTCGACGACACCGTCGGATGTTCCGTCCGCGCCGGGGCCCGCGCCCACCTCGTACCCGTCGTACCGGGCGGGCTCATCGGCCCCGTCCAGCGGTTTCGGGATGGCATCCGTGCCCGGCCCCGCGGCCAACCCCACCTGTGCATGGCTGAAGACAGTGTCCGTCACCTGGCAGACCCCCCACGGCCGCAACATCTTCGGACCGACGACGACGGGGGGAGCGCTGCTTGGCGCCGACCACGCGTGTCNCCTGCGTATCGACGTNCCCAGGCCTGGTNCCGANCCCCCGAACCCGCCGCACCACCGGCCATCCGGACCCCCCATCCGACCGGCACCGCACATACGCGAGTAACTCTAACGTGCCGAGATAGGAGGATCCACGACGTCAACCCCGATGACTCATACGCGTAACAAAAATCGCGACTAGGCGGTCAAGGGACACGACAGTCAGGAGACACAACAGTCAGGAGACACAACAGTCAGGAGACACCGGACAGGTACGCCCGTAGCAGCCGCTCGGCCTCGTCGATCGCGGCGAGCTCGACGTACTCGTCCCGGGCATGGGCCAGGTTGGGATCGCCCGGCCCGTAGTTGAGCGCCGGGATCCCGAGCTCGGCGAAGCGCGCCACGTCCGTCCAGCCGTACTTCGCCACCGGCACACGACCGGTGGCGGCGACGAACGCCGCCGCGTGCGGGGCGGCGAGCCCGGGCAGCGCCCCGCCGACGAGATCGGTGACCTCGACGTCGTAGCCACCCAGCACCTCGCGAACATGCGCCACCGCCTCGTCGGGGCCCCGGTCCGGAGCGAACCGGAAGTTCACCGTGACCTGGCACCGGTCGGGGATCACGTTGCCCGCCACCCCACCGTCGATCCGCACCGCGCAGAGCCCCTCACGGTAAGTGCAGCCGTCCAGCGTCACCGTCCGCGCCCGGTAGCCGGCGAGGCGGCGGAGCAGATCGCCGGCCTTGTGGATGGCGTTGTCCCCGAGCCACGACCGGGCCGAGTGCGCCCGGGTGCCGGGAAGCGTCACGACCACCCGCAGGGTGCCCTGGCAACCCGCCTCGATCTCGCCGGAGGTCGGTTCCATCAGGATGGCCAGATCCGCATCCAGCCAGTCCCGGTGCCGGGCGGCGAGCCGACGCAGCCCGTTGCGGGCCGCCTCGACCTCCTCGTGGTCATAGCAGACCCAGGTGACGTCGTGGCTCATCGCGCCGGGCGTGGCGACCGGGAGCGTGGCCGCGAGCCGCAGCGCGACCGCGACCCCTGCCTTCATGTCCGACGTCCCGCAGCCGTAGAGCCGCCCGCCCACCACACGCGAGGGCAGGTTGCCCGCCAGCGGAACGGTGTCCAGATGGCCGGCAAGCAGGATCCGGCCGGGCAGCCCCAGCTCGGTCCTGGCCACCACGGCGTCACCGTCCCGGTCAACCCGCAGCCCGTCCACCGCGGTGAGCGCCTTCTCCACCGCGCCCGCGAGGGCGGCCTCGTCCCCACTCACCGAGGGCACGTCAACCAGCGCCCGGGTCAGCTCGCCGACGGGCGCCGTGAGGTCGAGGCTCATGCCGTCACACCCTACGGTCACCGGGCCAGCGGATCGTTAACCGGCGATAAGATCATTAACCGGCGACAGGACGCCAGCCGGCAACAAGATCGTTAGCCGGCGACGCCATGCTCCCGCAGGATGTCGTTCAACGCCAGCTTGTCGTGGATCTCGCCCTCGGCGAGCGTCCGCAGCACCAGGATGCAGGGCATCGCGAACTCTCCGCCCGGGAACGACTTCACCCGGTTGGAACCGACCGCGACCGCCCGCTCCGGGATCTCCCCGCGCGGGTACTCCGCGCCGGTCGCGGCGTCGAAGACATGGGTGGAGGCGGTCAGGATCGCCCCGGCGCCGAGCTTGGCCCCGCGGCGCACCCGCGCGCCGTCCACCACCATGCAGCGACTGCCGACGAAGGCGTCGTCCTCGACGACGACGGGGACCGCGTTCGGCGGCTCCAGGACCCCGCCGAGCCCGACCCCACCGGACAGGTGCACGTTGCGGCCGACCTGGGCGCAGGATCCGACCGTGGCCCAGGTGTCGACGAGGGTGCCGGCGCCGACGTAGCCGCCGATGTTGGTGTAGCTCGGCATGAGGACGGCCCCGGGCTCGACGTGCGCGCCCCAGCGCACGATCGCGCCCGGTACCACCCGCACGCTGTCGAACCGGGTCTTGAGCGGCACCCGGTCATGGAAGTGGAAGTCGCCCGCGGACGACTCGACCATGGCGAGAACCTTGAAGGACAGCAGGATCGCCCGCTTGGCCCGCTCGTCAACGGCGACCGAGCCGTCCACGGTGACCGTGGCGACCCGGGCCACTCCCGCATCGATGGCGTCGACGGCGGCCACCACGATCTTGCGGGCGTCGGCGTCGGCGGGGGTCAGCTCCGCCCGCCGTTCCCACAGTTCGTCGACGGCGGGATCGATCGGAGAGTCGAGGGATGTGTTCGAGGCGCTCACAAGCCCGACCCTACGAGGNGACCCCGGCCGCACGAGATGGCGGGGCCGCGGATCCGGGCCGGGTGCTAACGGATGTCCGGCTCGGCACCCCCATAGCTGCCCTGAGTGACCGGCTGACCGTAGTCGGGCCGAGCGCCATGGTCAGGCCGAGCGCCACGGCCGGGCCGAGCGCCATGGTCAGGCCGAGCGCCACGGCCGGGCCGAGCGCCATGGCCGGGCCGAGCGCCATGGCCGGGCTGCCCCGTGGCGGCGACCGGCGACAGCATCGTCATCCGCTCGGGAACGGTCGCCACCTGCGAGTCCGCGGCGGTCAGGGCGATCCGGACGTGATACCGGCCAGCCTCCCCGTAAAACGTCCCGGGCGCGACGAGTATCCCGACCTCGGCCAGCGCGTCCACCGTGGCCCAGGCCTCCTCACCCCGGGTTGCCCACAGGTAGAGGCCGGCCTCGCTGTGATCGATGGTGAANCCCGCGNCCGCGAGCGCCGCCGCGAGGACGGCCCGCCGGTTGGCGTAGCGCGCCCGCTGATCCGCCACATGCATGTCGTCGGCGTACGCAGCCGCCATGGCGGCCTGCACGGGCGTCGGCATCATGAAGCCGGCGTGCTTGCGGACCGCGAGGAGACCCTCGACCAGGGCCGGGTCACCGGTGACGAACCCGGCCCGGTAGCCCGCGAGGTTGGACCGCTTCGACAGCGAATGCACCGCCAGCAGTCCCTCGTGGGAGCCGCCGCACACGTCGGGGTGCAGCACCGAGACGGGCCGGCTCTCCCAGCCCAGCTCGATGTAGCACTCGTCGCTGGCGACGATCACACCGCGCTCCCGCGCCCAGGTGACCACGGCGCGCATCTCGTCGACCGTGAGCACCCGCCCGGTCGGGTTCCCCGGCGAGTTCAACCAGATCAGGGTCACCCCGTCGGCCGGGCCCGCCACCGGTTCGCAGCGGGCGAGCAGCGCGCCGACCTCGTAGGTTGGATAGGCCGGGGTCGGCACCCACACCCGGTCACCGGGTTCGAGCCCGAGCTGACCGGGGAGCTGGGCCACCAGTTCCTTCGTCCCGAGCACGGGCAGCACCGCGCCCGGGTCGACGAGCACGCCGAGCCGGCGGGCCAGCCAGCCGGCCGCCGCCTCGCGCAGCTCCGGGGTACCCGCGGTCAGCGGGTACCCCGGAGCGTCAGCGGAGCCGGCCAGCGCCTGCTGCACGACGGCCGGCGTGGCGTCGACCGGAGTACCCACCGAGAGGTCGACCAACCCATAGGGATGCAGCCGGGCCTTCTCCTTGAAGGAGACCAGCTGGTCCCACGGGAAGTCGGGCAGTCGCACCCGGGACCGGGCCGGTGACCGCGGGACTCCGGAGATGTTGCCGGGTCTCCCAGGGCCGCTCAGGACTCGCCCTGAGGAGCCAGCGCGGCGACCGTCGGCGGGTCGAAGTCCAGGGCGCCGACCTTAGATGCGCCGCCAGGCGACCCGAGCTCCTCGAAGAAGTTCGCGTTGGTGTCGGTGTACCCCTTCCACTGATCGGGAACGTCGTCCTCGTAGTAGATGGCCTCCACCGGGCAGACCGGCTCACAGGCACCACAGTCGACACACTCGTCAGGCTGGATGTAGAGCATCCGTCCGCCTTCGTAGATGCAGTCGACCGGGCACTCCTCGATGCAGGCCCTGTCCTTGACATCGACGCAGGGCTCTGCGATGACGTAGGTCACCGGTTTTCCTCCTCGGGCTCACGGGCGACTGAGTCCTTAGTATCGACCTGGACAGTTCCGTGTCGACAACAAGGGCGTGCGCTGGTGGTGTATGTCGTCCGCATCACTCCGGCCGATGTTGGCGCGCGAGTTATGCTTCGCCACCGCATCCCCGGACCGGTATCCCTCAGTGATGTTCTCGGAACGTTGCGGTCATGGTCATCGGGCGTGCTCACGGTTGTCACTGCCGAGGGCACACTCGTCCAGGTTACCGAGGATGCCGTCGTAGCGGCACGCGTCATCCCACCCCGCCCACCGACACGACGTACGCGGAATGTCCCGGATACGACGGCTCTCATGGAGATTGTCCCGAATACGACTACCCTGAATACGACTACCCCGAAGGCGACTATCGCGGGGGCGACTGTCCTGGGGACGACCGTCCCGGACACACCCGATCCGGACACGCCCGATCCGAAGGTGCCCGGCCTGAAGGCTGCTGCCCCACCAGGGGCGGCTGCCCCGGAGACGGCCGCCCCTGGCGTGAACGCTCCGAGCGAGCTCTCGTGAGCACCCGCAGCCGCGGCAGGTTCGCCGAGGTCGTGCGCCGCGAGCCGATCGACCTGGCGGTCGCCTGCCATCTGCTCGCCGCCGAGGTCGACCCGGCAGCCGACGCTCCCGACGCCACCGCCACCCTGAGCGCCCTCGACGCATTCGCCGCGCAGGCCCGTCCACTGCTCGCCGCGCGGACGACCTCGAGCCGACGGCCCCGGTTCCCCCGGGCCGAGCACGGTACGCCGGTGGCACGCCAGACCGGCGCACCGGGGCAGGCACAGCCGGAATCCGGATCCGAGGCGGCAGGGCGCCTGGAGGGGTTCGGCCCGGGAGCGGGGAATTTCGATCCGAGGATCGCCGCCGAGACGCTGCACGAGTCCCTGGGGCTCGCCGCCGGCTTCGCCGGGGCCGAGGACGACTACACCGACCTGCGCTCCTCGCTGCTCCCCGATGTGCTGCGCCGGCGGCGCGGCCTGCCGATCCTGCTCTCCGTCGTCTGGCTGGAGGTGGCCGCCCGGCTCGGGGTCCCCGCCTATCCTGTCGGGCTTCCGGGGCACGTCGTGGTCGCGGTGGGTTCCCCCCAGGACCACGTGCTCGTCGATCCGTTCGCCGCCGGTCGACTACTGACGGTGCACGACGCCGCGGAGAAGGTACGCGCGGCCGGGTTCGCCTTCACCCGTGCCCACCTCGCCCCGATGAGCGCGCAGGACGTGCTCACCCGGATCCTCGGCAACATCCGGATCCTCGGGGCCCGCTCGGACGCGCCGCACATGCGGCTGTGGGCCGTCGAGCTGTCCCTGCTGCTCCCCCACCACCCGGCGAGCCTGCGCCGGGAGCGCGGCGAGCTCCGCGTCCGGTTGGGCGACTTTCTCGGCGGGGCCACCGATCTGACCGCGTTCGCCGACACGGTGGCCGCGGTCGAGCCAGCCGCCGCGGCGGCCGCCCGCCAGGCCGCCGCCGCGGCCCGCGCCCGGCTCAACTAGCCCCGGAGACCGTCCGCCCGCCCGGGAACCGTCCGTTAGCTCTGGGAAGCGCCTGTTAGCTTCGGGAACCGTCTGTTTCCCTCTGCGCCTCTGTTCCTCCCGTATCCGCACCGACCGGGTCGAGGTAGCGCCCGTCGTAGAAGACGAGCGGTCCGACATCGTCCCGCGGCTGGGCGAACGAGACGACCTCACCGAGGACGAGGGTGTGATCCCCCCCGGGATGGGTCGTGACCGTCCGGCACTCGAAGACCGACAGCGCGCCGTCGAACAGGACCACTCCGGTCTCCGGCCCGATCGAGTGCTCCCATCCCGCGAACATGTCGCCGGGCTGGTCATACGCGCGTTTCGCAAAGCAGCGCGACGTCTCGGCCATGTCCTCGGCGAGCACCGAGACTCCCCACACCCCCGAGGCCATGAGCGGACCGTGGAAGCGGGCGTCCCGGCGGATGCTGGCGAGCACCAGCAGCGGGTCGAGGGAGACCGAGACGAACGAGTTCGCCGTCATGCCGAGATGGCGACCGTCGGCGACGGTCGTGAGAACCGTCACTCCGGTAGCGAACCTGCCGACCGCCCTGCGGAAGTCCGCCGTCCGCAGGATCGACCGGTCGGCCTGGGAGACCTGGAAGACCGGAGAGACCGGAGAGACCGGAGAGGCGGGCGCGCCGGCCCGGNTCTCTCCNCGGNGCGCAGGGCTACCCACCCGGCCACGCTACCCGCTCCGCTCACCACGTGGGCGACAGTCCCCAAGGGCCGGTGACATCTCCCACATCACAAGAGCCGGTGACATCTCCCAGGGCGAGACAGGCGACCCGGTGACCGGGTGACCGGACCGGTGCTCAGCAACCGGGAGGAAGCGCCGTGAGCCCCCGCCGTGCCCCGACGAGGACGGCGACCGCGATCGGGCTCAGTGCCCCGAGCAACAGGAACGCGTAGCCAGATCCGCTCGCCCGCAACAGCAGGTCCCCCTCGGGGCGGGAGCTGGCGAACAGCAGCACGACGACGGCCCAGCCGATGAGCACGGTCGTGGGTCCCAGCCGGGTGCCCGTCAGCCACCGCACCAGCAGCGCGGCACCCCCGTTGCCCACCAGCGCGACCAGTACGCCGAGCGACAGCAGCATCCCCCCCGGCCGCGGACCGGCGGGAACGAGGAAGACGCCGTAGAGACCCAGCCCGACCCCCAGAAACACCCCCAGTGTGTAGGAGGCGGTCAGAAAGGCCCTGCCGGGTTGCGGGTCCGGGGACGGTTGCAACGACGGCCGTGCCGGCTGTCGTTGCAACCGGGTTGAGGGCGGCGTCCGGCGGGGACCGGCGCTGGGACGGGGCATTCTCCGACAGTAGGACATCGTCCGCCAGGCCCGCCCGGTCAGGCCGACCAGCCCCGAGGCCCCAGCCCCGAGACCCCCGTAGCGGACCCCGGTGGCAGATCTCGGTCCTCAGGCGATCACCAACTCGGCGGGTACGACGATCACGTCCACCAACGCGCCCCNCCGCCACACCGTGAGTTCCACTGGCCGGCCGATCGTGCCCTCGGTCAGCAGCCGCTGGAGATCACCCGGAGCGACGACGGGCGTCCCGGCCACCGACAGGACGAGATCCCCGGTGAACAGCCCGGCGATCCCGGCCGGACTGCCGACGACCACCTCGGCCAGCCAGACACCGTGGCGCTGCCCGATCCGCTCGGCCACGGCGGGTGGCAACGGAACACCCGCCCCCGCGACCCCCAGGTACGCCCGGCGGACCCGGCCGTCGCGCATCAACGCGGCGAGGATCTTCCTCGTCGTGTCGTTCACCGGGACAGCCAGCCCCAGGCCGACACCGGCGACGGCGGTGTTCACTCCCACCACCCGGGCGTCGGCCGTGACCAGCGCCCCGCCGGAGTTACCCGGGTTGAGAGCCGCGTCGGTCTGGATCACCTCGTCGACCACCCGCACGGCCGAGCCCGAACGGGTCGGCAACGACCGGCCGAGGGCGCTGACGACCCCGGCGGTCACGCTGCCGGTGAGCCCCAGCGGGTTGCCGACGGCCACGACGAGCTGGCCGACCCGCAGACCCGCGGCGTCCCCGAGGACGGCAGCCGGCGGGGTCGTGCCCCGGGCCCGCAGCACGGCCAGGTCCGAGAGCGGATCGGCACCCACCAGGTCGACCTCGCGCTCGGTGCCGTCCGCGAACTGCGCCAGCCCGACCGGTGCTCCGGAGGTGGCCCGATGCCCCTCGACGACGTGCGCGGAGGTCAGCAGGAACCCGTCGTCGGTGAACACCACCCCGGAGCCGGCTCCCGCGCCGCGCCGGGTACGCACCCGTAGGCTGGCCACTGACGGGGTCAGCGCCGCGGCCACCCGGGTCACGACCGCGGAGTAGGCGTCCAGCGGCTCGACCGGCAAGGAACCACCGGGCCGCGTCGGGTCGGGTCCGTCCCCCCTGGCACGTCTGGTCCGCATCCGACCTCCTCGGCCGACGCCACACTTACATTGATTACAGCGTTACGAACACGGGGCCGTCCAGAACATTCCCACCGAGGTGCCTGTGCCACCGCGGCGAGCGGGCGAGCGGGCGGGCAGGCGAGCGGGCAGCAGACGATCGGCCAGCGGGCAGGCAGGCAGGCAGGCAGGCAGGCAGCAGACGATCGGGCCGGGGCGTCAGCGGGCCGGGGCACCGGAGCCGATCAGGGCTCGCACACGAGACCGGCGAACAGGTCCCGCTCCCGCCCGTCCGGACCGTCCCCCGGCCCCCGGGCGCCCTCGGCCAGCACGAAGTGCTCGACACTCCAGGCTCGCTGGCCGATGCCGTCGGCGAGCGCGAAAAAGAACCCGTCAACGCTCATCTGCGTCCGGTGCGACCGCATGGCGGCGATCTTCGCCTCGAAGAAGTGGGGAGCGGAGAGCTCGGTCGTGATGTCCGCATCGTCGACAAGCGTCACCCCCAACTCGTCCACGGACGTCAGACCCGCGAACGGGTTGCTCTCAGCGGCGGAATCGCGGAAGTACTCGAAGCCCGCGACGGCGCTCGATCGCGCCAGCGCCGTCTCGTAGCGCTTGGCGACCTGCCAGACCGAACCGGCCTGCGGGGCGAAGGACGGGTCGGCGGCGTCGGTGAAGGCCCGCCGGGTGAGTTCGTGGGCCCGAATGTGATCGGGGTGCCCGTAACCACCACGGGCGTCGTAGCTGACGAGCACCTGCGGCCGGACCTCGCGCACGATCCGCACCAGCTCCGCCGCGGCCTCGTCCAGGTCCGCCCGCCACAGGCAGCGGGGATGGTCGTTGGCGGGGGTGCCGATCATCCCACTGTCCCGCCAACGCCCGGGACCGCCAAGAAAGCGCTGGTCGGTGATGCCGAGCGCGGCGCAGGCACCGGCCAGCTCGCCGATCCGGTAGCCACCGAGCTGGTCGCCCCGATCCGCCCGCAGATGGATCAGCTCGGGCACCAGTACCTCCCCCTCCTCCCCCAACGTGCACGTCACGAGGGTGACGTGGGTGTCGGGGGAGGCGGCGTACGAGGCAAGCGCGATCCCCGTCGAGATCACCTCGTCATCGGGGTGGGCGTGCACGAACATCGCCCGCCGGGTGGGAAGTGGCGCAGTAGAGGGTGATGATGGGGTAGCTGTCGTCACATTGACGACCCTATGGGTAGCTTTGCCGCAATGTAGGGACCGCTCAGGCTCGGCGGCGGGAGCGGATCTTCTCGCGCTCGGCGGCGGTCAGCGCCACCTTGCGCAGACGCACGAAGCCCGGGGTGACCTCCACGCACTCGTCCTCGCGGCAGAACTCCAGCGCCTGCTCAAGGGTGAGTATCCGGTGCGGGGTGAGCCGGACCAGCTCGTCGCCGGTGGATGAACGCATGTTGGTGAGCTTCTTTTCCTTGGTCGGGTTGACGTCCATGTCGTCCGCCCGGGAGTTCTCACCCACGATCATGCCCTCGTAGACCTCGGTCGTCGGCCCGACGAACATCGTGCCGCGTTCCTGGAGGTTGAACAGGGCGTATGCGGTCGCCACCCCGCTGCGGTCGGCGACCATGGAGCCTGTCGCCCGGGTGCGCAGCTCCCCGAACCAGGGCTCGTACCGGTCGAAGACGTGGTGCAGCAGCCCGGTACCGCGGGTCTCGGTGAGGAACTCGGTCCGGAACCCGATCAGCCCGCGGGCCGGGACCAGGTACTCCAGCCGGATCCAGCCGGTGCCGTGGTTGACCATCTGCTCGACCCGGCCCTTGCGCAGCGCGAGCAGCTGGGTCAGCGTGCCGAGGAACTCCTCGGGCGCGTCGATGGTGAGGCGCTCCACCGGCTCGTGGATCTTACCGTCGACAGTGCGGGTGACGACCTGCGGCTTGCCGACGGTCAGCTCGAAGTCCTCGCGCCGCATCAGCTCGACAAGCACGGCGAGCTGCAGCTCCCCGCGGCCCTGCACCTCCCAGGTGTCCGGCCGCTCGGTGGGCAGGACCCGGATCGACACGTTGCCGACGAGCTCGGCGNCCAGCCGGTTCTTGACCAGCCGCGCCGTCAGCTTCTTGCCGGAACGGCCGGCGAGCGGGGAGGTGTTGATGCCGATCGTCATGCTGATGGACGGTTCGTCAACGGTGATAACCGGCAGCGGCCGGGGATCATCGGCGTCGGCGAGGGTCTCCCCGATCGTGATGTCGGGGATGCCGGCGATGGCGATGATGTCGCCCGGCCCGGCCGACTCCGCCGGTACCCGCTCGAGCGCCTGCGTCATCAGCATCTCGCTGATCTTGACGCGCTGCTGGCTGCCGTCGGCCCGGCACAGCGTCGCCGGCTGACCACGCTTGATCGTGCCGTTGTGCACCCGGCACAGCGCGAGCCGGCCGAGGTACGGGGACGCGTCGAGGTTGGTGACCAGGGCTTGCAGCGGCGAGTCAGGATCAAACGACGGCGCCGGCACGGTCTCCAGCAGAAGGTCGAACAGCGGCTTGAGATCGGGTGAGTCCGGGCTCACCCCGTCGGCCGGGCGGGTGGTGGAGGCACGACCCGCCTTCGCGTTGCAGTAGACGATCGGGAAGTCGATCTGGTCCTCGTCGGCGTCGAGGTCGAGGAAGAGCTCGTAGGTCTCGTCAACCACCTCGGCGATCCGGGCGTCCGACCGGTCCACCTTGTTGATGACGAGCACCACCGGCAGCCGCGCCGCGAGCGCCTTGCGCAGGACGAAGCGCGTCTGGGGCAGCGGGCCCTCGCTCGCGTCCACGAGCAGCAGGACGCCGTCGACCATCGACAGGCCACGCTCGACCTCACCGCCGAAGTCGGCGTGACCGGGCGTGTCAACGATGTTGATCGTGATGTCGCCGTAACGGACCGCGGTGTTCTTCGCGAGGATCGTGATGCCCTTCTCACGCTCCAGGTCCATCGAGTCCATCACGCGGTCGGTGAGCTCGGCATGCTCGCCGAACGCGCCGGACTGGCGCAGCATGGCGTCGACGAGGGTGGTCTTGCCGTGGTCGACGTGGGCGATGATTGCCACGTTTCGAAGATCGGCACGAAGAGACACGGTGATGCGCTCCGGGGCGGACATGGGGTTCGCGACCCCGCAACAACGACGACGTCACCGCATGAAACGACGGTAACGCATGAACCGGTGACGCGAACGTTCTGGCGAGTGTCCGCCATGGTGTCGGCGCCGCGGCACGACGATCTGCCCGTCACGCGTACACCGGCAACGGTCGCACCGCCACTCATGGTACGGGTGCACCCATGGCACGGGTGCACCCATGGCACGGATGCCTCGGCCACAACGAGCTTCACCGGTCCGGGGCTTCACCGGTCCGCGACCTCCCGTCGCCGACCTTCAGAAGAGTCGACGTTCAGAAGAGCGATCCGGGAGTCGACAGCACGCGGCGCAGCTCCGCCACCAGGGGACCGTCGGCCGGCATCCACCGGACATCGTCCAGTTCGGCCACGCCGAGCCAGCGCAGCTCGTCATGTTCGACGAGCCGGGGCTGCTGGCGCGTCNCCCGGCCGAGCCACACCCGCAGCACCCATCCGGGGCTGGACAGCCCGACCTCACCGAGCGGCGGACCGACCTCGATCTCGACGTCGAGCTCCTCCCGGCACTCCCGGACGAGCGCGTCGAGCTCGTGCTCGCCGGGCTCGACCTTGCCGCCCGGAAACTCCCACATCCCGGCGTAGGGATGCGGTTCCCGGCGCCGGGCGGCCAGCACCCGGCGATCATCGTCGAGCAGCGCGACGGCGACGACCAGACGTCCCTTCACCACCGGGGAGTCGGTGCCGTCCCGGTCCTCGGGTGTTCCACGCCGTCGTCCATGGGTAGAAGGGAGGGCATCCAAGCCCTCCACATCCGCGTTCATGGTGCCGGACTCTCCCAGAGTCCGGCCAGCCGTGGATCCGTTCCCGGCGGATCGTGTCTGATGACCCTTTCGGGTGGCTCCACCAAGACGGCTCGCCGAGCGGCGGGACGCGGACCGCAAGCCAGAGAATCCAAGCCAGAGAATCAGAGAATCACCAGCCGGAGGGAATCGGTATGCCGAGCAGACTGGACACCACCGAAGTCGCCGGGGCGCTGGCGGCACTACCCGGCTGGATCGGCGACGCCGACCGGATCCAGTTGGAGATCATGCTGGACGGGGACGAGGCCGACGCGATCGTGGCCGAGGTCATGCAGGCAGCGGACGTGATGAACCATCATCCGGTCGTCGAGCGGGGCCCGGGAACAACGACCTTCACGGTCTGGACCCACTCGGTCGGCGGCGTCACCGAACTGGACGTGGCCCTGGCCCGCAGGATCTCACAGATCCTGCGCTCTGCCGGCGTCTCGTACTGAGCGCTCGTACCGAACAGATGTCTCGTACCGAACAGACGTCTCGTACCGAACAGATGTGGAGATCACCAGAGACTGGGCAGCACCCGGAAGACACCATCCGGATCAGGCGGGAACGGTACGACGATCGTCACCGCTGCGGTGTCGATCGTCCCGTAGAGATGCGGGAAGAGCTCCCCTGGCGCGGGCGTGCCCCCAGCGGGCGCCTGGCCGGCGGGCGTCACGGGCGCCGGCGGCTCCCAGCGCAGCTCCGCGCTCAGCCGCTCCGGGTTGACGACGACCAGCAGCAGGTCCGCACGCCCGGCGTAGTACCGGTTCGCGGTTGCCACGGCCTGCTCCGGGGCGGNGAAATGGATGAACCCCTCGGATGCCAGGCTCGCCGGGCGGTACCCGTCAGCCCCGGCCGCCCACTCGGACCGGCCCACCAGATGGCAGATCACGCCATCCTCCTCTCCTCGCCACTCATCGGTCGTTGACTGCCGAGCCACGGTCGCGGTGCCCGTGTCGGCCCGGGAACGCTCCCGGCGGGCCGGACGAAACCCACCTCCGCCCGAAGACCAGTCTGAAGGGCGTGCCCGCGATGCTTCAGCCCCGTCACCCGCAGGCCGCCGGGGAAAGCCGCCTACGCGGAGTCGACGCGGCGCGGGGCCTCGCCCTGATCGGCATGGTCGCGACGCACATCTATCCCGCGGTCGGGGATGACGGGGCGGTGACCCCCGCGCATCTGCTCGCCGCCGGCCGGGCCTCGGCGGCCTTCGCGGTACTCGCCGGGGTGGCGCTGGCGCTGTCGACCGGCCGGCTGCCGGCGCCACAGGCGCGCGCGTCGACCGTGGCACGAGCGGTCTGCATCGGGACGATCGGCCTCGCCCTCGGCTACACCCACTCCGGCATCGCGGTGATCCTCTGTTACTACGCGCTGATGTTCATCCTGGCCGTGCCGCTGCTGCGGGCTCCGGTCGCAGCGCTGGTCGTCGTCACGGTGCTGGCGTTCGCNGTCGTCCCGGCCGCGGGCCTCCTCAGCCGGGACCATCTGCCACCCCCGACCCTTGCCGACCCGACCTTCGGCCGGGCGTTCACCCACCCGGTGAACCTGACTCTGGAGATGGGCTTCACCGGCTTCTATCCGGCGCTTGCCTGGCTCGGGTATCTCTGCGTGGGACTCGCGGTCGGCCGGCTGGATCTACGGTCCACGCGGGTCGCCGCCGCCCTGCTCGCGGGGGGTGGCACGATCGCCGCGGCGGCGTCGCTGGTCTCCTGGGCCCTGCTCCGGCACGCCGCGGGCATGGCCGCACTCGAATCCGTCGATCCCGTCGAGGTCGCGGGAGTCGGGCCGCTGCCGGTGCGGTCCATCCTCGACGCCGGGCTGTACGGCAGCACCCCGACGAACACCTGGTGGTGGCTGGCCGTCGACACCCCGCACTCGTCCACGCCCGTCGATCTGCTGCACACCGGCGCGGCCGCGATCGCCCTGCTCGGGTTCGTCCTGCTCCTGAGCCGGCTGCTGCCGCCCCTGATGCTGATCCCGCTCGTCGCCGTCGGATCGATGACGCTGACCCTCTACTGCACCCACGTGATCGTGATGTCCGCCTCCTTCCTCCCCGCGGATCCGACGCCGTCCTTTCTGCTCCAGGCGGCCGTAGCCCTGACCGTCGCCACCGCCTGGCGGGCGAGCGGGGCGCGAGGACCGGCCGAGGCGATCGTCGCCGCGGCCACCCGGGGCACCCGGCAGCTCGTTTAGCGCGGTGACCACGGCCGCCGGAGATCTTCAGGCCGCGGCCACAGCCTCGCTGTAGAGGCGGACGTTGATCCCAAAGCTACTTCCGGACTCGTATTCCTTCGCGGTCCGGCCATAGCGGTCGGGAGGCTGCGCCGGGCGAGAATCAATCTCATGAGTGCGGATGTCACGATCCCCTCGTACGGGGTACGCAACCGGGTTGAGCGCACCGGTCCGGCGGTCCGGGCCGCGCTCAGGCCTGACCATCGTGCCGAGTTCGAAGCCGAGTTCCACGCGGCGGCTGTCGAGGCCGACGACGCCCTTGACCTGGCGCCGCTGCACCGGGTCATTGACCGCTGGTGGCCTCAGGCCGTGCTTTGCGCCAACCCGGAGATCCAGGCGGGCATCGACGAGGACCGACGCCGCATTGCCGCCGGCGATCCGACCGTGATCGCCGAAATCTGGTACCCACCCGGCCATCCGCACCCGTCACGCACGGTCTGATGACTGCCTAAAACGTGACGATCAGTGGATAGCAACCTTCGGTGACGGTTGGAGACTCATCGTCTATACCATTGAAGATAGATAGATCATTATCACCGTGCTTCGCGTGATCTGGTTGAACGGCCGCGGTCTCAACAGGCATGTCGCCACGCGGTAGGTGCTTCTCATCACACGGGAACGGCCCCTGATCAGACGTTGAAGCGGAACTCCACGACGTCGCCGTCGGCCATCACGTAGTCCTTGCCCTCCATGCGCACCTTGCCGGCCGCGCGGGCGGCGGCCATCGAACCGGCCGCGATCAGGGCGTCGTACGAGACGATCTCGGCCTTGATGAAGCCGCGCTGGAAGTCGGTGTGGATGGCCCCGGCGGCCTCCGGCGCGGTCGCCCCGGCTCTGATGGTCCAGGCCCGGGCCTCCTTCGGGCCTGCCGTCAGGAACGTCTGGAGCCCCAGGGTGTGGAAACCGATCCGGGCCAGCTGGGCAAGGCCGCTCTCCTCCTGGCCGAGCGAGGCCAGCAGCTCCGCGGCGTCGGCCTCGTCGAGCTCGGCCAGTTCGGCCTCGACCTTGGCGCACAGCACGATCGCGTCCGCGGGCGCGACGGAGCCGACAAGTTCCTTGCGCCGACCGGGATCGGCGAGGACGTCCTCGTCGACGTTGAAGACGTAGAGGAAGGGCTTGGCGGTGAGCAGGAAAAGCTCCCGCAGGGCGTCGCGATCGATCTTCGGTTCCGAGGNCAGCGTGCGGCCGGCGTCAAGCACCTCGCGCGCGGCCTTCACCGCGGCCAGCAACGGCTGCTTCGCCTTGTCGGCACGGGCCTCCTTCTCCAGCTTCGGCAGGCGCGCGTCAACGGTCTGCAGATCGGCGAGGATCAGCTCGGTGTTGATCGTCTCGATGTCGTCGGCCGGGTCGACCCTGCCCTCGACGTGCACCACGTCGGGGTCGGAGAACACCCGGACGACCTGGCAGACCGCGTCGGACTCGCGGATGTTCGCGAGGAAGCGGTTACCCAGGCCCTGCCCCTCGGACGCGCCTCGGACCAGACCGGCGATGTCCACGAAGCTGACCGTGGCCGGCACCGTCCGGGCGCTGTCGTAGAGCTTCGCGAGCTCGCCGAGACGCGGATCGGGCACCCCGACCACGCCCACGTTCGGCTCGATCGTCGCGAACGGGTAGTTCGCGGCCAGCACCTCATTGCGCGTCAGGGCGTTGAACAACGTGGACTTGCCGACGTTGGGCAGCCCGACGATCCCGATCGACAAGCCCATGGCCGGTCAGTCTACGGACCTCACGGCTACGGACCTCACGGCTACAGGCCCCACGGCTACTAGGCCCCACGGCCGCTCGCCGGGAAGGGCCCGGCCGGGCAGCTTCCCGGCCGGGGACCGTCTCACCGCGAAACCGCGCGAAACTGTCGGAGGGCCGTGATTGCCTCTCTCCCGTGGACACGACCAGCGCGCTGCTGGCCCTGATCGGGCTGGCTCTCGGCGCCATGGGCGGATTCGCCGCCGCGCGCCGCTTCGCCGAGCCGCGGGTTGCCGCGCTCACGGCTGCGCACGCCACCGCCGTGCGGGAGCGCGACCAGGCCCGGGAGACCGCCGCCGCCGCTGCCGAGCGTGCGATGCTGGCCGAGTCGGACGTGTCCAGCCTGCGCACCGCGCTGGAGTACGAGCAGCGAGCGGCGGGCGAGCGGGTGGCGCTGGTCGAGCAGAGCCAGGACCGGCTTGCCGAGAGCTTCCGAGCGCTGTCCGCGCAGGCTCTGGAGGGCGCGAGCCGTCAGCTGGTAGAGCTGGCCTCCGCCCGGCTGGACGAGGCCGGCGCCCGCGCCCGCGGCGACCTCGACGCCCGTCGTTCGGCGGTCGAGAGCATGGTGACGCCGCTGCGGGAGGCTCTCGGGCGGATGGAGGACCGGCTGCGGGAGCTGGAGACCGCGCGCACTGAGGCCTACGCGGCACTCGTCGAGCAGGTGCGGTTCGCCCGCGAGGCGTCGGAGAACCTCCGGTCGCAGACCGCCGCGCTCGTGACCGTGCTGCGCCGGCCCCAGGCCCGCGGTGCCTGGGGCGAGATGCAGCTGCGCCGGGTGGCGGAGGTGGCCGGCATGCTCAACCGCTGCGACTTCACCGAGCAGATGACGATCCAGGGCGACGACGGCCCGCAACGGCCCGACATGGTCGTCCACCTTGCCGGTGGCCGCAACGTGGTCGTCGACGCGAAGGTTCCGCTCAGCGCGTTCCTGGAGGCCGCCGACACGACGGACGAGGAGCATCGCGCGCGCCGGATGGCCGCCCATGCCCGCCATCTGCGTGCGCATGTCGACGGCCTCGGCGCCAAGTCCTACTGGCGGCGGCTGCCGTCATCCCCGGAGTTCGTGGTGCTCTTCGTCCCCGCCGAGGCGTTCCTGGCCCCTGCCCTCGATCACGATCCCGGCCTGCTCGAACACGCCGCAGGCAAGAAGGTCATCATCGCCACCCCAACCACGCTGATCGCTATGCTGCGGACCATCGCCCACGCTTGGACTCAGGATGCGCTGACCGCACGGACGAAGGAGATCTTCGAGCTGGGTCGCGACCTCTACACCCGCCTCGGCACCCTGGGCGAACACGTCGATCGCCTCGGTCGCTCGCTCGGCCGGGCGGNGGGGGNCTTCAACGCCACCGTCGGCTCGTTGGAAAGCCGGGTGCTGACCCCCGCCCGCCGGCTCGCGGCCATGGAAGTCGTCGAGGCGGGGCTCCCCAGTCCGGTTCCGGTAGAGACCGGCGTGCGGCCGCTGTCCGCCGCCGAGCTCCTGAGGAGCACCGGGGAGGGCGCGACGACCGGGCGGGGTGGCGCCATGGAGGACCCCGGAATCGATGTCGGGTACCAGACCCCTGACGGCGCAGATCCGGCCAGATGGGACGCGAACGACCAGCATAAGGAGGATTAAGCAACGGAAAGCAGTGAGATCGACACCGAAAGCTCAAATGCGAGAGCCGATGCGCATGTCTGGTGCATCGCCCTGACGCATTGGAAATCTGCGGGCGGTACCTTGCCTTCGTGAGTGTGCCGCCTCACCGGCAGTCGGCCGGACCGCCGGGCAGATCCGCACGCGCTCGCGGGCATGATGATCTGTACGCTCGCAGCTCGCGCGGTCGGGCGAGTGGGCCGCCGCCCACGCTGTTCACGGGCAGCCGCCGGGGCCTCACCGCGCTCGGCACCGGCATCCTCGTCCTCGTCATCGGTGGGCTCGGTGCCATCGCGGACTCCGCGATCTTCGGTTCCCTGAAGTTCGCCTTCGGCGTGCTGTTCATCGGCTCGTGCGTCCTCGCCGCGGTCCGCGTGCATGCGGATGACCTCATCGGCGTGGTGATCATGCCGCCGCTCGCCTACGCGCTCATCACCCTCGGCGTCGGCTACCTGAACCCCGCGGCCGGGAACGGCGGCTCCGGCCTGCGCAACAAGGCCATCGATGTCGGCTCGGAGATGATCCTTCACGCTCCGATCCTGCTGACGGCCTTCATCCTGGTAGTCGTCATCGCGCTCTTCCGGGGTCGCCGCGCCCAAGTGGCGCGCCGCGAGCGGCAACGTTCCCTCGCGCAGTCGTCCGCCGAGCGCCGACGCCGGCCGCTGTAGCCCGGACCGCCGCTTCCCCACGCCGCTTCCCCACGCCAGGTCGGCCGTACCGCCACAACCACCCCACAAGCAAATCCATGCCATCAATAAAAACAATAAAAGGCATGTAGATGGAACGGCCGACGACAAACACCGGCAACGCGACGGAACCTATTGCCACAGCTCGTGCTAGATTCCATGCCGCATCACGCACCCACCGTTCAGGTGCACTTCCACTGGCATATCGGGTGCCGCATCCCCGGAGGCGGCGGACGTAGGGAGGCCCGCTTGTCGTGCACGTCTCACGCTTTCTCCGGCGAGCACGTCCCGTCCGTTGGTGAGCCGGTCGGGCCCCGGTGACCGCCAGTCCCTGCTCAGCGGGACGAACGCCGATGATCCCGATGTTGCGCTACCGGTCTCTCGACACGCAGCCGCCACGCGGCCCGCGACGTCGGCTAATCCCCTTCACGACCTTCATGCGGCACTGCGCCCTCATCGCCGCCTCCGGCCGGCAGGCGCTCACCGTGTCGAAATATGCCGCGTCCCTGCGCGCGGCCACCGCGCCGGCCAACCCGGTCATCATCACCTTCGACGACGGCGGCGTGGAAACCTTGAAGGCTCTCCGCCGACTGGCCGAGACGGGTCTGACGGCGACGGTATTCGTGACCAGTTCACGGGTCGGTGATCCGGGCTATTTCAACCGGACCGACCTGCATCGAATACGGGGTCTCGGGATAGAAATCGGCGGGTCCGGTCACACCGGACGGCGGCTGGACGAACTGGCGCGGACCGACGTGATCGCCGAACTGACGCTGTCGCGTCGCCGGCTGGCCGTGGCGACCGGGGACGAACCTCGCACGTTCGCCTACCCCCTCGGCGGATACGACCTGTCCGTACGCCAGCTTGTGATCTCGGCCGGCTACAGTTCGGCCTGCGCGGTACGCGACGTCCTCTCGCATCCCGCCGACGACCGCTTCGCCCTCGCCCGGTTGACCGTCGAGGCGAACACACCCGACAGCCGGCTTCGCGCGTGGTTGGAAGGCGTCGGGCGGCCCGCGCCGCCTCCCACGGTGCCACGGACCCACACCCATCGGCTTCGGCGCGCGGCCCGCCCGCCTGGTCTTTTCACCCCCAGGCTCGGTCAGCCCGATCCTGGCCCGGTGACCGGCACCGGGGACCCGGGCGGCCTCGCATCCCCCGACCTCAGCTGGCCATCACCGGCCCTGCCGGAGCACTGAGCAGTCCGAACAAACTGAGCAGTCCGAACAAACTGAGCAGACGGGGTGGCGGCAGGACGGCTGGCTGCGGTGGTACCCCGCCCGCGGGCGGTCGGCGAGAGTGCCACGGCGTCCCGCGGCGGATCGGTGCGCAGGGCCAGATCACCGAGCGGACTGGTCNCCCCGAGCCAGTACCGCTCGTTGCGGTAGTGGTGCAGACGATGCCCTCGCCACAGCCGCCGGTAGTAGGCCGTGCGCGGGGGGACCCGGGTATGGATGAGGAAATGCGTCCAGTCGTAGACGAGCGCACCCATCCCGAGGCAGAGCGCGCCGGTCGCCGCCCATGGCGGCCCGAGCAACGCAGGCGCCGCGACGGCGACGGTTCCGCTGATCACCTCGCGGGGGCGCAGGAACATCGTGTCGAGGTTGGTCGGATCGCGATGATGCTGCTCGTGCCCGTATCCGGCAAGTTGGTAACCGATCGATCCCAGCCGACCGCCCGGCCGGGCGTGGAGCAGTATCCGGTGCACACTCCACTCGACGAAGGGCTGCGCCGCCACGGCGGCCACCGCGACGCCGGTGTCCCGGATCCGCCACGGGCCTCGGACCACCCGCAGGACGGCAAGCGCCCCCACGCAACCAAGCAGAACGGGGGGCCGTGGATGGCGCAGGAACCTGCGTGCCGCACCCACCAGCGTCCGGACCTCCGCGGCGCTGCCGTGCGGTCCCGGGGGGTCGAGGCGCGCGAACACCCTCGCGGGGACGGACGGTCGCGGGTAGTGCACCATGCGACCACCTCCCGACCAGATCGGAGTCGGAACGGACCAGGAACAGCATGGAAACTGTACGGAACTCCGACCGGACCGGCGACTTGGATCGAAGCTGCGACCGGGACAGCGGCGGCTCAGAACGGGACAGCGGCGGCTCAGAACGGAACGGTGGAGTACGCCTGCAGCTTGGTGAGCTGATGCTGGCTGTCCACCCGGCGGATGGTGCCCGAGCGTGACCGCATCACCAGCGAGGACGTGTTTGCCCCGCCCGGCCGGTACCGCACCCCGGCGAGCAGTTCGCCGTCCGTGATGCCGGTCGCCACGAAGAAGACGTTGTCACTGTCGACGAGGTCCCGGGTGGACAGTACCCGGGCCGGGTCGCCCCCGAGGTCGGCAACCTTGCGATACTCCGCGTCGTCCCGCGGCCACAGCCGGCCCTGGATCACTCCACCCAGGCAGGTCACGGCGCAGGCCGTGATGATCCCCTCGGGAGTGCCGCCGATCCCCAGCAGCAGGTCCACGCCGGTGTCCGCCGAGGCAGCCATCACCGCTCCGGCGACGTCGCCGTCGGAGATCAGCTTAACCCGGGCGCCGGCCGCCCTGATCTGCTCGACCAGTTGGCTGTGCCGGGGCCGGTCCAAGACCACCACGGTGACGTCCCGCGGGAGGATCTCCTTGGCCTTCGCCACGGCGCGGATGTTGTCCTCCACCGAGGCCGCGATATCCACCNCCCCGGCCGCCTCCGGGCCGGTGACCAGCTTCTCCATGTAGAAACACGCGCTCGCGTCGTACATCGAGCCACGCTCGCTGACCGCCATGACCGAGATGGCGTTATTCATCCCCTTAGAGGTCAGCGTCGTACCGTCCACGGGATCCACGGCGACGTCGCATTCGGGGCCCTCGCCCGAACCGACCACCTCGCCGTTGAACAGCATGGGGGCCTCGTCCTTCTCCCCCTCGCCGATCACGACGACCCCGCGCATCGAGACGGTGCCGACCAGTCGACGCATCGCGTCGACGGCGGCCCCGTCCGCGCCGTTCTTGTCGCCACGGCCGACCCAGCGCGCCGCGGCGAGCGCGGCTGCCTCGGTTACCCGGACGAGTTCGAGCGCGAGGTTGCGATCCGGAGCCTGCCCTTGCACGGCCAGCGTGTCGGGCACGGACGAGGCGTCGGAAGGCCTGGAGGCGGAGGATTCAGCAGTGGAAGACACGGCCCCGAGCCTAGTTCGGGAGCCCCGTCGGCGCCCGAACTAGGCCCGGAGTGACGCCGAATATACCTCCATGNCCCTATCCCGCCGCGAAGGTGCGCCCGCGGCCGTCCGGCAAATCCGGCCTGTCGTCGACACGACATCTCGAATCCGCCGAAGAGGCACGCAACCTTCAACCCGGTGCGCGCGTCCAACGGAGCATCGGGCAGCCGTCACGCGGAGGGGGCGTGACGGCTGCCCGGCAGGCCCCGATCTGGCCGGTTTCTCGCCCCGCACTCCCCGATAAGGCCCTCCAGCCGGGCGAGAGTCTGAACACACCACCACCCCCGCGAGCCGCCCAGACGTGGTCCGGGTGCCCATTCGGGGGTTCGGACCTGGAAGATGGGGACGTGGCACGACGACGCGGTCAGGAAACGATCAGAGACATGGCGCTCTCTCTCGCCGTGGTCATGGCGNGNGTCCTGCTCTTNGTCGTCTTCGTCATGCCCCGCGGAGGCGACGAGCCCGCGGTCAAGGTCGTCGCGACGAGTGAGCCGATGGCGGCGTTCGCCCGCCAGGCGCCCTACTCCCCGCTCGGGCCGGCTGGCCTGCCCTCCTCCTGGAAGCCGACCTCCATCCGCCTGACGCTGCCCACCGGTGGTGGCGATGGTGGTCCCGCCGAGGCGACGATCGGCTACGTCGTCGATCGGCCCGACCATCGGACGTTCGCCCGCTTCGTCGAGAGCAACGCTCCCACCGCGGTCCAGCGGATCCTGGGGAACCGACCGGCCAACGGCACGGTCGATGTGGAAGGCGTCGCCTGGCAGCAGCGCCGGGACGGCGATGGGCATCTCGCGCTCACCCGAACCGACGGCGACGTCACCGTGATCGTGGATGACGGAGGCGGCAAAGGCGGGGCGAATCAGGCCGATCTGGTCACCCTCGCCGCGTCACTGCGACCGGTCGTTCCCGCCGCCACGAACTGATCGGGCCGCCGGTACGGGCCCGGTCGATGCAAGCCGCCCGGTCGATGCAAGCCGCCCGGTCAGCGCGAACCCGGTCAGCGCTGGACGGCGGCCGCGATGACGGGAGGCCGTGCGGGCGCGACGGCCGTTGCGGCCGGTGGCTGGCCCCCACCCTCCAGAGCGGTGGCGGCGGGGATGAGAATCGCCATGCCGATGACCAGCCCGGCCGCCCGACGTAGCAGCGGGCCCGTCGCCGGCATCCGCCATCCGAGGTGGGCGCCGCCAACCCGCGTCCCGATCATCCCACCCCTCGGCACGGCGCCCACGGCGGCAACCGAAGGCGGAGCGTGCTCTCGGGCGAGGTCGCCGAGAGGTCTGCGACGAGGCGTCGGGCGTAGCGCGGGCATTGCTACCTCCGGACTGGATGTCCTACGGGTAACGGCCGGTGTGCCAGGCCGGTCTGGTCCGTCTCGGACCGCGACCGGCCTGAAACGCCATGCAGTGACCTTGTACTATGGATCTCCACCGGACCGGCCGGGTTCAGCCATGATTGTTCCTTGTTGGATATCATGTTGGTCAGGCGGAGGGGAAATCGCCACGCCGGCGCCTCCTAGCCGCCGGGTCGCCCAACGGTGGATGCCGGGTCGGGACCGACCCGAAACCGCGCGGTCACGGATTGAGCGGACATCGTTATAGAGGATTGTGGAAGATAGAGGGTTGTGGAGGCGGCACGGAGGTGGCCATGCCCGAAGCATTCAACGACGGCCCTACCGGTCACACATCGGGCTCCGCCGATGTCCTCCCGCCGGGCGTCCCGGCCCCACCGGTCACCTACGAGGTCGCGCGGGCCGAACTCGAGGAGGTCGTCCGCCGGCTGGAGGCCGGCGGGGNGAGTTTGGAGGAGTCACTGATCCTCTGGGAACGGGGCGAGGGGCTCGCCAAGACCTGTCAGGCACTGCTCGACGGCGCCCGCGCTCGACTGGCCGCGGCGACTCCACTCTCCTGAGCGTCTCCTGATCTCCTGGACGTCTCCTGATCTCCTGAGCGAGCGGCCCCTCCAGCCGACCGGGCCGCCGGGCCTGCTCAGCCGTCCACGACCGTCGCGCGCAGCGTTCCGCCCGCCACCCGGATGGCGAGCCCGTCCCCGGCCGCAACCTCGGCAGGTCCGCGCACAACCGCACCATCCACGGTGCGCTGCACCACGGCGTACCCGCGGTCGAGGGTCGCCGCCGGCGACAGCGCGCGCATCCGGGCGCGGGTGGCGGCCAGATCGTTCCCGGTCACATCTATCACGTGGCGGACGCAGCGGCGCGAACGGGCGAGGAGCGCCGACACGTCGTCCGCTCTGCGGTCCACGTCGCGCGTGGGCGTTGCGAGCACGGGGCGTCCCCGGGTGTCCGCCAGCCAACGTTCCTCCCGGTCGAGTCGGTGCTCGACGACCCGCCGGGCCCGGGCCCGCAGCTGGGCGACCGCGATCGCCTGCTCACCGACGTCCGGCACCACCCTCTTCGCCGCGTCCGTCGGCGTGGAGGCGCGGACGTCGGCGACGAAATCGAGCAAAGGGGTGTCCTGCTCGTGTCCGATTGCCGACACCACCGGGGTACACGCGGCCACGACAGCCCGCAGCAGCGCCTCGTCGGAGAAGGGCAGCAGATCCTCCAGCGACCCGCCGCCACGAGCGATGACGATCACTTCCACCTCGGCGCGCGCGTCGAGTTCCCGCAGCGCGTCGATGACCTGGGCGACCGCGAGAGGCCCCTGGACGGCCACCTCTCGTAACACGATGCGCACCGCCGGCCAGCGACGGCGCGCGTTCTCGACCACGTCCCGCTCCGCCGCGCTGGCCCGCCCGGTGATCAGACCGACGGCCGCCGGGAGGAACGGAGGACGCCGCTTACGGGACGCGGCGAACAGCCCCTCGGCCGCCAGCGTGGCCTTGAGCTGTTCGAGCCGGGCCAGCAGCGCACCGGCGCCGAGCGGGCGAATCTCAACAACCGCAAGGGCCAGCGTGCCTCGGCCGGGGTGGAACGACGGCTTGCCCCACACCACGACGCGGGCCCCGTCGACGAGCGCCGGCCCCACCGCGTCGCACACCGCGCGCGGGCAGGTGACCCGCAGGGACACGTCGGCGACCGGGTCCCGCAGGGTGAGGAAGACCGTTCCCATCCCGGGACGGCGAACGATCCCGGTCNCCTGCCCCTCGACCCACACCCGCCCCAGCCGGTTGATCCAGTCTCCCAGCGCGCGCGACACGCTGCGGACCGGCAGCGGCTGTTCCGGGGACGATGTCAGTGCCACCCGGGCACCGTAACCTCGCCCACAACCACGCCCCACAACCACGCCCCACAGCCTCACCCCACAGCCTCACCCCACAACGGTCGGCGGCCCTCCCCACGGCCGGACCGGACGATGTCGCCATCGGGTGATGCATCGCCTAGCCGACTTCCCGGCCGCCCGCCGCCGCGTAGACTCCCACCCATGGGCCGGGTCCTTCTTGCCAAACCGCGCGGCTACTGCGCTGGTGTCGATCGAGCCGTCGTGACCGTGGAGAAAGCACTAGAGCTGTACGGTTCACCGGTCTACGTACGCAAACAAATCGTTCACAACCTTCATGTCGTGAAGACGCTGGAGGCCAAGGGCGCGATCTTCGTGGACGAAACCGACGAGGTGCCGCACGGCGCCACCGTCGTGTTTTCAGCCCACGGAGTGGCACCAACGGTGCACGAAGAGGCGGCGGTGCGCGAGCTCCGCACAATCGACGCCACGTGCCCTCTGGTCACCAAGGTGCATTCTGAAGCCAGGCGGTTCGCCCGTGAGGACTACGACATCCTCCTCATCGGCCACGAGGGCCACGAGGAGGTCGTCGGCACCACCGGGCAGGCTCCGGACCGCATCCACCTCGTGGACGGGCCCGAGGACGCCGCCGGNGTGAAGGTCCGCGATCCGGAGCGGGTGGCTTTCCTCTCCCAGACCACACTGTCCGTCGACGAGACGATGACGACGGTTGACGCGCTGCGCGAGCGCTTCCCGCATCTGCAGGGTCCACCGAGCGACGACATCTGCTACGCCACGCAGAACCGCCAGGTCGCCGTCAAGGAGATCGCCGGCGCGGTCGACCTGGTCATCGTCGTCGGCTCGCGGAACTCCTCGAACTCGGTCCGGTTGGTCGAGGTCGCGCTCGACGCCGGCGCCCCGGCCGCCTACCTCGTGGACGACTCCACCGAGGTGGACCTGAGCTGGTTCGATGGTGTCGAGACCGTCGGGGTCACCAGTGGCGCATCGGTGCCGGAGGAACTCGTCACCGGCGTGATGGCCTGGCTCGCCGAGCGGGGCTTCACCGATGTGGAGGAGGTCACGTCCGCGGACGAGCACCTTCTCTTCGCGTTGCCGCCGGAGCTTCGCCGGGAGATGCGTACCCGCGAGCGCGCCGCCGGCTGAGCCCGGACCGCCCCTCACACCAGACTCGTCGGAGCCACCCTTCCCCGCATTGCGCCGAAGCCCCGACGTTCCCCTCAGGAACCTCGCCGAAGGCAAGGTGACGGAGACCCCGAACGGCCCCCTATAGCAGGGGTCCCGACATGTCCTAAGGTCGGCCCTGGGGCCGCGTCCAGGCGGCATCTCGCCGGGACGCGGCCCCAGTATGCGGTACAGGGCACGTGCGGTACAGGGCACGGGCGACGAGCATCGGGAGAACGGGCGCATGAGCGAGCAGGAATACCGCATCGAGCACGACAGCATGGGTGACGTCCGGGTACCGGTCACGGCCCGGTGGCGGGCCCAGACACAGCGGGCGGTGGAGAACTTTCCCGTCTCCGGCCAGCGGATCTCCCGCGCGCACATCGCGGCGCTCGCCCGGATCAAGGCCGCTGCCGCGACGGTGAACGCCAAGCTGGACGTGCTCGACGCGGACATCGCCGAGGCGATCGTCGACGCGGCCACGGAGGTGGCCCGTGGTGACTGGGACGACCAGTTCCCCTTGGACGTCTTCCAGACCGGCAGCGGCACCTCGTCCAACATGAACACCAACGAGGTGCTGGCCTCGCTCGCCTCCGAGCGCCTCGGCCGCCCGGTTCACCCGAACGACCACGTCAACGCCTCGCAGTCCTCGAACGACGTCTTTCCCTCATCGATCCACATCGCCGCCACCCAGGGCATCGTCGGGGACCTGATCCCGGCCCTGGAGCACCTTGCCACCGCGCTCGGTCGCAAGGAGACCGAGTTCGCCGACGTCGTGAAGTCCGGCCGGACCCATCTGATGGACGCGACCCCCGTGACGCTCGGCCAGGAGTTCGGCGGGTACGCCGCCGCGGTCCGGCTCGGCGTCGAGCGCCTGCAGGTGGCACTGCCCCGGATCGGAGAGCTGCCGCTCGGTGGGACAGCCGTCGGGACCGGCATCAACACCCCGCCCGGCTTCTCCGCCGCGGTGATTGAGGAACTGTCCGCCAGCACCGGTCTTCCCCTGACCGAGGCACGCAACCACTTCGAGGCGCAGGCCTCCCGGGACGGCCTCGTCGAGGCGTCCGGCGTGCTGCGGGTGATCGCCCTCTCGCTCTACAAGATCGCTAACGACCTGCGCTGGGCCTCGTCCGGCCCGCGAGCCGGGCTCGGCGAGATCCGGCTGCCCGACCTCCAGCCCGGATCCTCGATCATGCCCGGCAAGGTCAATCCGGTCCTTCCCGAGGCGGTCTGTCAGGTCGTCGCCCAGGTCGTCGGCAACGACGCGGCGGTCGCGTTCGGCGGATCAGCCGGGAACTTCGAGCTCAATGTCATGCTGCCGGTGATCGCACGTAACCTGCTGGAGTCGATCCACATCCTGTCGACGATCAGCCGACTGTTCGCCGACCGTTGCATCGACGGCATCGTCGCCGACGTCGAACGCTGCCGCCGCTACGCCGAGTCCTCCCCCTCCATCGTGACGCCGCTGAACAAGTACATCGGCTACGAGGAGGCCGCGAAGGTCGCCAAGATCTCGCTCGCCGAGGAGAAGACCATTCGCGAGGTCGTTCTCGAGCGCGGTTACGTTGCGGCGGGCCAACTCACCGAGGCACAGCTCGACGCCGCGCTCGACGTGCTGTCGATGACCCACCCGTAGCCGAAGCTCGTCGGGCGGCCGCTCCCGACCGTCGCGTCTCCCGGGCACCTCCGTGACCCACGGAGGTGTTCCGTCCCGACGGCGCAACCCGACAGCGGCGCCCGACGGCGCGGCGGGGGCCGTGGAAGACCCCCCAGACAGCCTCCACGACCCCCGCTAGAGGTTTAACGGGTCGGCGGCGGGTTGGTTACGGGTGGCGGGTGCCCCAATTTCACCTGCCGGCACGACGGCCCGGCACGACGGCCCGGCGGCGGGGCCCGGCGGCCTGGCGTCGCGACTCCTCGACGGGTTCCCACCAGCTGGACTCGAAAAGCTCTCAGCCGGAACCACACCGGCACATATGGCGGACGTGGCGGCACGCCTCGGCCATCACGGACGGGTTCGCGACACCTACCTCAAGTGATAACCCGCAGGTAAAGCGACTCCCGAGAAATTTCCCAGAAGAAATGGACGTAACAAGCACGGCCAACATGCCGATCCGACCCGTCCGGCCGGATAGCCTCGGGTTCACCGGAGACCGATAGATTGCGGGGGATGTGACGATGTTCGACTACGACGTCCTCGTCATCGGATCCGGGCCGGGCGGGCAGAAGGCCGCGATCGCAGCGGCCAAGCTCGGCCGACGGGTCGCGATCGTCGACAAGCGGGAAATGATCGGCGGTGTCAGCATCAACACTGGCACGATCCCGTCCAAGACGCTGCGAGAAGCGGTCCTTTATCTGACCGGCATGTCACAGCGTGAGCTGTATGGGTCGAGCTACCGGGTAAAGGATGACATCACCGTCGGTGACCTCTCGGCGCGGACCAGACATGTCATCAGCCGCGAGATCGACGTGATTCGCAACCAGCTCAGCCGTAACCACGTCACCCTGCTGACGGGCCTGGCCAGCTTCGTCGATCCGCACACCGTGAACGTGCGGGCGGGCGGCGAGGACACCGAGGACCGCCGGATCCAGGCGGAAAGAATCATCATCGCCACGGGAACCCGCCCGGCGCGGCCGGACACGGTCGACTTCGACGGACGGACCGTCGTCGACAGCGACCAGATCCTGGCCCTGGAGAAACTGCCCCGGTCGATGGTCGTCGTCGGCGCCGGTGTGATCGGTATCGAATACGCCTCGATGTTCGCCGCGCTCGGCACGAAGGTGACCGTCGTCGAGCGCCGTGACCGGATGCTCGACTTCTGCGACCTCGAAATCGTCGAGGCGTTGAAGTATCAGCTCCGCGATCTTGCGGTGACCTTCCGTTTCCGCGAGTCGGTCGTCTCCGTGGAACGCCACAACGGCGGTACCCTCACCCTGCTCGAGAGCGGGAAGAAGCTCCCGGCGGACACGGTGATGTATTCGGCCGGGCGGCAGGGGCTCACCGACATCCTCAATCTTCCGGCGGCCGGCCTCTCCGCGGACAACCGCGGCCGGATCAAGGTCGGCTCGGACTTCCGCACAGAGGTCGATCACATCTACGCGGTCGGCGACGTGATCGGATTCCCCGCTCTCGCGGCGACGTCGATGGAACAGGGACGCCTTGCGGCGTACGCCGCCTGCGGCGAGGACGTCAACGCCATGCGGGCCGAGCTGATGCCGATCGGGATCTACACGATCCCGGAGATCTCCTATGTTGGCAGCACCGAGGACGAACTGACCGAGCAGGCCATCCCGTTCGAGGTGGGCATCGCCCGGTACCGGGAGCTGGCCCGCGGAGCCATCCTCGGTGACTCGTACGGGATGCTGAAGCTACTGGTCAGCCCGGACGACCGGCGCCTTCTCGGGGTGCACGTCTTCGGTACGGGAGCCACCGAACTCGTCCACATCGGACAGACCGTGATGGGCTGCGGTGGCACCATCGACTACCTTGTCGACAGCGTCTTCAACTATCCGACGCTCGCCGAGTCCTACAAGGTCGCGGCCCTGGACGCAATGAACAAGATGCGCGCGGTTGCCCGCTTCAGCGGCTGACCGGAGCACCAGACGGCGCATCGGGCCGGGGGCGGCCGCGAACCGGGCTCCTCNCCCCACGACGTCATGAGCTGACGAAAGGTAAGCCGCTATCACCGGATCGGGCCGGCTAATGGCGGGCAAGCATAGGCTGATCAGGGTGGAGCTGTCCTCGTTCTGCCCGCGCTACCACCATGCCGTCGAGACCATCGGGCGGCGCTGGACCGGGGCCATCGTACGCGCGATGCTGGCCGGCGCAACCCGGTTCTCCGAGATCACGACGGCGGTGCCCAACCTGTCCGACCGGCTCTGTTCCGTACGGCTGAGGGAACTCGAAGCCGAAGGGATGGTCAGACGCACCGTCGTCCCGGACACGCCCGCGCGGACCGAGTACCACCTGACCGCGAAGGGAGCGGACCTCGCGGACACGGTCGCGGCTCTCTCCCTCTGGGCCGAGACCNGGCTCCCCGACCCGTCCTGCTGACCCGTCCTGCTGGCCCGGGGTTGCCCGGCACCCCAGCGGATCAGGCCCGCACGGGTCCGGTCAGCGCACCAGCCCGGCCTGCTGGGACGCCCTGGTCAGCTTCGCGCCCAGCTGGCCGGAAATCCGCTCGGGCGCCACCCACCGAACCTGCGTCGTGGCGCTCTCCCGCACCGCGAGGCTGCGGTCCTCGACGTGGAAGAGATAGGTCATGTCGTAGTGCACGTGCTCGGGTTCGCCGAGGATCGGCGCGGCGTCGACGATTCTGACCTCCACGTCGAACGGGAGGATCCCGCCCGGGATCACCGCGTCGGCCTCGACACCGGCCCGGCGCGCAGCGAGCCCGAGCGCGGCGCCGAGCAGCGAGGAGTCGTCGGCATCGACATGACCGCCGGGCATCCGCCAGACCGCGGTGGACGGCTCCAGGATCTCCAGCACCCGCCAGTCCGGGGACACGATCGCGGCTCGGCACGTGACATGGGCCGGCATCGTGCTACGGGCTGTGATGGATGGCCCGTGCAGAGCCAGCACGACCAAGGACCGCATGAGGTCCACTTCGTCCGGATTTGCCTCGATGTAGCCCAGGGCCACACCGATCACCGCGTTGTTGGTGACCGCCACGCTTAAGGAACGTACAGGCATCGGGCGCCGATCACGACCCACTGAGACGGGACACACCGAAACTCGTATCGCACCAGCATACTCACTTACAGTGATAAAAAAGGTAACAGAACGGACCGAATCGGAATTCCGGCAGCAAGGAAGGGAGCTCCGCCTACGAGGGGATCCACCGTCGGCCGCGGAACGGCGGAAGCTGGAAGCAGTGGCACCAACACCCCGTGTAATCGTCACCCCCATGCGGCCCATCCCCCTCTTGTGACTACGGAAGGTAATTGTTGGTACCGGCGCGCCGCTCGACCGCCCCGACGCGCGACCCCGGCCCCCGACCCAACGTGAAGCTCAGGTGTGCTCCCCCGGGTGGCGACGCGCCGACGCATCCCCACGCGGGCCACCCCCACTCACGCGGGCCATCCCACGCGGGCAATGACGCCGAGCCGACACCGCCACGCGGCGTGCACCGTCCGCGACTAAGGTCGACGGCATGGATCCGAAAGATCCGGGAATCAGACACCTGGACAGATCCACAGTGATGATCTACCGTCCGCCCGCGGGACCCCCGTTCCGCCGGTCGGACCGAGCGGGAGGACCAGCCGTGCGGGAGAACCTCACCCTCGACGAACCACGCCGAGGGATCCGGTCCGGCCGAACCATGACGCTGCTTCCGGGGCTGGTCCTCGCGGGAATGGTCGCGCTGACCGCCGGTTGCGGGGGGTCCGACGACATCAGCGTGCCGCCCTCCGTCAGCACACCGACCCTGCCGACGTCGCTGCCCACCGCGCTGCCGAGCGGGCTGCCCACCGCGCTGCCGACCTCGCTGCCGGGGGTGGGAAGGATCGACGCCGTCAGCGGCGCGGATGCCCTGCGTGGCACGAATGTCCCCCCCGATTTCCCGGTGCCGCCCGGGGCCACCGTGAAGGTCGGTACGACCACCGGGAAGACGTCGACGGTGACACTGGGCGGGGTGTCCAGCGACCGGGTGGCCACCTTCTACCGGCAGACCCTGCCTGGCGCCGGCTACAAGATCACAACGGATGTGGGGATTCCGGGGGTCGCCAGAGCCATCCAGTTCAACGGGCACGGCGTCAACGGGAGTATCGGGGCCGCGGGGATCGGCAATACCGACGGCGTCGCCGTGGTGTTCACCAAGCGGTAGTCCCCCCGGGGAATCACGGCCGGGCTCACCCGGGCACGACCGGCCGTTGCGGAAAATCAAGCTGCGAGCGATCGAGCTGTGGAAGATCGAAATGCCGACGGATCTCCGCCTGCACCTCGCGCGGCGGGTGCCGGGCGTCCACGACGGCCACGAACTCCTTACGCTGGAAGATCTCCATGACCGGTCGGGTCTTCTCGTGGTACTCCCGCAGGCGGACGGCAAGTGCCTGCGGGTTGTCGTCGGCCCGGGTCAGCAGCGGCGCTCCGCACACGTCGCAGGTGTCCGGCACCTGCGGCCTACTGGCGATCAGGTTGTAGTCCAGGCCGCACCGTGAGCAGAACCGGCGGGCGAGCACCCGCCGATAGACCTCGTCGTCGGGGAGGTCGAGGTAGATGACCCCGTCGATGTCGTAGCTCTCCAGGAAGAACTCGGCCTGCCGGGCGTTGCGCGGGAACCCGTCGATGATGAACCCGTAGTTCCAGTCGTGCTCGGCCAGCCGGGAGCGCACCACCGACTCGACGAGGTCGTCCCCGACCAGGTGACCGGCCGCCACGATGCGTTTGACCTGGGCACCGAGTTTGGTGTGGTTCTGCACGTTCCAGCGGAAGACGTCGCCGACGCTGATGTGGACCAGGTCGAAGTCCCGGGCCATCATCGTCGCCTGGGTTCCCTTGCCGCTGCCCTGCACGCCCATGATGACGAACTTGCGCACGCCGACTCCCGATCGTTCCTCCGCCCCGGAGGCCGGCCGACGCGCGGCCGCCTCGGTGGCCCGCCCCCAGCTGTCCCACCGGCCTCTCCGTCGCGACGTTATCCGCCATGGAGATCACTAGGGGTTTCCGCGGCCCAGCGGTGGCGGGTACGTCATGACACCCGCACGGCCGACCGGCGGGCTATCCGTGGCCCAACCCGGACCGATGCACGCCGACAATGCCGTAAAGAGCAGGATGTCAGGATGTATGGGGATCGGGGGAGCGCGGAACGGGCCGCGGCTGCGATCCCGGATTCTAGGAGGGAACGCGGGTGTCAAGGGGACTGCGTCAGACGCTCGGCGCCGGCCTGGCCGCCACCGTGCTGGCGGTGGGGCTCACAGCGTGCGGTTCCGGGGACAGGGCACCGGCTCCACCCGCGGAGATCGTCCTCAATCGGGGGCAGGACTCGTCGATCCCCTTCCGCACCGAGGCCGACGGCGAGGTGCTCCTGGACGTCACCACCACCGCCCCGGGGGTCTCCTGGGGCTCCCCGGGCGGCGAGTCCGCGGTGCTGTCGCTCTACGTCGACACCGCCTACGCCACCGATCTCGTGATCCCCACNTCCTTCCCGATCAAGCGCAGCCTCGCGCTGGGTCACCTGGCCGCCGGCAAGCACACCCTGCGGACGCTGTTCGCCGCGGACCGGTCGCCCCGCAACGCCGCCACGGCGCGCCTGACCGATCTGACCTTCCGCACCGTCACGCCGCAGGACAACGGCTACCAGGCACTGGCGCACGCCCCGGTGATCTACGGCCGGACGGCGCCGGCCGCCGCCGCGGACCCGATGGCCGGCGGGCCGTTCCAGAACGCCGTCACCGACACCCCACTGCTCGCCTTCCACTCCGAGGCGCCAACCGCGATCGCCGGTCATCGCCTGCTGACCTACTCGATGGTGTGGAGCAACGAGGACGAGGGCACCCCGACCCCGGCCCTGATGGCGTTCTGGGGGCGGACCACCGACATCGAGTGGACCTACCAGGTAGAGATCGACGCCACCGGCAACGCCATCCCCGGCAGCGCCGTGATCCAGGGGCCGGAGCACACGTCGCAGCCGTTCACCGGCCGGTACGAGAGCACGCACCCGCTGCTCGGGACCTGCACGCGCAGCAACAGCATGTGCCAGAACACCGACGGCCCGATGCGGTTCGCCCTGTCAGCCGCGGACACCCTCGACCCGAACGCCGAGGCCCCTGAGCGGGAGATGGACCGCAACCCGTGGACCTACTGGGTGATGTCCCAGGAGGTCGCCCGGGAGGGCAAGGTCGCCGACGCCCCGGTCCCGGACCCACGCACCCGGATCAGCGACCCGCGTAACTACCTGTACCTGATCGTCCGGAAGAACACGGTCGGCACGCCGAACACCGCCGACGCCTGGGTCGGGCTGTCGGTCGGGGTGCGGCTCGCCGGCAACCCCGAGACCTACCGATCGAACAAGACCTACCCTGCCTGGTCCATCGAACGGGACGCGCCGGCCGCCACGGCCGTCGAACTCCCACCCGGGACGGTCGCGGAGGACATCGCGTCCATCCAGGCGACCCGGGTCGTCGGTGCGGGTGCCGACACCGGTGCGCGCGTCCAGGTCGACTCGATCGAGCGGGCGTTCCTGCTGGGTCCGGACGGCCTGCCCCAGCAGTCGTTCCTGTTCACGCCGACGAAGGTGACCCTGACCGCCGCCGCGCCGACCGCGACCCTGTTCCGCCGTTCGCAGGGCGGCTCCTGATCCCGTCCGGGGTTCCCTGATTCCGCGGTGGCCCTTCACCCACGTGTGGTGGACCCCGAGGTGTGCACCGGTCCCGGGCTCCGACCGTGCGTCCCGGTGCGATCGGGAGCCCCGGCTGGCGCCGGGCGGACGGCGGCCGTCGGCATGCTGTCGAGCGTCCGCACATCCCGACCGACGGGCAACTGGGCGATGCTGTCGACGATGGCGGTCGGTCGGTAGGGGAACCGGTCGACGTCGGTGATGGACGTGATGCCCGACAGCACCAGCACGGTGTCCATTCCGGCCTCCAGGCCGGCGACGACGTCGGTGTCCATCCGGTCGCCGATCACCACGGTGGTCTCGCTGTGCGCGGACAGCGTGTTCAGCGCACTGCGCATCATCAACGGGTTCGGCTTGCCGACAAAGTAGGGTGTGACGCCGGTCGCCCGGGTGATCATCGCCGCGACCGCCCCGGTGGCGGGCAGGAGACCCTCCACCGAGGGACCGGTGGGATCGGGATTCGTCGCGATGAAGCGTGCGCCGTCGCGCACCAGCCGTACCGCTTTGGTGATTGCCTCGAAGCTGTAGGTCCGGGTTTCCCCGAGGACGACGTAATCGGGTGACCGGTCGCTGAGGACGTAGCCGATGTCGTGCAGCGCCGTGGTCAGGCCCGCTTCGCCGACGACGTACGCCGATCCCCGGGGGCGTTGGGTATGTAGGAAGAGCGCGGTGGCGAGGGCCGAGGTCCAGATCCGCTCCGGCGGGATCGTGAGTCCCGCGCCAGCCAGCCGGGCGGACAGGTCGCGGGCCGTGTAGATCGAGTTGTTGGTCAACACGAGAAAACCCAGGCCTGCCTCGCCGATCCCGGCCAGAAAGGCATCCGCGCCCGGAATGGGATGTTCCTCATGGACCAGAACACCGTCCATGTCGATGAGATAGTTCTCGATCAGATGTTCCGCCATGNCCCCCGATTCTCCCCGCCTGCGCTCGATGCCGTCTGCCGGGTGGTCCCCACTCGGCACCATGATGGGGACCACCCGGCCCGAACGATCCGGCGGGTTCGGTCACCTCACCTCAGCTCACCGGGTTCGGGTGATCCCTTCTCACAGCACCGCGATGGCGGCGATCTCCGGTTCGGTGGGCGACATCAGATACAGGGATGGGACGATGAGCCAGTCGGCGAATCCCCCGTCGCAGGCGTAGGCCTGCGCATGGCCGGGCGACCGGAACGGGCCGATGACTCCCTGCACCTGCCGGGTCCCCTGCTCCAGAACGACGATCGCCCAGCTACCCGTCCGGTCCGGTGCGGGTGTCCCCCACTCCGACTCCGACAAGTCCATCACGTAGTCCATCTGTGCCCCTTCGCGAACGTCCCTCACCGGTATCCACCGAGCCGCGGGGTGGTAAAGAACCCGGGATATCTTGGCGCTTTCGCGCGGCTTTGCGCATCGAAACGCCGGAGGTCGACCTGGGTCGGTCCAGGATCCTCCGCCGGCAACGGCCGGGCGCGGCCCGTTCGTACATCCGTGAGTACATCGCCGAGCCGGCCGGGAGCGGAACGCAGAGGTGTGTGACGAAAATCGAAGTTCCCGCGTGGGGATCCCCTTGGGAGGGAGTAGAAGACGGTGCATTTTCCCGCGCCGACGTTCGGGTGATGTCGTAGGCCGGTACTTTGTCCGCTGCCCGTGCTCTCGGTCGCGCGGCCGCATCTACCGCCGCGCATACCGCCGGTCCGGCGTATCGCTACGGCGGTGGTCGGGATAACCGCCGCAGAGCCCCGGAGCCGCAGAGCCCCGGAGCCCGTTTGGTGGCGCCCCTTTGGTGGTGCCCCTTTGGTGGTGCCCCTCGCGGTGTTCCCCTTTGTGGTGCCCCCCGCGGCGCCTCGGCGCCGCGGGGGGAGGTTGAATCGGGTAGGTGGGACGCCGGGCGTCGCGTCACCGGCGCGGTCGGGAGTCGCTCCCGACGCAACGTCAGGATTGAGCTGTGCGTCTGCTTTGTCGCTGACTTCTTGCTATCTGGCTATCTGGGGGATCCGTGAGCCGGCGCCGGAGCGATTACCGCACCTGGGAGGAACTGACCAGGGAGGAACGTCGACGCGGGCTGGCGGTTCTTTCCGTGGCCGGGGTCGCGGCGGTGGTCGTGGTGTTCCTCGTCGTCGGGTCCGGTGGCGGGGCCGGTGGCGGGGCCGGTGCGGCGGCACCGCCCACTACCGACGTCAAGGCCCGGCTCACGTCCTGGTACGCCACCACCGCCCAGGTCCGTTCGGAGGTCGTGCGGGCGGTCAACGCGGTACGGGCCGACATTCAGGCGGCGGACGGCATGTCGCTGAAACCGGCCTGCGCCGACCTGGGGCGGGCCGTCGACCGCATCGGACCGCTGGGCCTCCCGCCCGTCGAGAGCGTGAGCAGGAACTGGACCGAAGGCGCCGGTGCCTACGCCCAGGCGGTCACGGCGTGCGGGAACCTGTTCGACGGCACGCCCGNCCCCCCGCCGGTGCTGCTGCAGCGCACGACCGACGCTCTCAACGCCGGTGACGGGCGCTGGACCATGATCGTCGCCCAGATCGGGGCCCCGGCGCAGATCGTTCCCACCGGCTGAGCACCGGCCGGCCGCGATTGCCCGCGCTCGGGCAAGTACGGCCACGCGGCACCCTCGGCTGCCAGAAGGTGATGATGATCGCGCAGTCCTTCTTGACGATCGCGGTCGGCGGGACCTCGGCGTCGGCGGTCAGCGAGATCGCGGTGAGGGTCGGGCCGGCCTTGCGGTCGGTGTCCCAGGTCCGGATGTGATCGCAGAGGCGTTCAGCGAGGGCCTGGCCGTCAGCCCCGTGGCCGTGGGCGCCGATCTCGTATACCGGATCGGGGCCGTCGAGGCGGCGCTTGGCGAGGTAGGCAAGCGAGGAGCCGGCGACCAGCGCGGGGCTCAGGTTCGGGATCAGCGGGACGCACAGATCGGCCTCGACCGCGCCACGGCTGGCGTTGATCCGGCAGACGGCCGGGTCGGTGGCAGTGGCGCGCAGCCAGATCCCGTCGATCGGGTCCTGCGGCCCGATGGTCGTGCCCGACCAGGCGGCGACCCGGGGGTGGCGAAGACGCCGGTGAGGTGGTCCGGGTCGATGTCCTGGTCGACGTCGTAGTGGATCTGGACGAGCGGGTTTTCGTGGAGCGCGGCGACGCGTTCGACGTCCTGACCAATCATCGGGACGAAGCCGCGGAGGAACACCGCGTCCGAGCGCAGCACGTTGTCGCCGCCTTTGACGAACGCGACACCCCGGGTCTGGCCGCGCCAGCGCAACGGCAGGACCATCCGCCCACCGGGGACAAGCTGGCTGAACCAGGCGGGGGTCAGACCGGGCCCTCCGGCCGCGTCTCCCACCCGGAGCCCTCCGGCGGCTCCGACCCGGGCCGAATCCCGGCGCCCACACGTCCGGGATATGCGGGCAGCGCGTCACCGGCGGCTGGAGAGTCAGGCTGGGCAGCCCGTCGCGCATCCGCGCCCCGCGCGCGGACCGGCGCAGATGCTCCGCGCGCGCCCTCCGGCACTCGCCGCAGGACGGGAACAGCGCGTGCACCTCGGGTTGGGGGCCCGTAGGCCCCTCCTCGCCGCAGCTTTCCCCTGCACTCACTTTTTCTGAACCTTCCCAGAGCCGCCGCATCGCGGGCACCGGATCATGCTGGCGCCATCGANATCCTCGCCCTCGTGCCGCTCAGCGGCCGGGTTGCCCACCTGCCCGCTACTACTGCCCCGCTTGTCCGCGTTCCGCCCGAAGCCCATCCTCCCTCCATCTCCGCCGTCAGCTCATCCGGGAGGGTAGCCCGGCAGATGCGGGCAGGTAGCAAACGTGCCGGATCCGTAACCGACAGGCGGTTCACGCTGATGCCGGTGGCTTTGCTTCCAACGCCCGCCGAGAATGATCGATAACCTCTCCAAGATCCTGAACGGCTGCGATCTTCGNCCNCNGGTGGTGCNTTTCCCGCCACATCTCGCCTGATCGCTGGATCACGCCACGCGTAGGCCGCCCGTCGAGCACGTCGAGCACGTCGAGCGCGTCGCGAGCCGATGCCGCTGCGGCTATCGGATCGGGGTCGGCGCGATAGAGGAGGGTCCGTGCCAACGTGTTATGGGGTCCGGGTCACCGTCCACGCCACGGTCCTCGGCCACCCGCAGAGGTCCATCTGGCATTGCCCGTGGTGCGCCGGCACGGCCGCACCCCGTGGGCGCCGCCGGTCTGACCGTGAGACATCTGGATATACCCGAGGAGATGTCATGCCGCCCACAACCATGCCCGCGCTCGACTTTGTCGCGTTGGAGATCACTGGCCGGTGTCAGCCTGCGTCCACTGCTACGCGGACTCGTCCCCGCTCGGGGACCACGGGACGTTGAGCACCGCCGACTGGAGTGCGGTGATCAACGACGCCGCCGGCCTCGGTGTCGGCGTGGTCCAGCTCATCGGCGGGGNACGTCCNCTCCNCNCCNCNCGACGCGATCCTGTCCGGGGNTGCGTTCGGCGCCCAAGTCGAGCATCTCGACCAGCTTCGCCACCCCGGCTCCGGACCAACGGCGTGCCAGCCGAACCCGAAGTGCGGCCCGGCGTCGTCCCGCAACTTCGCGGGGCTGGCGGGTCAGCCGGTCGATGTGCCAGCAGACGATCGCCTGGAGGCGGCCTGCTTTGATGTCGTCAACGAGCCGGTCCCACTCCGGGCGTGGCCGTCCGGAATGGGCACCGACATCCTTGTCCGTAGTAGACGTCCTCGACCGCCCAGCCCTTACGGTCGCAGAGGGGGCGGCAGCCCGGCCTCCTGACGTGAGACTGCTAGCCCTGCGCCTGTTCGGTCCTGGCCGGCTCTGACGTAGATTCCCGCTCTGACCATGGGCCACATATTGACAGGCCCGTGCCACCCAGGCCGCAGTAGCCGCCGGGGTTCTTGGCGTCGGAGAGGTACTGCTGGTGGTATTCCTCCGCATAGTAGAACGGACCAGCCGGGGCGATCTCGGTGGTGATCGCCCCGAGGCCCGCGGCGGTCAGCACCTGCTGGAACGCCTCGCGGCTGGCAGCCGCCGCGGCGGCCTGCCCGGCAGTGGTGGTGTAGATCGCCGAACGGTACTGGGTGCCCGTGTCATTGCCCTGCCGCATGCCCTGGGTCGGGTCGTGCCCTTCCCAGAACACGCGCAGCAGCTCCTCGTAGCCGACCTTCGCGGGGTCGTACACCACGAGGACGACCTCGGTGTGCCCGGTCAGCCCGGAACACACCTCCTCGTAAGTGGGGTGCGGGGTGTGCCCTCCGGCGTAGCCGACGGCGGTGGTGTACACCCCGGGAACCTTCCAGAACGCGCGCTCGGCCCCCCAGAAGCAGCCGAGGCCGAACACGGCGGTCTCCAGCCCCGCCGGGAACGGGCCGGCGAGCGGGGTCCCCAGCACGGTGTGCGGGACGTCGCCCGCGAACACCGGCCGATCCCGGCCGGGAAGGGCCTGCTCGGGCGTGGGCAGTGTCGTCTTGTGACGACCGAAGAACATGGGAAGCCACCTCCGGTGGTTGTCTCCTCGCACAACCGCGCACCGCGGCCACACGTTCCCGCAGCCCGGGACCCTCGGACGCCCCCCAGATACTCTCCAAATGTTCTCCGGAGGTTCTCCGAAGGTTCATCGAACGTTCGCCGGACGATCGGGGAGCACGCCGCCAGAGAACAAGATCGCTCAGAGAACGAGATCCTCCAGCATCGTCGTGACCAGGGCCGCAATCGGCGATCGCTCGGAACGGGTGAGCGTGACGTGCGCGAACAACGGGTGGCCCTTCAGGGTCTCGATCACCGAGGCGACCCCGTCGTGCCGGCCGACCCGCAGGTTGTCGCGCTGTGCCACGTCGTGCGTGAGCACCACCCGTGACCCCTGCCCGAGCCTGGACAGCACGGTCAGCAGCACCCCGCGCTCCAGGGACTGGGCCTCGTCGACGATCACGAACGCGTCGTGCAGGGACCGGCCACGGATGTGCGTGAGCGGCAGCACCTCCAGCATCCCGCGATCCACGATCTCCTCGATGACCTCGGGGGAGACGAGCGCACCGAGAGTGTCGAACACCGCCTGGGCCCAGGGCGCCATCTTCTCGTTCTCGCTGCCCGGGAGGTACCCGAGCTCCTGGCCACCGACGGCGTACAGCGGGCGGAAAACCACCACCCGGCGGTGCGCCCGGCGCTCCATCACAGCTTCGAGCCCGGCGCACAGGGCAAGCGCCGACTTACCGGTGCCGGCTCGACCGCCGAGGGAGACGATCCCGACATCCGGATCGAGCAGGAGGTCGAGGGCGACCCGCTGCTCGGCGGAGCGACCGTGCAGGCCGAACGCGTCGCGGTCGCCGCGGACGAGCCGGACCTGCTTGTCGGCGGTCACCCGGCCGAGCGCGGAGGCACTCCCCCCGGTGGTGGTGAGGACCAGGCCGGTGTGGCAGGGCAGGTCGGCGGCCTCCAGGATCTCGGTGTACTCGCGGGAGTAGAGCCGGTCGAGGTCCTCCTGGGTGACGGTGAGCTCGGCCATCCCCGAGAAGCCGGTGTCCACCGGGGACAGCGCCTGGTACTCCTCGGCGGGCAGCCCCAGCACCGACGCCTTGACCCGCAGCGGGAGATCCTTCGTGACCAGTACGACGTCGGCGCCCTCGCGGGCGAGGTTCATCGCGACGCACAGGATCCGCGAGTCGTTCGTGTCGACCCGGAACCCCGGTGGAAGCACCGCCGCATCGGTGTGATTGAGTTCCACCCGTAGCGTCCCGCCGTTGTCCAGCGGGAGCGGTTGATCAAGGCGACCATGCCGGATGCGCAGATCGTCCAGGATGCGTAGTGCCTCCCGGGCGAACCAGCCCAGTTCCGGATGGTTCCTTTTGCCTTCCAGCTCCCCTATGACAACGAGGGGGAGCACGACATTGTGCTCCGCGAACCGCAGCAGCGCGCCAGGATCAGAAAGCAGCACGCTTGTGTCGACGACATGCGTTCGTGGCACACGCCCACCCGCTTACTCGGAGGTAGTCCGGGACCGACCCCTGCAGGGGCCGGGCACCGGCCTCCTGGTGTAGTCGCGCTTGCGGCACCGAGGGGCCTCCCGAGAGGTCCGGCACCATGCCGGACCACGGCTTGAGACGCTAGCGCTCCCACGGTAACCGCAGCCCTCGATGATGGCGACCCACTTCCGACAACACGTTACGTTAAGAACTGGAAACGTCTCGCACCCCGGAGTTCCCGTCGCACCCCGATCGGTCACATTGCGTCCGGATCATGACGCGGAGCATCAGCCGCCGCGCGCGGCGCCGTCGGAGGCCGGACCACGAGCGTCCGCCCGAGGAAGCCAGGTCACCGCTCCCTGCTCGGTTCGGAAGCCCCGGGACCTGCGCCGACTCCGGCGACGGGCACCGACCGGGGCAACAGTCACCGACCGACCGGGGCAACAGGCACCGACCGGCCGCAGGTCGCCACCGGATCCATGAGCCCGGCGACCGACGAGAGCCGGATGACCGCGGGCGTGCCGGCCAGAGACACGGTGGGCCGAAACGCGACAGGCCAGAACGTGACAGGCCGAAGCGTGATGGCCGGTGAGGGGTCACCCGAAACGCGACGACCGAGAGGTGACGGCATGAGGCGCGCCCACGGGGGAAACACGACGGAACACCATGGAACACCGCGGGCTATGGAACACCGCGGGCCGATGATCGGACACTCGTTGTCTCGACATGTCATCGAGATCGGATCGAACCAAACCGGGCCCGAAAGAGGGCGCCGACTGGCACCGTCGGGCGGGTCGGAGGAAATTCAGCCAACCGGCTGGGGAATTCCCGGAAATTCACCCGGGGGAGGGATTGATCCCCGGCGAACATGCGGGATCCGCGGGGTGGTCATTATCGGATGGTGCTCCGCTCAGGTGAGCCGTACCGCGACACTCGGTAGGAACGCGGCCCGCCGACGGTGGAACAACGGACGCGACGCGGAGTTACGAACGAGTCCGGCGCCGGGCTGGCCGCCGGGCCGGCGAAGGAGGGCCGAACCCTGCCGACCGGTCGCCACGGGCCGGGCCGGGAGCCCGCCGAGCGGCTCGGCCCGTGGCCGACCCGCTCGGGGGTATCACACGAAGTGGTGCCACGGATGCCCTGCGCTGCCACGGTTGCCTTGTGAGGCGCTGCCACGAAGTGCCGTGCCGGCGGTGCGCTCCCCGGACGGAGCTCGCGGTTGGGTGCGTCAGCCGCTCAGTCTGCGCTGTTCAGCCGCTCGACAAGCGCCTCGTGCTCGGTCCACAGGGCGGCCGGAAGCCGTTCCCCGAACGTCTGGTAGTGCTCGGGGATCAGCTGGGCCTCCTGTTTCCACACCTCGACGTCCACCGTGAGCAGGGTCTCGAGGTCCTCCTCGGCGATGTCGATGCCGTCAACGGGTAGGGCGTCCTTCGTCGGCAGGACGCCGAGCGGCGTCTCCACCCCGGCTGCCGTGCCCTCCAGGCGACCGACGATCCAGGCGAGGACACGGCTGTTGTCGCCGAATCCCGGCCACAGGAACCTGCCCTCCGGGCTCTTGCGGAACCAGTTCACGTAGTAGACCCGCGGGAGCTTCGTCTGGTCGGCCTTCTGCCCGACCTCGAGCCAGTGGGCGAAGTAGTCGGCCATGTTGTAGCCGCAGAACGGCAGCATCGCGAAGGGGTCCCGGCGCAGCTTGCCGATCGCTCCGGCCTGGGCCGCCGTCGTCTCGGAGGCGACGATCGAGCCGAAGAACACCCCGCGCCGCCAGTCGGGAGCCTCGGTGACCAGCGGCACCGCGGTCGCCCGGCGCCCGCCGAACAGGATCGCCGAGATCGGCACGCCGCGCGGATCCTCCCACTCCGGGGCGATCGTCGGGCACTGGCCCGCCGGGACGGTGAAGCGGGCGTTGGGGTGTGCGGCGGGCTCGCTGGACTCGGGGGTCCAGTCGCGGCCCTTCCAGTCGATGAGGTGCGCCGGCGGCTGCTTGGTCAGCCCCTCCCACCAGACGTCACCGTTATCGGTCCTGGCCACGTTGGTGTAGATGGCGTTGCCCCAGAGGGTCCTGACCGCGTTGGGGTTGGTCTGCTCGCCGGTCCCCGGGGCGACCCCGAAGAACCCGGCCTCCGGGTTGACCGCGTACAGCCGGCCGTCCTCACCGAAGCGCATCCAGGCGATGTCGTCACCGACAGTCTCCGCCTGCCAGCCCGGCAGGGTTGGGATGAGCATCGCCAGATTGGTCTTTCCACAGGCCGACGGAAATGCGGCGGCAATGTAGTGGACCTTGCCGGCGGGAGACGTCAGTTTGAGGATGAGCATGTGCTCGGCGAGCCAGCCCTCGTCGCGGGCCATGACGGACGCAATACGCAGCGCATAGCACTTCTTGCCGAGCAGTGCGTTTCCGCCGTAACCCGATCCGTAGGACCAGATCTCCCGGGTTTCCGGGAAATGGGTAATGTACTTCGTCGTATTGCACGGCCACGGAACATCGGCCTGGCCGGGTTCCAGCGGAGCGCCCAGGGAATGGACGGCCGGGACAAAGAAACCGTCCGTTCCAAGCTGCTCGAGGGCGGGCGTTCCCATCCGGGTCATCGTCCGCATGGAGATGACGACGTAAGGCGAGTCGGTGATTTCGACGCCGAGGGCCGAGATGCGCGAGCCGAGCGGACCCATGCAGAACGGGACGACGTACATCGTCCGACCCCGCATGCACCCCGCGAACAGGCCCCGGAGCGTGGCCCGCATCTCGGCAGGGTCCAGCCAGTTGTTGGTCGGACCGGCGTCCTCCGCCTGCTCGGAGCAGATGTAGGTGCGGTCCTCCACGCGGGCCACGTCGCCCGGGTCCGAAGCGGCGTAAAAGCTGTTCGGACGTTTCTCGTCATTCAGCCGGACCAGGGTCCCCTGCTCGATCAGAAGGGAGGTCAGCCGATCGAACTCCGCCTCTGATCCATCGCACCACTCAACCCGATCCGGCTGAGTGAGTTCGGCAATCTCGCGCACCCAGGCAACCAGCCTGGCGTGCCTCGTGGGGGCCACGTCCAGCCCCGAAACCTGTGCCGCGGTTGTCACAGCTCACACCTCCGGTCGAGTCGAACCTGCCGCGCTCTCTTCCCATATGCAGGTACCCACTTGAGAACTCGAACGTACTCGTGGACGTTCAGACAAAACCCACAATATAGGGGAAGTTCGAGGCCACGTTCAGGATCATTAGACTGTACCGCGCGTTCCGTCCGCAGTCGCGCGATAGCGAGTGCGCAGAAGCGTCGGATCCATCACGCACCGATACGGACCGACCGCTGCCGTCCAGCTCCGCTTCGTGACGGCGGCAACCCTCGGGTTATCGTTCTCGGCGTGGCTTCCCTCGTACAGCAGCCAGCCGGGCCTCCGCAGACGGACATCGCCTCGCACCCGCGTGACCTGGTGCGACCGCGCATGCGGGGATGGCTACATGCCGGCGCGTTCCCGATCAGCCTGACACTAGGCGTCATTGCGGTGGCACTGGCTACCACGCTGCGTGCCCGGCTCGGTGTCGCGGTTTACGCCCTGAGTATTGCGGCCCTCTTCGGAACGAGCGCCCTCTATCACCGGACGATGTGGTCGACATCACGTGCCCGGGCGCGCATGAAGCGTCTCGACCACTCAATGATCTTTGTTTTCATCGCCGGGACTTACACCCCCTTCGCCCTGATCGCGATGCCGCCGACGACCGCTCGGGTGGTCCTGGCGGTGGTGTGGGGAGGGGCGGGACTCGGCGTCGCCATCCGGATGCTGTGGCTGCACTCGCCGCGGTACCTGACCGTGCCGCTCTACATCGCGCTCGGCTGGGTAGCCGTCTTCGTGATCCCGGAGCTCGCCCACCGGGCCGGGATCGCCTCGATGGTACTTCTGCTCGTGGGGGGGGTCTGCTACAGCCTCGGCGCCGTCGTCTACGCCTGCCGGCGACCGGACCCGGCACCCACGATCTTCGGCTACCACGAGGTGTTCCATGCCTTCNCCCTCGTCGCCGCGACCTGCCACTACATTGCGCTGCTCTTCGCCATCTACTAACAGCCTTCCCCCGCACGGCGGCTACCGGGGGCTCCGGCGGCTACAGCCGAGGGCCCACCGAGCGGATCTTCTCCACCTGTTCCATGGCCTCCCGGAGCTGGCGCAGCCAGCTGTCGGCGTTCTCGCCCACCAGACGTACGCACCAGGCGAGGGCCTCGCTGCGGCTGCGCGCCACCCCCGAGTCGACGAGGGTGTCGAGCACCTGGCGTTCCGGCTGGCGCAGCCGGGTCATCACCGGCACGGACAGCGCGGTGAACAGCTCGGTGGTGTCACCGACGGTCGCGCCCCACGCCACCTTGCGGTTGTACCGATGTTCGGCCTTCGTGGCGATGGCGATCCGTTCCTCACGGGTCTGCTCCCGGAACCGCCGGATCCGGGCCCCCGTCGCCGACGGCCCTCCTCCGGGCGCGACGCCGCCGGCCGCGAGTACCCCGATGACCGTGATCTCGTCCCGGTCCACGACCACCGTGGGCATCCCGGCGAACCACCCGGCCGGGATGTGCTCGGCGAACCAGGCTGCGGCGTCGTCCGCCGGAACCACCTCCGCCCGCTCCCCCGGTCTGCCGTACCCCCGTCCACGCGGACCGGACATGACGTGTCCCCTCGATCTCCGATCGGGACCCGCGCGCGGGCCCGGCCTGCCGGCTGATCCGGACCCGGAGGCCCGATCTGGCACTCCAGAGCGGATCCGAAGAACCCCTCGTGACAATTACATGCTTACCGCACCGCCAGTCTTACCGCATCACCAGTGCAACATGCTTACCGCATCACCAGTGAAAGAAGAGGGACGGTCAGCTGGCCACCTTCACCCCGAGTTGGCGGCGCACCTCGGCTGCGGTCCGGGCCGGCAGCTCACAGACGAAATCCCGGCACACGTACACCCCAGCCGTTTCCCGGCCGACGGTCAGCGGTCCGCTGGTCACCACGACCGCACCGGGCGCCGTGCCGAGGCGGGCGAGCCGTTCCAGCGCCGGGCTGTCCACGACCGCGACCTCGGCCGGCCCGGCCAGCAGCGCCTCGGCGACCGCACCGGCCCAACCGGCGAACCGGGCATCCCGGGCCAGCAACGGAGCGACGCGCGCCACCGTCGTCTCGGCGGCCGACCGGTGTTCGGTGGAACCGGTCAACGCCGCGTAGCTGACCAGGGCGCCGGCGACAGCCGCCTGGCCCGACGGGGTCGCCGAGTCCGAGTCGTCCCGCGGCCGGCGCAACAGCACCTCCGCGTCGTCCGCGGTATCGAAGAACCCCCCGTCAGAGGCCGCGAACCGATCACGGACGATGTCCAGCAGCGTCCCAGCGAGCGCGAGCCACTCCGGATCGCCGGTGACCTGGTGCAGGGTGAGCAGTCCCTCGGCGACGTCGCCGTAGTCCTCCAGTACCCCGGCGTTCACGCCAACCCGCCCGTCCCGGCTCGTCCGGCGCAGGCGTCCGTTGACGAGATGCACGTCCCGGAGCAGGACGGCGGCCTGTTCGGCGGCCCGCACCCAGTCCGGCTCGTCGAACAACGCGCCAGCCTCGGCCAACGCCGCGATGGCCAGGCCGTTCCAGGCGGCCACCACCTTGTCGTCGCGAGCCGGCTGCGGCCGGGTCGCCCGTGCCGCGGCCAGGGCCGCGCGGACCGCCGCGAACCTCGCCGGATCGTCCGGGTCCGCCGGCAGGCGCAGCACCGACGTACCACGTTCGAAACTGCCCTGCTCGGTGACGCCGAAGACGCCGGCGGCCCACCGCCCGTCTTCCGGCCCGAGGACGGCGACGAACTGGGCGGGTGTCCAGGCGTAGCTGGCCCCCTCCTCGGGGTGCGCTCCCGCCGGGGCAGCGCTCGCGGGAACGGCATCCGCGGGAACGGCATCCGCGTCGAGCGCCGAGGCGAACCCCCCCTGGGGGGTGCGCAGATCCGCAAGCAGGAAGGCTGCCGTCTCCCGGACCACCCGTTCGGCCAGTGCCGACCCGGTGGCCCGCCACAGGTGCAGGTAGACCCGCAGCAGCAGCGCGTTGTCGTAGAGCATCTTCTCGAAGTGCGGGACCGTCCACGTCGCATCGACGCTGTACCGGGCGAACCCCCCGGCGAGCTGGTCGTAGATGCCCCCACGCGCCATCCGTTCGCAGGTCACCGCGACCATCTCCAGGCTGCGCGCGTCCCCCGTGCGGGCGGAGTGCCGCAGCAGCATCTCGGCGACCATGGACGGCGGGAACTTCGGCGCACCGCCGAATCCACCGTGACGGGCGTCAAAGCGGGCCGACAGCCCCGCCACGGCGGTGTCGAGCAGAGCCGGGGTGATCTCGGCTGCGAGACCGGACGCCGGACCACGCGTCGCCGCCTCGGCGAGCCGGCGGGCGATGTCCGCCCCCGACTCCTCGATCTCGTCCCGCCGGGTCCGCCAGGCCTCGGTGACCGCCGTCAGGACCTGGCGGAACGACCCCATGCCGGGCCGGGGACGCGGCGGGAAGTAGGTGCCGGCGAAGAACGGCTCGGCGGNAGGGGNGAGGAACACCGTCATCGGCCAGCCGCCGTGCCCGGTCAGGGCGACGGTGACGTCCATGTAGACGGAGTCGACGTCGGGCCGCTCCTCCCGATCCACCTTGATGTTGACGAAGTGGTCGTTCATGTACTCGGCGGTCGCGGCGTCCTCGAACGATTCGTGCGCCATGACATGGCACCAGTGGCAGGATGCGTAGCCCACCGAGAGCAGCACCGGCACCCCCCGCCGGGCCGCCTCGGCGAAGGCCGCCGGGCTCCAGGGCCACCAGTCGACCGGGTTGTCCGCGTGCTGCAGCAGGTACGGAGACGTCTGCTCCGCGAGCTTGTTAGGCACCCGAACTCCTCATGATCTGCGTGTCCGCCAGGCCCGCGGAACCCCGTAGGCCTCTGGATATGCAACCAAAGGCGCGCCCAGGTAGTCCGCCCTCATCTCCACGCCGCGCCGACGTGATCGGCGCGCTTCCTCGACCGGCCCGCCGCGCCGACGTACCCGGCGGATAGGCTCGTGGGACCGCACGATCCCCGCCGTCCGCTCGCCCGACCGCCGTCCGTCAGGCCGCCGTTCCCGCCGCGAGAGCGGTGAGAGGGTCGACGTACCAACGAGTTTGGATGGCACGAGCGATGAGTGAGACGGCCGAGCCCGGCGCCCGGACCGGCGCCGCGGACACCACGGTGGCACCGACCGGTGCGTCTGGCGGGATCANCCCGGCAGCCGCGGGCACCGCGGGCGGCGCCCCCGCCGGGACCGGGAGCGTCGAGCCGAGCTTCCGGTACGACGCCCGGCTCGCCGCCGACATCGAGCGGCGCTGGCAGCGCCGGTGGGCCGACGAGGGCACGTTCAACTCGCCGAACCCGGTCGGGCCGCTCTCGACGGGCTTCGAGAAGGTCGCCGGCCGGGAGCCGTTCTACATCATGGACATGTTCCCCTATCCGAGCGGCTCGGGGCTGCACGTCGGGCACCCGCTGGGGTACATCGGCACCGACGTGTTCGCCCGCTATCTGCGGATGTCCGGCCGGCACGTGCTGCATCCGTTCGGATACGACTCCTTCGGCCTGCCCGCCGAGCAGTACGCCATCAACACGGGCCAGCATCCCCGCGACACCACCAACGCCAACATCGCCAACATGCGCCGCCANCNCNCCCGGCTGGGGCTGGGCCACGACNCCCGCCGCGAGATCGCGACGACCGACGTGGGCTACTACCGCTGGACGCAGTGGATCTTCCAGCAGATCTTCAACAGCTGGTACGACCCGCAGGCCGGCCGGGCCCGGCCGATCGCCGAGCTGATCGAGGAGTTCGCCGCGGGCNCCCGGGCGCCGGTAGCCGGCCCCGCCGGGGGGAACACGGCCGTGTCGGTTGACGCGGTCCGGGCGGCGAACCCGGCCGGGCTGGCGTGGACCGAACTCGACGAGGTGTCCCGCCGGAAGGTCGTCAACGCGCACCGCCTGGCCTACATCTCCGAACAGCTGGTCAACTGGTGCCCGGGGCTGGGCACCGTGCTGGCGAACGAGGAGGTCACCGCCGACGGCCGCAGCGACATCGNGAACTACCCAGTGTTTCGCCGGCCGCTGAAGCAGTGGATCCTGCGGATCACCGCCTATGCCGAGCGGCTGATCTCCGACCTCGACCTGGTCGACTGGCCGGACTCGATCAAGCAGATGCAGCGCAACTGGATCAGTCCGAGCGAGGGCGCCAGCGTCGAGTTCACCGTCGTCGCCCCCGGCGAGGAGGCAGGTGCGTCCGATCCGTCTGGCTCATCGACCGCCCGGCGTATCGAGGTCTATACCACCCGCCCGGACACCCTGGCGGGGGCCACCTTCCTGGTACTCGCGCCCGAACATCCCCTGGCCGACGCCCTGATCGCCGACACCTGGCCGGCGGACACCCCGGTGAGCTGGCGCTTCCCGGCGGGACGGCCGGGCGGCGGCACGGAACCGGCGGACACCGCCGGGCCGGAGGCGGGCGCCGATCCGGCGTGGACCCCGCGAGCCGCCGTCGACGCCTACCGGGAGTTCGCGGCCCACCGCAGCGACCGGCAGCGCGGCGAGGAGGTCATCGACCGCACCGGCGTGTTCACCGGCTCGTACGTGCGCAACCCGGTCGGTGGCGGGGNCATCCCGGTCTTCCTGGCCGACTATGTGCTGCTGGGCTACGGCACCGGGGCAATCATGGCGGTACCGGCGCACGACAGCCGGGACTTCTCCTTCGCCCGCGCGTTCGACCTGCCGATCCCCGCCGTGCTGGAGCCGGACGCGGACTGGTACGCCGCGCACGGGGTAGTGCCCGCGACTCCATCAGCGCAGTGGCCCGAGGCGTTCAGCGGTGCGGGCGAGTATCGGCCCGGTCCGGCCAGCGCCCCGGTGCTGGTCGGCCTGTCGAAAAGCGAGGCGATCAAGGCCACGGTTCACTGGCTGGAGGAGATCGGCGCCGGCAGGTCGGCGCGGTCGTACCGGCTGCGGGACTGGCTGTTCTCCCGCCAGCGGTACTGGGGCGAGCCGTTCCCGATCGTCTTCGACGTCGACGGGCTGCCCCACGCGGTTCCCGACGAGCTGCTGCCGATCGAACTGCCGGAGATGACCGACTTCCGGCCCACGGCGATGGCCGAGGACGACGCGAGCGACCCGGTGCCCCCCCTGGCCCGGGTGGCCGACTGGGTGACGGTCACCCTGGATCTCGGCGACGGGCCGAAGCAGTACCGGCGCGAGACGAACACCATGCCGCAGTGGGCCGGTTCGTGTTGGTACTACCTGCGCTACCTGGACCCGACCAACACCGAGCGCTTCGTCGACCCGACCGTCGAGCGCTACTGGATGGCCAGGCCGGGCGCGGTTCCCGGCGACGGCGGCGTCGATCTGTACGTCGGCGGTGTCGAGCACGCCGTGCTGCACCTGCTCTACGCCCGGTTCTGGCACAAGGTGCTCTACGACCTGGGCCACGTCTCCACCAAGGAGCCGTTCAAGCGGCTGTTCAACCAGGGATACATCCAGGCGGATGCCTTCACCGACGCCCGGGGCATGTACGTCCCGGCGGCCGAGGTGACGGCGACCCCCGACGGCCGGTTCCTCTTCCAGGGCGCCCCGGTCAACCGGCGCTCGGGCAAGATGGGCAAGAGCCTGAAGAACAGCGTCAGCCCGGACGAGATGTACGACAGGTTCGGCGCCGACACGCTGCGCGTCTACGAGATGGCGATGGGCCCGCTCGACGCTGACCGGCCATGGCACACCGACGACATCGTCGGTTCGCACCGGTTCCTCCAGCGGCTGTGGCGCACCGTCGTCGACGAAACCACCGGGGCGGCCGCCGTCGTTGACGAGCCGTTGGACGGCGAGGCTCTTCGCGTCCTGCACCGGACGATCCTCACGGTCACCGCCGAATACGCGGGGCTGCGGTTCAACACCGCGGTCGCCCGGCTCATCGAACTAACCAACTTCGTCAGCAAGAGCTACGGGAAATCCCCCNCCCCCCGCGCGCTCGCCGAGCCGCTCACCCTGATGGCGGCCCCGCTGGCCCCGCACATCGCCGAGGAACTGTGGTCCCGCCTCGGTCACGAGGAGTCGGTCAGCACGGTCGCCTTCCCGATCGGGGATCCGGCGCTGGCCGCCGAGTCGGTCAGGACGATCCCGGTCCAGGTGAACGGGAAGGTCCGGTTCACCATCGAGGTTCCGGACGGTTCAGCGGAGCAGACGGTTCGCGATCTGCTCGCCGCACATCCCGAGTTCGCCCGGCAGACCGATGGTCGGACGATCAAGAAGATCATCGTCGTGCCCGGTCGGATCGTGAATATCGCCATCTCCCCCGCCTAGCCGGGGTCTGCGGCAGCCGCCTACCGATCGCTCCCCGCGGAGCCCGCGGGGGGTCCAGGCTGGGTCGGCAGGTCCAGCTGCTCGCCGCCNCCCGCCAGGCCCGCCGTGCTACCGGCGCCGGCGGTGCCGGCGGTCTCCTCGACGACCTCCCCGTCGATAACCGGCCCGTCTCCACCGTCCAGCCGGCGCATCGCGTTCGGATCAGGGTCGACGCCGGCGAACTCGCCGCTGGCGACGTTCGACCGCATCCGGCGCAGGCTCTTCGAGAGGAAGAAGAAGATCACACTGGAGGCCGCGATCAGTGCCAGGACGACGAGGAGCCCGACGGCTCCGGCGTCGATCTTCCTCTCGACCAGCACGGAAGCGGCGAAGACCTCGTTCACGGGCACGTCCTCACACCTGGTGTCCTCTGGTGTCCGCCACACCTGCTGTCACCGCCCGCCACGGGGACACTCCACGACGGGCGCCGATTCCGACCCTACGCCCTGCCGTACGAGTCCTCCGCCTCCGCGGTCACGCACCGTTGACTAGATCACATACTGTTCGAAAAGTCACATGCCATCCGAAAAGTCACATGCCACCTGAAAGGTCAGGTTACCGGAGAGTCACACGCCGTTGAACAGATCGTCTTCGGGCAGCATGCCGACCTCGATAAGAGAACGGGCCAGCTGGTAGTCCTCTGTCGGCCAGGCGTCCCGCTGCACCTCCAGGGGTATCCGGAACCACCATCCGGTGGGGTCGACCTGGGTGGCGTGGGCGATCAGTGCCCGGTCGCGGGTCTCGAACCAGTCCGCGCACTCCACCTGGGTGGTGAGCCGACCGGTGTCCTCGGCGCGGTCGACCCACTCGGCCAGCCGCTCGGCATAGGGGGACTCCAGACCGCGGGCCATCATCTCCTCGTGGAGAGCGAGGACGCGCTCCTTGTGGAAGGTGAGGTGGTAGTAAAGCTTGAGCGGCTGCCAGGGTTCGAGGCCGGCGTCGACACCGACCTCGGGATAACGGTCGGGATCACCGGCCGCCTCGAACGCCTCCACACTGACCCGATGGGTCATGATGTGGTCGGGATGCGGATACCCGCCCGACTCGTCGTAGGTCGTGATGACCTGCGGCCGGAACTGACGGATCAACCGGACCAGCGGACGGGCCGCCTCGCCGAGCGCGATGGTGGCGAACCGCCCGTCCGGAACAGGCGGCGGCGGATCGCCCTCAGGCAGTCCGGAGTCGACGAAGCCGAGCCACTCCTGGCGGACCCCGAGGATGAGCCGGGCGGCCTCCATCTCCTGCCTGCGGATCTCCGCCATCCGGGCGGCGACACCCGGCTGGTCCATCGCGGGGTTGAGGATGCTGCCCTCCTCTCCCCCGGTACACGTGACCACGAGGACGTCGGCGCCCTCGCTGGCGTAACGTGCCATGGTGGCGGCGCCTTTGCTGGACTCGTCATCGGGGTGGGCGTGGATGGCCATCAGGCGCAGGCCATGCCGATCGTGGACCGCGGGCATGCGGCCCATTGTTCCTGATGCCTCGACGTTGCTGATGCCTCGACGTTCCTGATGCCTCGACGTTGTTCCGGGCTCACCGGTCTGGGTGATCCGACCTCGTCCGAGGAACCGCCGGGGCCCGCCCCGCGTTCGGTCTGGAAAAGTCACCCAACGCCGTGGCACAATGCACCGTCCGCGCATGCTTCGACGGCAGGCCTGCCGTCGACCGGCGCACCGACATCGTCGTCGGCCCGGTCCGGAGGGCCGATGGACGACGGCCGGTTCCGTCGTCCTCCCACCCCTGCGTGAAGCATGCGTGGTCGAGGTCGAAGGCAAGGGCTGTCGGATCNCCCGTANGGGCTGACCCGCCGGTCCGGAGCTTCCGGGCGGTCCAGACGCCGCCAGAGCCACCAAGCCCGACATCGGATTCCTTGATTCATTTTGGTATGATGACCCTTTTGATGTTCACCGAGGAGCGTGACCCGCGTGACGCAGCAGACTTGGCTCACCCAGGAGGCATACGACCGGCTCCGCTCCGAGCTCGACTACCTGACCGGCCCGTGGCGTACGGAGATCGCGACCAAAATTGAGGCTGCCCGCGAGGAGGGCGACCTCAAGGAAAACGGCGGCTACCACGCGGCCAAGGAGGAGCAGGGCAAGCAGGAGGCCCGGATTCGCCAGCTCACGGACCTGCTGCGCGACGCCCAGGTCGGCGAGGCACCCGCGGCGACCGGCGAGGCCGGCCCCGGCACCGTCGTCGAGGTGCGCTTCTCCGGCGAACGGGAGACGGAGAAGTTCCTCATCGGCTCGCGTGAGGACCACAGCACGCCCATCGAGGTCTTCTCCCCGGCGTCCCCGCTAGGCGGCGCGGTGAGCGGGCACAAGGCGGGCGAGACCGTCTCCTACACGCTGCCCAACGGCCGTTCGGCCAAGGTCGAGATCGTCTCGGTGTCGCCCTACTCGGGCTGACTACGCCAGCAGCGGACGAGCGCCGGCCCGGCTGCACGGGTGGCGGCGTCGGCGTACCGTCAACGGGTGGAGGATCTGCCGGCACAGCCCAGTCATTCCATACCACCGACCGTGCCCCCGACCGTGGCATCTGCGGTCCACCCGCCGACGGCCGCCGCCCCGCAGTTCACCACCCTGGGTGGGCTGCGCCGCAGCGGGCACGCGCACCGCCCGGTGCGGACGGAGCTGCGCGACAACCTCGTCGCCCTGATGCAGGGCGACGGCCCCCGGTTCCCGGGCATCGTCGGTTTCGACGAGACCGTCCTTCCCCAGGTCGAGCGGGCCATCCTGGCCGGTCACGACATCGTCTTCCTCGGCGAGCGCGGGCAGGGCAAGACCCGGCTCATCCGCACTCTGGTGAGTCTGCTCGACGAGTGGTCGCCGGCCGTCGCCGGCTGTGAGATCAACGACCACCCCTACGCGCCGGTCTGCGGCCGATGCCGGGCGCTGGCGGCCGATCTCGGTGACGCGCTGCCGGTGGTCTGGCGGCACCGCGGCGAGCGGTTCAGCGAGAAGCTCGCGACCCCGGACACGAGCGTCGGCGACCTCATCGGCGACGTCGACCCGGTGAAGGTCGCCGAGGGCCGCACGCTCGGCGATCCCGAGACGGTCCACTACGGGCTGGTGCCACGCACCAACCGCGGGATCTTCAGCGTCAACGAGCTGCCCGACCTCGCCGAACGGATCCAGGTCGCGCTGCTCAACGTGCTGGAGGAGCGGGACATCCAGGTCCGCGGCTACCTGCTCCGGTTGCCGCTGGACCTGCTGCTGGTCGCCTCGGCCAACCCCGAGGACTACACCAACCGGGGGCGGATCATCACGCCGCTCAAGGACCGGTTCGGCGCCGAGGTCCGCACCCACTACCCGCTGCACCTCACCGACGAACTGGCGCTGATCCGCCAGGAGGCGGTGATGTCCTGGGCGGGGTCCCCGCTCGGCGCACCGGAGATACCCGATCACCTGGTGGAGATCGTGGCCCGGTTCACCCGGCTGGTGCGCGACGCCCCCCAGGTCGACCAGCGCTCGGGGGTGTCGGCCCGGCTGTCGGTGGCCGCGGCCGAGACGGTGGCGGCTTCGGCGGTCCGCCGCGCGGCGCTGACCGGCGAGGAGACGCCCACCGCACGGGTGGTCGACCTCGCCGCGATCGTCCCGGCGGTACGCGGCAAGGTCGAGTTCGACCAGCTGGAGGAGGGCCGGGAGGACGAGGTCCTCGCGCTGCTGTTGCGCCGCGCGGTGGCCGAGACATTCCGGGCAAGGCTGGCCGGCGCGGACCTCACCGGCCTGCAGGCCCGCTTCGACGCGGATGGCCCGGTCGAGACCGGCGACCTGGTAGCGGCGGCCGAGCTGCTGCGCCGGGTCGGGCCGGTGCCCGGGCTCGCGGCGATCCTGACCAGGCTCGGCGTGGACGGGGCGGAGTCGCCGGGGCTCGCGGCGGCCGCGCTGGAGCTGGCGATGGAGGGACTGCACCTCAACCGCCGGCTGGCCAAGGAAGAGCTTCCCGGACGGACCGTCTACGGCACCTGACCCGGCGGCACCTGGCCTCGGCACGGAAGCTTCCAGGAGGAACAGTGAATTCCGGAACATTCCGGTATGGCCCGTGGGACGGCGGACCCGACCCACTCGCCTCTCCCTTCACCGCGTCCGACGCCCTGGATGAGATGTCCCGCCAGATTCTGGAGGGACGCACCCCGCGGGAGGCTCTGGAGTCGCTGCTGCGCCGGGGCATGCCGGGCCGGCGTGGTCTGGACGACATGCGCCGGGCCGTCGAGCGGCACCGGCGGGAGGCCCGATCCCACGGCCGGATGGACGGGACACTCCAAGAGGTCCGCCGGCTGCTCGACACCGCCGTGGGCCAGGAACGGGCGGCGCTGTTCCCCGACCCCTCCGACGACGCCCGGCTGCGCGAAGCCGAGCTGGACGCGCTGCCCGCGGACCCCGCCCGTGCGGTGCGCTCGCTCGCCGAGTATGACTGGCGGTCCCCGCCGGCCCGCGAGACGTACGAGAAGATCTCCGAGCTGCTGCGTCGCGAGGTCCTCGATTCCCAGTTCAAGGGGATGAAGCAGGCCCTGGAGGGGGCCACGCCCGAGGACTTCGCCCGGATCCGGGAGATGGTCGGCGCGCTCAACGCCCTGCTGGAGGCGGACGCCCGCGGTGAGGACACCGACGAGGCGTTCGCCCGGTTCATGCGGGAGTTCGGCGACTTCTTTCCGGAGAACCCCGGCTCGCTGGAGGAACTGGTTGACGCGCTGGCCCGCCGGGCCGCCGCCGCCGCGCGGTTGCTGGCCGGGCTCACCCCGCAGCAGCGCTCCGAACTCGCCGATCTGATGTCCACGGCGATGGAGGACCTGGGGCTCGCCGCGGAGATGTCACGACTGGCGCAGGCGCTGCGCGCGTCCCGACCTGACCTCAACTGGGGTGGACGGCTGCGGNGGCGGGCCGGCCGGTTGGGCGACGGCCTGAGCGGCGAGGAACCGCTCGGTCTCGGCGACGCCACCACCGCGCTGGAGGAGCTCGCGGAGCTGGACGAACTGGCCGCCGCGCTGGGGCAGGACTACGCCGGGGCCTCCCTGGAAGACGTTGACCCCGAGGCGGTGGCCCGGGCGCTGGGCCGGTCCGCCGTCGACGATCTGCGAGGGCTGCAGGAGATCGAACGGGAGCTGGAGCGGCAGGGATTCCTCACCCGCCGGGCCGGGAGCCTCGAGCTCACCCCGCGGGCGGTGCGCCGGATCGGGCAGGCCGCACTGGCCCGGATCTTCCGGCAGGTCTCCGCCCGGGGCCGCGGGGATCACAGCGTGACCGACGCGGGTTCCGCCGGGGATCTGCTGGGCACCTCCCGGGCCTGGCAGTTCGGCGACACCCAGCCGATCGACGTCGTCCGCACGGTCCGCAACGCGGTGCTGCGCGGCGGTCCGCCCGGCCGGGGCCACCCGATCCGCCTGGCGGTGGCCGACTTCGAGGTCGCCGAGACGGAGCGCCGCGCCACGGCGGCGGTGTGCCTGCTCGTCGACCTGTCCTACTCGATGGCGCTGCGGGGCACCTGGGGCATCGCGAAGTCGACGGCACTCGCGCTGCACACGCTCGTCAGCACGTCGTTCCCGCAAGACAAGATCCACATTGTCGGCTTCTCGGACTACGCCCGGGAGCTGCGGCCGGTCGAGCTCGCCGGGCTCGACTCCGAGATGGTGCAGGGCACGAACCTGCAGCACGCCCTGCTCATCGCTGGCCGGTTGCTGAGCCGCTACCCGCAGTCGGAGCCGGTCATCATGGTGGTCACCGACGGTGAGCCCACCGCGCACCTGCTGCGCGACGGTACTCCCTCGTTCTCCTGGCCGCCGATGCCCGAGACCCTGGAGCTGACCCTGGCCGAGGTCGACCGGCTCACCCGGCGCGGCGTGACCGTCAACGTGTTCATGCTCGACGACGAGCCACGGCTGGTGCAGTTCGTCGAGGAGATAGCCAGACGCAACGGCGGGCGGGNTCTCTCACCCNATCCCNCCGCCCTCGGCAACTACGTCATCCGGGACTACCTGCGGGCCCGGGGCAGGCACCGCACCGCCCGCTGACCGCCGCGCCACCCCGCCCGGCTCGGCGGCGAGGCGTTCCCAGAACTCGACCGCGAGCTCCTCGTAGCCGAGCCCGAGATCGAGGGTCCGGCGCAGCGACCAGGCCAGGGCGCCCGCGGGCAGCGCGATCAGGGAGCGGTACACCTCCAGGTGAGCGCGATGCGCCGCCGCCTGGGCCCGCGCGAGCCGGCTGACATCACCCGGCCGGCCCAGATCGGCGAATGCCAGCTTGAGCAGGCCGGGATCGCGCAGCTCGGTGCGCCCGGCCTCCGGGACGGTGAGCCACGCGGCCNACCTGCTCCGGCCGGCGTCGGTCAGGCGAAAGATCCGCCGCCTGCGGCCGGACTCCTCCCGTTCCTCCGAGAGGAGNCCGGCCGCGGCAAGGCGGGGCGGCTCCTTGTAGAGCTGGGCGTGCGGAAACGACCAGAAGTTACCGATCGAGCCGGCAACCGCGACCTTGAGCTCGTACGGAGTGGCGCTGCCACGCCGCGCCACCTCCCCCAGGACCAGATACGACACCGGCGTCAGCGCGATTCCAGCCATGGTCTCGATGATATGGCTTGAATGATACGGGTTGAATGATACGGGTTTATAGGTACCGTCTCTTCCGGACTATCTAGCACCTAGCCGTCTTACCCCTACAGCCCTCTCCAACCGGNCCATGGAGAGGGGTCGACAAGGGCGGGAGGCGCGGCCCGCCGACCCACCCGTCCCACAACGCCCGCGAGCCGCCACAGAAGGCGACAGTACTGCTACTCTGCGCTGTCGTGACGTCACGGAGTGCAGACCAGGAGTCCGAGCGACGGGCGGACGCGGCACGCCTCCGCCCACTCCCGCCGGNGGATGTACCCGGCGCCACCCGGGCCCGCCCACGCCCGCCGGCGCGATCGAGGCTCACCGTCGCGATCCTGCTGACGGCGGGCGTCGCGCTGGCACCCGCGGCCCTTCCGGCCAGCCCCGCCCAGGCGGCGTCGGACACCGGGCGAGGGGGCGCGCCGATCGCCGCCACGTACCCGGGATCCACCGCGGGACAGCTCCTCTCGGCGCCGGGGGCGGTGACCCTCGCCGAGCAGCGCGAGGTCGAACGGTACTGGAGCGCGCAGCGGCGGGCCCGAGCCTTCGGGGCCCGCACGAACGACCATGCCGATGCCGCCCCCCNCAGTCCCNGGCCGGCCCCGCCTGCCGCCGGCGACTCCGAAACGGCCGCGAGCGACGCTCCCCCGCCCCCGAGCGCCGGAACGCCCTACACCCGGGGCGGGCTGGTGACCACGACCACCGGCCGGTTGTTCGCCACCATCGGCGGCAGTGACTACGCCTGCTCCGCGAGCGTCGTGTCCAGCCCCAGCCGTGACCTCGTGGTCACCGCGGGGCACTGCGTGCACGGCGGTAGCGGGGAACAGTTCGCGCGGAACGTCATCTTCATCCCCGGGTTCGACAACGGCGCGATGCCCTACGGCATCTGGACCGCCCGCCGGCTTACCGTGACGTCCGGGTGGGCCCGCCAGGACGACTTCGACGTCGACACCGGCTTCGCCCTGTTCAACCCGTCCCCGTCCCGCGGCCGTCATCTCGAGGACACGGTCGGATCCCAGGGCATAGCCTTCGATCTTCCGGGGACGTATCCGCAGTACACCTTCGGCTACCCGCGGCTGCCCCCCTACGACGGCAGCCAACTCGTCTACTGCGCCGGCCCCGGCTTCGGCGACCCCTACGGCAGCCCGTCGATCGGCGTCGCCTGCCGCATGACGGCCGGCGCCAGCGGCGGGCCACTACTCACCGGCCTCGGCCGGCTCGGTTCCGGGCACGGCTGGGNCGACGGGGNGGTCAGCTACGCCTATGCCGGAGTCAACGACAAGCTGTACGGAACTCACTTCGGCGACGTGGTGAAGTCGCTCTACTACCAGTCCTACCGGCTCTAGCGGATCGCCGTCCCCCGGGATACGGCCGACGGACGACGATCGATACCTTCTGCGCATGCCGCATTCGGGCAGCTTCGGGCTCCTCCTGACCGTGCACGTCGTTCTCGGGGTCTTCGTCATCGGTCCGCTGACGCTGATCACCGTGGTCACCCCGCGCCTGCTGCGGTTGGGGGCCGGTGCCCTGCCGATCCTGCGCCTGTGCGTGCGGATGATCCGGGCTCTCGCGCTCGCCTCACTGCTCATCGTCGTGACGGGCCTCGGGCTGGTGCATCAGGGATCATTCGGCAGCGTGCGGTCGCTGGGCGACCCCTGGCTGTCGGGTGCCCTCGTGCTGTGGGTGGTGGCCACCGGGATCTCGCTGGGCATGATCGCGCCCGGGCTCGCCCACGCCGTCAAGGAGATCGACGCGGGCGGTGACACGCGTCGGCGTACCCTTCCAATCATGGGGGGTGTCGCCGTGAGCACCGCCTGCTGGATACTGATCATCGCTTTCATGGTCATCAAGCCCGGGACCTGACGCGGCCGGGCCACCGCGACGATCCGGGCAGGCGGGTCGTCGCTCAGCTCGCCTGCGCGAGCGTCCCGCGACGATCGACTTCCCCGCGATGCACGACATCGTCAAGCTTGTCCAGGATGCGACCCCAGACCTGGCGGGGGAGCTCATGCCCCATCCCGTCGATCTCCAGCAGCTCCGCGAGCGGGATCGCCGCGGCCGTCAACCGACCACCGAGGACCGGGACGAGCGGGTCCGCGTCACCGTGGACGACGAGGGTGGGGACCGGGAGCCGCGCGAGCCCGGGGGTGCGGTCGGGCGCCGCGAGCACGGCGGCGATCTGGCGCATGACCCCGACCGGGTTCGGGCGACGGCCCCATTGGATCTCGGCCCGCCGCCGCAGCCACGCCACGTCCGGCGCGAACAACGGCGAGCCCAGGACCTCCTGCGCCTCGTGCCCGGCGAGGACGAACTCCTCCAGGTCGGCCGGCGCCGGCCGCAGGAACAGCGCGATCGCCTCGGCGGTCGGCTGCACCCGGTGGTCACCCGGATGGGACATCATCGAGGTGAGGCTGCGCACCCGCTCGGGGTTCCCGAGGGCCACGATCTGGGCGATCATGCCACCCATCGAGCTGCCCATCAGGTGCGCCGACTCGATCCCGAGGGCGGTCAGCAGGCCGACCGCGTCCGCGGCCAGGTCCTCGAGCCGGTAGGGAGCGAGGTCGAAGCGACCGCTCAGGATCGCCGCCAGGTCGGGCCGACCGAGCTGGTCGAGATGAGTGGACAGTCCCACGTCCCGGTTGTCGAAGATGATCGTTCGATAACCGCGACGACCGAGCGCGGCCAGCAGGTCCGGGTGCCAGCCGACGAGCTGCTGCCCGAGGCCGCCGATCAGGAGCAGCGGCAACCCGTCCTCGTCGCCGTGGATCTCGTAGGCGAGGTCGATGCCGTTGACTGAGACGATGCCCATGGTCGGAAGGTAGCCATCCCATGGCGCCGGCGCACGAGTTCCACCGGCAATCGGCCGGAGGCTACCCGAAAGGGCCAGGCGGATGCCGGCAGCGCGGCCGTCGAGCGGCGAACACCCCACCCATCAACTACTTTAGGTAGTCGCTCGACTTCCTAAAGCGATTATCCTGCTGGGCGACCCCACCGGACGGGCACACATGATCTTTCCGACGATCGAGTTTGCGGCGTTCCTTGTCGTGGTGCTGGCGATCTCCTGGCTGCTGATGCCCCGGCCGAGGCTGTGGAAGCCGTTCATCCTCGGGGCGTCGTATTTCTTCTACGGCTTCGCGGACGCACGCTTCGTGCTGCTGATCGTGGCCTCCACCTTGATCAACCAGGGTGCCGCCGTCGCGATCCACCGCTGGCGCGACCGCCGCGTCCTCATCGCCGCGATCGTCTGCGACCTCGGCCTGCTCGGCTGGTTCAAGTACTACAGCTTCTTCGCCCTGTCGGTGGACCGCGCGCTGGCCGAGATCGGTCTCCCCACGGCGCTGCCCCTGCTCCAGGTGGCGCTGCCGATCGGGATCTCGTTCTTCACCTTCCAGGCGCTGTCCTACGTCATCGACGTCCATCGCGGCACCAGCACACCCGCGTCGCTGCTGGACTTCGCCGTGTACGAGGCGTTCTTCCCGCATCTGGTCGCCGGTCCCATCGTGCGTGCGCGCGAGTTCATCCCCCAGCTCGCCACGCCACGGGACCCGAACCAGGTCCAGGCCACCCGGGCCGTGTTCCTGATCGTGGGCGGCCTGGTCAAGAAGGTGGTGCTCGCCGATCTGATCGCCTCACGCCTCGTCGACCCCGTCTTCGACGCACCCGGCCAGCACTCGTCGCTGGAGATCGCCACGGCCGGCTACGGCTACGCCGTGCAGATCTACTGTGACTTCTCGGCGTACTCCGACATCGCGATCGGGATCGCCCTCCTGCTCGGCTTCCGCTTCCCGGACAACTTCGACCGTCCCTACGCGGCCGTCACCCTGCAGGACTTCTGGCGCCGCTGGCACATGACCCTGTCCCGATGGCTACGGGACTACGTCTACCTACCGCTCGGAGGGAACCGGAAGGGGCAGCGGCGCACCTACCTCAACATCATGATCACCATGACTCTGGGTGGTCTCTGGCACGGCGCCGCCTGGACGTTCGTCCTGTGGGGAGCGCTGCACGGCGGTGGGCTGGTGACCGAACGCCGGATCCGGGCCCGACGGGCGGACCGGATCCGGGCGACGGAACGGGCCCGAGCCACGGGACAGGAGCAGATCCCGGGACGGGCCCGAGCCACGGGACAGGAACAGATCCCGGGACAGGCCGAATCGGCGGGGCTCTCCGCGATGCCGCTACCCCGGCCGGGATCGGAGAGCCCCGCACCGCTCCTTTCCGCTGGCGGATCCGGCGCCGTTATTGGTCCCGGTCCCGCTGCCGGCTTCGGCATCGCCGGCAGTTCCGCGGGGACGCCAACCACGGCGAGCCGCCGGACGATCATCGCCGCACAGGCCGCGCTTCCCGAAGCGGTCCCCAACCCGGTCCGCGCCTGGGCCGGCCGGCTGGCCGTCTTCCACTTCGTGTGTGCCACCTGGGTCCTGTTCCGAGCGCCCGACCTGGCAACGGCACGCGAGCTCGTCGTCCGGCTGTTCACCGCGAGCGGACCGGCGCCGCTGGTCACTCCGACGGTCCTCGCCGCCATCGGGGTGGGACTGGCCACCGCAGCCGTCCCGCGCGTCTGGTGGATCCACGCGCAGGCCGCCTTCACCCGACTGCGCCTTGGCGCCCAGATCGCGCTGCTCACCCCGAGCATCATGATCATTTATGCGATCGTCGGCCCACAGGACGTCGCGCCGTTCATCTACTTCCGCTTCTGAGTCACGCTCGCCTGCTCTCCCCAGCCCAACCCCGGTCCCGGAGCCTGAGTGTTACCCCGGCCGGGGTAACACTCAGGCCGGACGATACGAGCAACGGCGAGAGGGACTTTAACTTAGAGTAATCTAATAGCAACGCCCGATCACATTCCGGGACATCTGTGACCTGCGTCAACGAAGCCGAGGGGCGATGACTGAGCGTGAAGATTCGGCGCCACCGGGACCCCCGGCGACCGCACCCGCGGCGACCACCGGCGTCGTCCGGGTTCGGCAGGCCTTCCTGCTGGTAGCCGTCACCCTGGGTCTGCTGGCGGTGCTCCGCGCCTCGGCGATGGTGCACGCGGGCGAGGGCATGCGCCCAGGACTCACCCGCACGCTCGTGCTGGGCGTGGCCCGGCCGACCGAACGGATCACCCGGACCGTCCATCTCGACGAACCGGACCGGTGGTTGTCGCGCGCGTTTGGTCACGACGCCAAGTCCGGCGGCACCTTCTCCGAGCTGGCATCGGCGGCCAGCCGAGCTGAAGCCGAGCCCGATCGCCCCGGCGCCCTCGGGCCGGGCGCCGCCGGTTCCCACCGCTCCCCGCTGCCACCGCGCCACCCGACCGCGGCCGATCCGCTGCGCGTCCTGGTCACCGGGGACTCGCTGACGGAATCNNTCGGNCCGAGCATNATNAACAGTGCGCCCGCCACGATCCGGGCACAGACCGAGACGCGGTTCGGCACGGGCCTGGTGCGGCCCGACTTCTTCGACTGGGCCACCCATGCCCGGGCGCAGATCACGCAGCGCAACCCAGAGCTGGTGATCGTCGCAATGGGCGGGAACGACGGCCAGGGCATCACGCTTGCGGACGGAACCGTCCTGCCGGCCGGATCGGACGCGTGGACCGCCGAGTACCAACGGCGTGCCATCGTCGTGATGCGGATCTGGAGCGGCGACGGAGCCCGCCGAGTGCTGTGGCTCAGCCTCCCGCCGGCCCGGTCGGACCAGCTTAACGGCTACTTCCGCCGGCTGAACGAGGCGACCCTCGACGCCACGACCAGGGTGGTCGGAGCCCGATATCTCGATCTCACCCCGTGGTTGTCGAAGAACGGCGCATACAGCGACTACCTCACCGGCACGGACGGTAACACCGTCCTGGCCCGAGCCCGTGACGGCGTGCACCTGAGTCTCGACGGCGCGCGGATCGCCGCGGGACACGTTCTGGAAACCGTGCGCAGCACGTGGAACCTGCGGTGAACGACGATCGGACCGACCGACCGAACTGGACGATCAGACCGACCGAACGCTCAACGGGGGCGGAACCCGAAGCCCGCGCCGTCCAGATCCCGGCGGGCCTCCAGGACGGCGGCCCGGGCGGCGGCCAGGACGTCGCGACCGGACGGCGCCGCCGCACCGGACACCGAGATCGCGGCGACGAGCTCGTCGGCGAGGACCGCGAGCTGGTCGGTCAGGGCATGCGGCGCCAGCCGCGGCGGACGAGCGCCGGCCGGCGCTCCCGTGCCGGCCCGCTCGCCGAGCGACGCCAGTTCGTCGAGCAGCCGAACGGCCCGCTCCGCCCTGGTACCACCGGATTCCACCGGAACATCCCATGATGACCCGGACCAACACTGAAGGCGGTGAATCAGCAGGCCGACCTCACGGGTGAGATCACGGACCTCGTCGGNCATCCGAGCAGGTTACCTGACGATGACGGGAACGGGTCTTGCTCTCTACTGTGGTATAGGGCACCCTCCAGACATGGTCCGTTGACGTCGGGTTTCACCTCAGGAGGCGCGCATGTCGCTGAACCGCTCCGCCCAGACCCACCAGATCCTCATCGAGCGGATACCGAAGGCAACCGGCCACGACGTGAACCACTGGCTCGATCGGCTCGACGACGGACCCGGCCTGCTCCGCTTCGCAGAGCGCGTCAACTGGCTGCGGGCCGAGCACGACCTGCCGCACTGCTATGCGGCGGCCCTGGTCCATGAGGCCGATCTGCGGCGGCGGGCGATCCGCGCGTAGACACTCGGCGGCCCGGCCGCGCAGGCCCGGCCGCTCGGTGGGGCGTCGAGGTACGGCCCGGCTTCCCGCAGCTGTCCCCCGCCCCATGGCGCCGGGTACCCGGCGCCATGGGGCGGATATGGTCCGCATCGTTGACGCGCCCGGTCGGCCACCGGACACATCACAATGACTGCATGAACCTCGACGCAGCCACTGAGTTCGTACGCGATCACCACCGGGCGGTGCTCAGCACCACCCGCCGGGATGGCACGCCCCAGATGTCACCGGTCACCGTCGGGGTGGACACCGACGGCCGTCTGCAGATCAGCAGCCGGCTCACCGCCTACAAGGTCCGCCACATCGAGCGGGATCCGACCGTACGGATCTGTGTGTTCCCCGATGAGTTCTTCGGGCCCTGGGTGCAGATCAACGGAACCGCCGAGATCGTCCGGCTACCGGCGGCGATGGACCTCCTGATCTCCTATTANCGAGACATCGCGGGTGAGCATCCCGACTGGGACGACTACCGGGCGGCGATGATCCGCGATCAGCGATGCATCATCCAGATCACTGCGCGGTCGGCGGGGCCGGACGTCTCGGGCTGAGGACCAGGCTTGAGGACACCCGCTATGCGCGCGCCCTGACCACGCGCGCCCTGACCCTGCCCGCCCTGACATGATCATCGGCAGGACCCGGCCCCACGACGGACCCGCGCGCTACTGCCGCAGCTTGGAGAGCAGGCGCAGCGTCTCCAGGTAGACCCAGACGAAGCCGATCAGCAGGCCGAATCCCGCCCGCCACGCCTCGGAACGCGGCGCATGGGACGCGATCGCCCGCTCGATGTAGTCGAAGTCGAGGATGAACTGCAGGCTCGCGACGCCGAGCACAAGCAGGCTGAACAGGATGCCGAGCGGCGTCGCATCGTTGATCACCGGCAGGTGGCTTCCGCTGGTGGCCCTGATCACGAGGTCGGTCAGGCCGAGGAGCACGACCCCGAGGAGCACGCCGAACACGATACGGGCCATCCGGGGGGTGGCCCGTAGCCGACCACTACGGTAGGCGACCAGCATCGCGACGAAGATCAGACCGGTCCCGAGCAGGGCCTGCGGGATGATGCCGTTGAAGGCGTTCTCGTAGTAGCGCGAGACCGCCCCGACCGCCACCCCTTCGATCAGGGCGAAGGCGATGATGAGCGGCGGACTGATCAGGTTGCGAAACGAGACGAACAGGCTGATCGCCAGGGCGACGAGGCCGGCCCCCAGCGCGATGCCGGGCGAGTCCGGCGCGAGGGCCCAGCCGACCGCGCCACCGACCGCCAGCAGCGCGAACAGCCCCAGCGTGTGCACGACGACGTCGTCGATCGTGAGGGTGGTGGGCTGGCGGTAGTGGCTCGCCAGCTCCTCGGGGGNCGGCGNGGGNGGAGACGCGAACCCACCGCGACGGAACGCGGGGTTCGAGGAACGAAGGTCGGCCATGGAGCCGGCTCCTCTCGGTCGCCTCCGGGGAGGCATCACCCTCGGTGACTACAGCCTACGTCACCGTCTGGAACGTTCCTTGGGATACGGGAGTTCCCGGCGCACCGGGACACGGTGGATGGCGACAAGGCATCGCGGCGCACGTCCACGCGCGCATCCTCACAGCATCCCACAGCGACGAAGCCTTCCCCTCCTCGGCCGCGGTTCATCGGTCAGATGCCCGGATGACCGAGAAAGGATTGTGCCGGTGGTCGGAGTCGAACCGACACTCGAGCTGTTTTTAGGACAGCCTCCTCTACCAGTTGGGATACACCGGCTCGTCTACATCGCTGATGTTTCTACCACGCTACGTAGGGTCTGGGAATAACACATGCGGAAAAAGTGGTCCGGAGATGGCGGCACGACCGAAAGCGTGACTCATCGTGACGAGGATGCCAACTGTTCGCCATCCCCTTCGATCGGTGGACAGCTCAGATCGCTAAAAGGCGGGTCCACCGTCGGGTTTGGTCCTGACGGCCAGAGCGGAGACGCGGGAAAACACCCCCACCTAAGTGCCGTGAAGCCACGAGGGCCGGTGAACCATCGCAACCGGGCGACGATTCACCGGCCCGCAGGCTCCCGGCGTCCCTACCGTCACACGCCGGCCATGGTGCCGCCGGGCGCTCAGTTCACGTGCCGCGCGGACCGGGCGTCCGGCTCCGGCCGCGGGAGATCCTGCCGGTCGGTGCGGCCCGGACGACATCCTCACCCGGGGACGCGGCCTCACCACCCTCGGCCTCACCGCCCTCGGCATCGCCGGGCGAGTCGGCTGCGACGGCGGACGCGGGGGCGCGAGTGGTCCCGTTCCGCCCGGTCGTCGTGACCGGAGTGCCGGGCGTGCCTGGGGAGATGGCCGCGGCGAACGCGGACGGCATCGCCGCCCGGCGGAACTCGGCCCGGGGATCGGCGAAGGATCCGAGCGAGACGATCTCGCGGCGGAAGAACAGTGCCAACGACCAGTCCGCGACCACCCTGGTCTTGCGGTTGAGGGTGGGAACCCTGCTCAGGTGGTACGTCCGGTGCATGAACCAGGCGGGCCAGCCGCGCAGCTTGACCCCGTAGACCTCGGCGACACCCTTGTGCAGGCCCAGGGACGCCACGCTGCCGGCATAGCTGTGCTCGTATGGTTCGAGGGGCTCGCCGCGCAGCTCGGCGAGGATGTTGAGGGCCAGCCGGCGAGCCTGGCGGACGGCGTGCTGGGCCGAGGGACCGGTCGTGACATCCTCGCCCCTGGTCAGGTCGGGCACGGCCGCGCAGTCACCCGCGGCCCACGCGTCACCCACCCCGTCGATCTGCAGGAAGACGGTCGCGCGCACCCGGCCTTGATCGTCCAAGGGCAGATCCGTGTCGGCCAGCATCGGGTTCGCCCGCACCCCGGCCGTCCACACGATGGTGCCCGCGTCGAACTCCTCACCGTTATTCAGCACAACCCGCCCACCGACCAGGCTCTCCACCCGCGTGTTCAACCTGACGTCGATGCCCCGGTGCTCGAGCTGCCGGAGGGTATAAAGCCCCATTCCGGGTGAAACCTCGGGAAGAATACGGCCGGCGGCTTCAACGAGGACCCAACGCATATCCGTCGGTTCCAGATCAGGATAGAAAGAACACGCATCGCGGGCCATGTCCTCCAACTCGGCAAGAGCCTCTATTCCGGCATACCCTCCGCCGATGAAGAGAAAGGTCAGCGCCCGGCGCCGGACCGCGGGATCGGTCACCGAGGCGGCCGCGTCCAACCGGCTGATGACCTGATTACGGAGATAAATGGCCTCGGCCGCGCTCTTGAAGCCGATGCCCTGCTCCGCGAGCCCTGGGATTGGCAGGGTTCGCGCCACCGATCCCGGACACATCACCAAGATGTCNTACTTAAGATCAAATTTCTCGCCAAGGGATGGTTTGATCACGGCGGTCCGTGTCCCATGCGACACCTGAAGCGCGCTTCCGCTGACAACCCGACAGCCCTTCAGCACCTTACGTAGCGGCACCACCACGTGCCGTGGCTCAAGGTTGCCGGCCGCCGCTTCCGGGAGGAAAGGCTGATAGGTCATGTACGAGTTGGGCTCGACGACTGTGACCAATGCCTCGTCCTGGCGCAGCTTCCGCCGCAGCCGCAGGGCCGTGTACATGCCGACGTATCCTCCGCCGACGATGAGGATGTGCGGTGGTTGCCCGTAGCCCATGGCAAAAACGTACCCACGAGGGCCGTGTTACACCCTGGTCCCGGGCTGGCCGCCCAGCTTTTTTCGTGACGCAGGACACGAATACCGGCGGTCTTCGGCCCGTGGTGCCGATGCGTGGGGACCGTGTTCCGGCTCACCTTCTGTGTCGACGGCCACAAGGACAAAGACTTACCCGGCCCGCTCAACCACTTCCGCGAGCTCCGCCGCCGTGCCAAAAATCGTGTCAAGCATCACTTCGGTGACCCGACCGGTGAAGGTGTTCTGCTGGCTTGGGTGATAGCAACCAACGACCGACACCCCGGATACGGGAAGTTCGACCCGCACGCCGTGCCCGAACGACACCCGGCGCGGAGGAACCGGGAATCCGGCCTGGACCAGGGCGGGCCACAGGGCGGACCAGGCGAATCCACCGAGGACGACGATGACCCGCAGGGTGGACCGGACAAGCTCCAGGTCACGCACCAACCAGGGCCGACAGGTGTCACGCTCCGTAGTGGTCGGCTTGTTCGCGGGCGGAGCGCAACGGACGACGGCGACGATGCGCGTGGCCGTCAGACGCTGACCGTCCCCGGCGGACACCGAGGTCGGCAGCGCCGCCAGCCCGACGCGGTGCAACGAGGCAAACAGCCAGTCGCCGCTGCGGTCCCCGGTGAAGATGCGTCCGGTGCGGTTCCCTCCGTGGGCCGCGGGCGCCAGACCGATGACGAGGATCCGGGCGTCGCCCGGGCCGAACGAGGGCACCGGACGCCCCCAGTAGGCCTGCTCGGCGAAGGCCGCCCGCCGCACCGCCGCGACTTCTTCCCGCCAGGTGACCAGGCGCGGGCAGGCCCGGCAGACGGACATCCGGGCATCGAGCTCCCGGGTGCCCGTCGCGTCGGCGGCCAACGCGCGGACCTCGCCCGGCGTGGCTGCGACCGGTGTGTCGGCGGCGGCGAGGTCCCCCGGCCAACCGCTTCCCGGTCGCACCGGACCCCCTGACCGCACCGGGCCCCCTGACCGCACCGGGTCACCCGTCCCGTCCGTCACCCCGCCCCACCGGTCCTCCTACAGCTGGTCCTCATACCGACGGGCCGGCGGTGACGGGCGGCGCCGCCCGCCCGGGCCCGGTGGCCGGGGCGCCCGGCGCGGCGGCCAGGGCCAGCGCTATCCCATCGAGGATGTCGCGTTCGCTTGCCACCACCGCCGCGGCGCCCGTTCGCTCGACCAGGGTGCGCAGCACGAGCGCGCCGGCGGCGATGACGTCCACCCGACCCGGGTGCATCACCGGCAGGGCCGCGCGCTGGTCGTGCGTCATCCTCAGCAGCCGGTCCGTGACCTGCGCGACCTGCTCCGCCGTCGTCACGGACAGGTGGATGCGGGTCGGGTCGTACTCGGGGAGATCAGCCGCGAGGGCGGCGACCGTGGTGACGGTCCCCGCGACGCCGACCAGCGTCGCCGCCTCGGTCAGGGGCACGGTACGGGCGGCGAGGTCGAGTGCCGCGTGCACGTCGGCGACGATCGCCGCGGCCTGCGCGCCGGTCGGCGGATCATCGTGCAGGTGCCGCTCCGCCAGCCGCACGCATCCGACGTTCACCGAACGGGCGGCCCGCACCCCGCTCACGTCCCCGAGGACGAGTTCGGTCGAGCCGCCGCCGATGTCGGCGAGCAGGATCGGCGTGGCGACCGGCCCCGTCGGCGCGCCCTCGACCGAACCGGCAGACGAACTGGCGTCGAACGAACCGGCGTCAAACGAACCGGCTCGGCCGACGAGGTCACCGATGGCGCCGCCGAAGGACAGGGCCGCCTCCTCGTTCCCGCTGATCACCTCGGGGTCCACACCGAGGATCGCGCGGACCCCGGCGACGAGCTCATGGCGGTTGCGCGCGTCGCGGGTCGCGCTCGTGGCGACCATCCGCACCCGTGAGGCTCCCAGCCGCTCGATCTGCTCGGCATAGTCCCGCAGCGCGGTGAAGGTGCGGGCGAGCGCCTCCGGCGCGAGCTCACCGGTCCGGTCGACCCCGGCCCCCAGCCGGACGATCTCCATCTGGCGGGTCAGCTCGTGCAGGGTCGATCCCTCGACGTCCGCCACCAGCAGACGGATCGAGTTGGTTCCACAGTCGATCGCGGCGACCCGACTCACGGTCTCTCCTCCCCGGTCAAATCCCCTATCGGATCTCTTTCGGATCCCCCGTCGGGTCCCCTGCCGGATCCCCTGTCGAACGACTGCCGGTCGGTCCGTCGCCCGCCGCCCCGCCGCCCGGGGCGGGTCCGGGCGCCTCGGCCTCGTCAACGCCCGGACATCGGCCACCGGCCACGCACGGCCCCCGCCGACCCCAGTCGGGAACAGCCGCAAGGGCCTCGTCACCGAACGGATTGACTCCCGGACCCACGGCGAGACTGTGCGCTACGAGGACGTGCAGGCACTTGACCCGATCGGGCATGCCACCCGCGCTCGGAGCGGCGGGCAGCACCTCGTGCGCGTCGCGCCGGGCGAGGNAGTCCCGGTGGGCGACGGCGTAGGCGGCGGCGAGCCGCGGATCCTCCGCCAGCCGGGCTGTCATCTCGCGCATCACCCCGACCCCCTCCAGCCGCGAGATCGCCGACGCAGCCCGGGGGCAGGTGAGGTAGTACAGGGTCGGGAAGGGGGTGCCGCCGGCAAGCCGCGGTGCGGTCTCGACCACGTCGGGAAGACCGCACGAGCAGCGATGGGCCACCGCGAGGACGGCTCGCGGCTCGCGGGAGAGCTGACGGCGCACGATCTCGAGATCCTCGGCCGTCACCGCCGGTGCCATACTCACCCCCTCGCCGTCATCGCCGTCATCACCGTCCGCCAAGCCCGTTCCTTCGCCGCACCGGGGTCGGGGCTCCCGCCCCGTGACCGCTACGGCGTCGAGATCTCCGACCAGAGTCGGGCGTACCAGGCCGAGCCCCCGGACGACCCGCCGCGGGTCTCGTCGCCGTCCTTGGTGGGTGCCGGTTTGATCGGCATCAGGTACGCCCGCTCACCGGGCTTGACGTAATGCAGCCGACGGCGCGCCTCGTCCTCGACCCAGGCCTGGTCGTCGTAGCGCTCGACCGTCGCCCGCAGCTCGTTGACCCTCGCCTGGGCCTGCGCGTTGGTCCGGCTCAGCTCGGAGAGCTTGGCCTGCTGCTGCAGGTACAGCCGCAGCGGATAGGCGAGGGTCAGGACCAGCACGCAGATCACGACGGCGAGCAGGGTCGCCCTCGTGGTCAGCGCGGTGTTCCGCGGCGGCATGGGATCAGCCGGCTTGCCTGCGGCGGGGGNACGCGGCGGCGCCCGCGTACCGGGCCGCGTCGTCGAGTTCCTCCTCGATGCGCAGCAGCTGATTGTACTTCGCGACCCGCTCCGAGCGCGCCGGGGCGCCGGTCTTGATCTGACCGCAGTCGACCGCGACGGCGAGGTCGGCGATGGTGGTGTCCTCGGTCTCGCCGGACCGGTGGGACATCATTGCCCGGTAGCCGCTACGGTGGGCCAGGTTCACCGCGTCGAGCGTCTCGGTCAGCGTGCCGATCTGGTTCACCTTCACCAGCAGGGCGTTTGCGGCCTTCAAGGCGATCCCGCGAGCCAGCCGCTCCGGGTTGGTCACGAACAGGTCGTCCCCGACGAGCTGCACCTTGCCACCGAGCCGCTCGGTGAGCGCCACCCAGCCATCCCAGTCATCCTCGGCCAGCGGGTCCTCGATGGAGACGATCGGGTAGGCGGAGACGAGCTCGGCATAGTAGTCGCTCAGGTACTCGGCGCTACGCGAGTTGCCCTCGAAGGTGTACGACCCGTCCGCGTAGAACTCGGTGGAGGCAACGTCCAACGCCAGGGCGATGTCCGTCCCCAGGGCGAAGCCGGCCTTGTCGATCCCCTCGGCGATGAGGTCGAGAGCCTCCCGGTTGGTGGGCAGGCTCGGCGCGAAGCCGCCCTCGTCGCCCACGCCGGTCGCCAGGCCCCGCGCCTTCAGCACGCTCTTGAGCGCGTGATAGACTTCCGCACCCCAGCGCAGCGACTCGGCGAAGGTGCTCGCGCCGATCGGAGCAATCATGAACTCCTGAATGTCGACGTTGGTGTCGGCGTGCGCACCACCGTTGAGGATGTTCATCATCGGCACCGGGAGCAGGTGCGCGGTCGGACCTCCCAGGTACCGGAACAGCGGCAGGCCGCTCGACGCCGCCGCCGCCTTGGCCACCGCCAGGCTGACCCCGAGCAGGGCGTTGGCGCCGAGGGCCGACTTGCCCGGGGTGCCGTCGAGGTCGATGAGCGTCGCGTCGAGAAGACGCTGCTCGGTGGCCTCCAACTCCATGATCGCCGGACCGATCCGGTCGATCACCGCGGCCACGGCCTTGGTCACGCCCTTGCCGCCATAGCGGTTGTCCCCGTCGCGCAGCTCGACGGCCTCGAAGGCACCGGTGCTCGCCCCGCTGGGCACCGCGGCGCGGCCCAGCGTGCCGTCCTCCAGGACGACCTCGACCTCGACGGTGGGGTTACCGCGCGAGTCAAGGATCTCGCGGGCTCCGACGGCCTCGATAGACGGCACGGCTTCGACCTCCGGTATGCGCTCTGACACGGAACGATGACGCGGTGGCAGCAGCGGACCGCCACAGGCCGGTGACCGGAAGCCACCACCCCGCGGCAGGCCACCGGGGCAGACCCTGATGGCCTGCCGCGGATCGTGGCGCGGGACGAGCGGTGCCGTCCGGACGAAACCGGTCGCTGCGAGACTACCGTCGCCCCACGGCGACGCGACGCCGGTCCCGGCCCGGCGCGGCGCGTCCATTCACCCGCGGCGGGTCCGTTCACCGGCCACCCGACGGTCATTTCACCGCCTGCCTGGCCGTCGGGCACCCGGGCGTCGATCCTCCCGCGGACGGCGGTGTCACGCATCCCACAGGCCGGCGAGTTCGTTGTGGGCCACCGGTGCGGACCGGCT
>NZ_JPHT01000004.1:0-92274 GCF_000733325.1 Frankia sp. Allo2
GTAGCCGACGCGGTGTGTCGGTTCGAGCCCCGTCTGGTTTCAAAGCAGTCGGTCGCCCTCGGTGACGGTCGTCGATGCGGTTGGCCTGTGTTCTTCAGGTTGGTTATGACCATCAAGTCCTTGAGTCGGCGGTAGCCGTCAGGACGGCTGTGGGGCGTTTCCGGGTGGCCAACCCGACAGTTGCCAGGTGAGCCCACCCATCAGGCCGAGGTTGGTCGTGACTGCCTCGCGGCTACCACGATGCTCGGGGGGCCCGTACTCCGAGCACTCGATAACAAGACGAAACACTGCGTATCCGGGCGTACCGCAACGTGTCGCGCCGTGCCGAAAAATCCGAGGTCACCTGCGCACACACGCCGCCGGACTAGACCGTCGGCCGAACAGTAGGAACGCTTCACCGATCCGGGCGACCGCCACGGTGGTGCAATGTAGTCCCCCCGCTACAATAGTCAGCTCCCGCATGTCCTCTCATAGGGAAGATCGGGCACGCTGCGTCGCCAGTCGTCCTGACTTCGCGGCCGATGAAATCGTGAAGCGCCTCCTTTCGGTCGACGGCTGAATCCTCGCGCGGGTCGCAATTGTTTGTCGCTGGAGGGCGACCGGCCCGCCTGTCCCGCTCGGAATTCGAGGAAATCAGANCACCACTCGAGGGCGTTCGGTGATATCCCGACTTAGCAGAGTTCTAACGTCTGTTTCCGGGAGTCCGGAGCGGTTGATAAAATCTCCAAAGGAGAGGCCGGTCGTCTCCATGAGTTCTAGTGCGCGCTGTAGAAGCACTGGAACCTCCGGGTTTCCCAGCGGACCCGGCTCTACCTTCCTCCATCCACGTGCAGACAAGGCTTTCCATCCCTGTGCGTAAGTGTGTTCATTCATGACCCCGAGCGTCCTCGCCCTCACCAGAAGGGCTGCAAGCGAGACATGCCATTTTGCTTTCAAATGGAGAAATGCGGGCCAGTCAAGTCGATCTGGGAGTTCGGGTTTGATGTCGTCGGCCGGCATGAGGAACGAAGCGGCGAACTCGTGGGCTTGCCCCTCCGTGGTCTTGTCTCCAATTTCTCCCGAGAATCCGTGCAAAACTAGATGGCCGAGTTCATGGGCTGCATCGAAGCGGGAGCGGTCACGCAGGCCCTTATCGGCACCAAGGGCGACGACGGGTCGGTCAGGGAAATTAACGCAAAATGCGTCCACTTTTTCAATGCTGACGCGAAAACGAACGGCAACGATCCCGTTCGTCTCAAGTAGTCGTACAACATCGAGAACTGGACCCCGTGGCAGGTTCCAATGGCCACGAACCTGAGCTGCCGCTTGCTCGATGTCGGCGGACTGAAGCGGCTGTTTGTCGACCGGAAGGCGTGGCAGGTTGAGGTCGGGCAGCGCGACGTGCTTCTCGAGCTCGAGCGCGAGTTCCCGCGCAAGGTGCACGTAGGCTAGAGCTTGCTGACGATCTCGCGGAGAAGTTGATCGAAGGCTGCGAAAGAACCCTTTGACCTGGTCCTGCGCGGGAGGGCGGGCCGGCGCTGCGAAGAAGCTCGGCGGCACCCGCAACGCGACCGCGAGGCGGCAAAGCGTCGATGTGGCGGGTTTGGTGTGCCCGTTCTCGAACTGGCTGACCGAGGCCGCGGTGACGGAGCCGACTTCTCGCGCCAGCTGCACCTGGGTAAGACCGCGAAGTTCACGCGCCATCCGCAGTCTGGCCCGATCGAACAGGGCCGCGATGTCACCGGGGTCCAGTTGCGGATCGTTCACGTCGCTCGTCTCCGCGCCAGTCGGTGTCCGCCGATCAGCGGACGATTCTCGATCTTGATGCTCCGNTCGCATCTTAGGCACACCTTCGTTACCGGGCGGTCANCTAGCTCGGCCCGAGCAGGACGCGCCCGAGTGAAGTGTGCCGAGTTGCGCCGCTTCCCCGTCGTGTAGTCTACCGATATCTGAGAAGATCTTGTTCAAATCTGAGGTGACCTGCTGTGTGTGGGGGACGGAGTCGAGGGATGAAGCTTCAGGAGTGCGTGCTGTCGGAGAAGGTGGTCGCGGCCGACTCGGCGGAGGCCGCACTGTGGGACGCCATCGTGGTGCCGGAGACGATCAAGGAGCGGTTGCGCAACCACACCTTGTTGTCGCTGCTCGTGCGACCTGATCTGCCGTTCGCGGTGACGGCGTTGCACGGGTTGTGCACGCTCTACGGGCCGCCCGGCACCGGCAAGACCACCCTGGCGCGCGGTCTGCCGGCGCAGGTCGCGCGCTTCGTTCGCGGCGGCGAGGTGCGGCGGATTGAGATCAACCCGCATGGGCTGATGAGCGCCGAGCATGGGCAGTCGCAGCAGCGGGTCAGCGAGCTGCTTGGCGAGTATGTGCCGGGTCTGGCGTCGGACGGGATGCCGACCGTGGTGATCCTGGACGAGGTCGAGTCGATGGCGGTTGCCCGCTCGGCGGCGTCGTTGGCCGCCAACCCGGCCGACGTCCACCGTGCCACCGACGCGGTGCTCACGGCGTTGGATCTCAATGCCGCCGAGCACCCGCACCTGTTCTTCGTCGCGACCAGCAACTTCACCACCGCTCTGGACGAGGCGTTCCTGTCCCGCTCCGACGCCGCCATCCTCGTCCCGTTCCCGGAGCCGGAGGCGCTACGGGAGATCCTGGCCTCCACGCTACTCACACTCGCCGACAAGTACCCGGCCCTGGGTGATCTGGCCCGCTCCTCAGCGATGCGCCGCATCGCCGAGGCCGCAGACGGACTGGACGGCCGCCGCACGCGCAAGGTCGTCTTCGAAGCCCTGGCCCAGCGGATGGAGACGGTGCTCGACCCAGGCAGCCTCACCGAGGACGACTTGGCCGCCGCAGTGCACAACGCCGTTGCGGAGACGCGCCAGCCGGAGGTGTCCCGTGCGGCGCACTAGGGAGGTGGCAGCCTCGCCCGTGCGCAGCGCCAGCGCGACCTGGACGGTAATCACGGACCTCATAGCGGACACCGTGGCGCAGTCCTCCTCACTGTCGCGCGACGAGGCGGGACGGGCGATGTCGGCAGCCGAGGCGGTCGGGCGGATGCTGATCGCGGGAGGGCACCTGAACAAGCACCCGGTCACCCTGGTGGCCGGCAAGGTGCACTGCGAGATCACTACGGTGTCTGGCGCGGCGGCGCTGACCCTGGAGGAGAACCTCAACCCCGTCCCCGGCGCGGCGGGCGCCGACGACTTCATGATCTACCTCCCGTCGCCCGCCCCGCTGCATGAGTCAGGTGAAAGCCGCTGCGGCTGGGCACGCTCGGCTGTCGGACGCTGCCCCGCCCGCTGAGGAGACGAAGGCCGACAGCTCAGGTCCGCTGATCGACCGTGAGGCCCTCCGCCGGGCGGTGACCCAGCGATGACTTCCACCTATACCTACAGCTACACCCGGACCCACACCGCCACGCACCTGACGGACATCATCCTCGGCGCCATCACCGACATCCTTGCCGACCTCGGGATCAACATGGACCGGCTGAACCGCGACTGGGTGCAGAACGAGAACGCGATCAAAGCCTGGGTCGAGGAGGGCTCCCTCGACGCGGTCGTCCTTGAATGTCACCAGCCCTCGGGCGCCGTGGTGCCGGTGGTCGAGTTCCCGGTGTCCTACAACGCCTCCGGTGACGGCAACGCCGAATTCACCGCCTCCCGCGCCCGGCTCGCCCGGTTCCGCGCCAAGCTCGACCGGGTGCCCACCGGCACCACCTACCGACTGTTCTGCACCTTCAACGGGCCCCGCACGCCGCAACCAGGTTGGGGCCCCGGCCAGCGGGCGAGCACCGACGGCCTGCGCGGCATCACTTTCGGCACCCTCGGCTCCGCCCCGCACGCCTCGACCGGCATGCGGTACTACCACGCCTGAGACCACGAGCAGGGACACCGCTATGGCATACATCGACGACGCCTTCGCCAAGCTCAAGCACAATCTGGAGATCACCCAGACCGAGCAGAACCTGGCCAAGGCGCGACACGAGACCATCCGCGACTTCGTCACGTCGCACTGGGACCTCGCTGACGACTTCCTCACCGGTAGCTACCGGCGCGATACCAAGACGAAGAAGCTCAAGGATATCGATATCTTCGTCGTCCTCGACTCCGACGGCTCCCAGGCCGGCTTCCGTGACCAGGCCCCCATCCAGGTCATCAACGCGCTGGAGACCCTGCTGCGCCAGAAGTGGAGCGCCGCCGCCCGCGACGGCATGGCGGTCGTCATCCCCTACGGCGCCGACGACGAAGTCATGTCCATCGACGTGGTCCCCGCCTTCAAACGGAAGGATGGCGGCTACTACATCCCCAATCCCTCAGCGGGCGACTGGATCGCGACCAACCCCAAGCGCCACCACGAGCTGAGCATCGCCAAGAACGCCGACTGCGACGGGAAGTACGTGCCCTTCGTCAAAATGATCAAAGGAATCAACCGTGAACTCGGCGAACCAGTCTCGCCATCCTTCCTGCTGGAGGCCATGGCCCAGTCCCTGGTGAAGCCACCGTTCGGGCGCTACCAGGACGAGATCGTGTTGTTCCTGGCCACCGCCGCCGAACGCATCGGCGATGAATGNCCCGNCCCCGCCGGTCTCGGTGGCGAGGTCAACGCCGTCATGAACACGACTCAGAAACTCGCTGCGGCCAACGCGCTCAACCAGGCCCGTGTAATCGCCGAGCGCGCGGTCGACCTGGAGGACGAAGGCCAAGACCGTGCCGCCTACGACGAGTGGAGGAAGCTCTTCGGGAACCGAATGACCAAGCCATGAANCTCTCTNCCGGCCCCGCCGGCATCCGTGGGATACCGTCCCGGGCCATCCACGAGCGGCAGCTCGACGACGACATGCTGCTCCTACAGCGTGCCGCGGCGGCAAGCCACCAACGTGGACAGCTCCTCGAAGCCGTCCGCGCCGTCGCAGCCACCGCACTGGCCGCCGCCGGTGTCCTGATCACGCTGATCGGGCATGGCCGGACCGTGGTCTCGATCGTCGGGTTCTTCTGGTTCGTCGTCTCAGCGTTCCTGCTCAAGGGCCTCTCCGGGAACACCGCCCGCCAAGGCGCCCTGCTCCAGGAGATGTTCGACACCGCCCTGTTCCACCTACCATGGCGCGCCACCGTCGCCGGCGACCCGATCCCCGAACCAGACGTCCGCCGCCTCGCACGCCAACTCTCCCGCGGGGGAAAAAAGGACAAACGCATCACCGACGGCTGGTATGACCCCACCCACGACGTCCACCNCCCCTACGACGTCTTCATCGCCCAGGAACAGAACCTCGCCTGGGACGCCCGCCTCCGCCGCCGATACAGCCACCTCATCGCCGCCGCAGCAATCCTGTGGACCACCATCGGTCTGATCGCCGGTCTCGCGGTCGCGAACGCCACACTGCTCGACACCCTCCTCAGCTTCTTCGTCCCGTCCCTGGCCGCCTACCAGATCGCCTACGAGATCTGGTCCAGCCAACGCAAGGTGGCCGACGAACGCGAACGACTCGCCAAGGTCGTCAACGCCGNGCTGAACAACGGACGTCCCGGCCCCGTGCTCGACACCGAATGGCACCGCCTACGCAACGTGGCCCGCGACGTACAGGACGGCGTCCTCCGCACCCGTCTAGACCCAGCTCGAGTACCCGAATGGTTCTACAAACGCTTCCGCGACGACGACGAACATGACTTCGGCTACACCGCAGAAGGCCACCGCGTCCGCCTCGCTGAAGACCCTCCCTCATCTACGTAGTTCGGCGGGACGCGCCACGCCCGCCCACCGAACCACTTCAAGCAAGTGAAGTCAGCTCAAACCGGCCCTCCACAGCCAGGCTGCCGGTGTGAAACCGCTGGTCGGCGCTATTCCCATCCTTTGGGACTCTCGCTTTCGGTGCCGGCCGGCGTCGTCGTTGCGCCGGTCCACTATGTCGCGGCTTCCCACCGANCCGACCACGCGCCCGCCTGGCGAGGCTCCAGAGCGGCCACCCAGGGGGCCCGCTCATTGTGACCAGTACTCCAACCGCGATCCGACCCCGAGTTCACGCTTCTGCTGGCTGGCCGGTCGAGGTTGCCTCCGTATGGTAGACAATGCATCTATGACGGTATCGAAATTTGGCGTTAACGCAGTTGACGTGGGCGGAAGGTCGATGCTTCTCACCGTCACCAGCGGCGGTGACGTGATTCATCTGGCTCGCCTGGCGGACTTGGAGTCGTCTGGCCGAGGTGCGGTCCACGACTTCTATTTTGACTCGTCGAGACCGCATCTCTCGCCGACGGCAGCCCACTATGTCAGGGAGGAACTCCTGGCGCCTCGCTGGGCCGAGACCACGCTGTGTGGCAGTGTGTGGGCTGTGATGGTCGGCGGTGAGGGCGGCCCGCTGAGGGAGGACGGCCGGGTGGCCTTCGCCCCGACCTGCCGCCGCTGTCTGACGTTGATCGACCGCTTCTACCCGACGCCGCGCGCGGACCGAAGACTCTCGTTGGTCGCGCAGCTCGCGGCTGATGTCGTCTGCGAACAGGGGTTCGCGGAGGTGCGCAGTGTTCCGGGGGACCAGCAGGCGGAGCTACGGAAGCGGATCCGGAAACTGGTGCGAGCGAGAACTGGTCACGGGAGCAAGACCTTCTCCCTCGAGACCACCATCTACGTGGAATGCCGCGAGATATACGATCAGCACGCATCCGAACACTCTCGCGTGGCGATGGAGGCCCTCAACCAATTTCTTACCGCCGGGGGTGAAGCGCTCTCTCGGCGGCCAGCCGATTGGGTGGTCTCCTGGGAAGCCTGGGACGTCGACTGAGCTGGCGGAGCGTTCGTCGGTGTGGCGATCACCGCCCGGTTCTGCATGGCGGGTCAGGTTCCGGTAGCTCGGCTGGCAGTCGTTGGAAGTTGGGCGTGGTCAGGCCAGTACCGTAGGCTTTGAAGATACTCGAGTGCTTCGGGTTCTTCGGTGAATTGGAGTAGGCCCCCTTCGGTCTTTTCTAGGAGGACGTTCCGTACTTCTGATGGGGTGGCGAAAAAGAACTCGCGGCGCGGGTTCGCGAAGTTCACGCGCCGGTCGGCGAATGCTTGGTGGAGTTCGTTTTCGAGGGTGACAGCGTCTTTGGAGAAATAGAGTGCGTGGACGTCGTACCGGAATGGAACGGAGGCGTCACCGAGCTCGCGGACCCGGTCCATCGGATCGAGGCGTCGGGTCAGGCCGATCTTGACGACGTGCGGGCCGAATACGCCGATGTTGGAGATGACGTAGACGTATCCGGCGCGGATGTTCGCGATCCTGTAGTCGTTCTTCTCGATGGCCTGATCGATGTCCGCCAGTCGGCCAGCGAGTTCGTCTGCAGCAGCGTCGTCGCCCTGGGCGCGGAGAGTTTCGAGCGCGCTTGCGTAGTGGGCACGTTCCTTCTTGAGGCGTTCCTTCTCGGTGGCGAGTTCCTCTTGAGCTTTGCGTTCCTCGGCTAGCTGTGCGCGTCGCTCCCGCTCTCTCTGTCGCTCTTCTTGGATCTTCATTCGGAAGTCGGCGGTGAGTTCGAGTTCGGCGATCCGTAGGGAGTGGTAGTCAGGATTGATCCGCATCTCCATGATCGCGCCGAGCTTCTCGATCGACGCCACGGTTCGTTCCAGCCGCTTCTTGGCGGTTGTGATGTTGCCGGCGCGCAAGGAGCGGACGCAGTTGGCTGCCTCGGCGTTGTAGGCGAGCAGCATCAGCTTGGACAGGTCGGCGACGAGTCGGCGCCCCTTGGCGAGCGAGCCGTTGAAGGTGAACAGATCCGCGGCAAGGATCGCCGTGCCGGACTTCACAAACTCGGCGATATGCGTGTCGATCTCTTCAAGGCGTCCCTTATAGGCGGCGGCGTTCTCGAGCGGGTGGTGATATCGGTATATGCCAACGTCCTGGAGGGCCCGCTGATCGCTGAGATCGATGATCTCACGGGAGCCAGCCTGGGTAGCGGCGAGCGCCTTCTCTAGTTCAGTGATGCGAGCCATCAGCGCGGCGCTGTCGACCGGCATCTCGCTGGTCTCGGATCCGGATGACATGGATGCGCCTTCGAGCGAGAACTCCTGGACTCCGGGTTCCGATCGGATGAGAAGGTCGTCGCCGGTCCCGAGCGACGTGACGGTGGGCCCCGGAAGCCAGAGCTGCCATCCGTGGGGCGGCCTGGGCCAAGATGGGTCTGGAACCCAACCTGGTGGGGGAGTCCAGCCTTCGGGGGGTGTGGGCCAGCCTGGCGGTGGGTTGAACCGCATGGTCACTGCCCACGCTGCCTGATGCCGCGGGAGGCGTCGGCGGGCTTGAGAGTGAACGGCGAAGGGGACAGCGCCGCGCCGAGGTACTCGAGGGTCTTCTGAGGGACGATCTCGTCCTGGTCGAGCCGGAACTTGCGGAACGTTGCGCGGTCTGCAGCGACGATCGCGAGCGGGATGGTCTCCGGAAGCCCGGTCGCAGGCGAGATCCGGTCGACCCCGACCGTCAGGGCAATCGAGTGGATCTTTCCTTGGCGGTCGGCGCCGAAGACGTCGTGCAGCGTGCGTACGGCGGTCTGGAAGACGGCGCTCGCGTAGCGGTCCTTCTGGACCGTCGCCGGCAGCTTGGTCGACGAGATCTCGTCCTTCCTCGGGGCGTACTTGTACTCCTTGACCGAGGGGACTGCGGATGGTTCAGGGACAGCGGCTGCCAGACGCAGCTCCCTGCTGGAGAGATCGAACTCGTAGTCGTGAGTGACTGGAAATGCATCCGGGTAGGCGGAGTTCGACAGGACGATCCCGACGTACTCGCGGATCGCCGCCTCGACGTCGAAGGCGAGATCATTGATCAGTCTGGTGAGTCCCCGGTTCCGCTCGTCGGCGTCGGCGTCTCTCCGACGACACGCTTCGACGTGGACCGCCCGCGCCGCGGCGAGCTTCGCCAGGCGAGCGTCCTCGGCACGCTGCCGCTGCTCCAGAGCGGAGACATGCGCCGTCCGTATCGCTGACNCCTGTTCCCGCCACCGCCGCAGCGCCTGCTCGTGCGTGGTCTGAGCTTGAGCGATCGCCTGGGCATGTTTTTTCTTCGCCCCGAATAGGACTCCCGGTACTTGCGGCTCCTGGTAGACGGGTTCCGCCGGGTACACAGGAGCAGCAACGGGCGGTGTCGGGACTGCGAGAGCACCGGGCTCGAACGGTGGATGCACGACGGTCGTGACTTTCAAGGCCTCGAGATCAACATAGCTGTCGACCAGGAGCGCCGTGGCCAGAATGCCGTCGATCTCTTCGAATGTGCTCGCGAGATCGGCATTCAGCGACCCGACCTCGCTCAATCGCGCCGCGACGTACAGCAGGCCCGCTTCCTTCAGCAAGCGGGCCTGTTCTTTCGTGGACGCCTTGGCCGCCGCGGCGGCTGCGCGCTCAGCGGCCCGAGCCTTCTGCGCGGCTTCCTTTTCAGCGGCAAGGAGTGCACGGTGGGCCGCAGCCCTCTGCTGCCGCTGCCGCTTCTCGGCCTGCGCTGCCTGGTACTGCAACTCGGCGAATAGCCCCCGCCGCGTGGCCACCGGCACCCCCTCCGAACCAGGAACAACCTTGCGCTCAGCTACCGTATCCTCACGTCCCGACGATTTCTCGCGGTCACGACAGATCGAGACTGGTTATCCCGCGAGGCTCCGGTGGACGCCGCCGCCCCTTCCGGCCCCGGACCGCCGCGTCTCCAGCACGCGTTGGAATCCGGACAGTTCAGCGGGTCAACCGTCTTCGTAGCGGCCGGCATCTGGACAGTGCTGGCGCGCTGACCCTTGAGCACGGCGGGCCCGTCAGTGTCCTTGAAGACGGGAGGGCATCGACGGGNGCTGACAAGGAAGCCTGCCCAGATGGTCGTTGATCAGGCAGCATGCGAACCATCGACGGCGGACCGGCCCTCCGGGTGACGCCCCTACTCGGTGATCTTCCTGGCCTCCGAGTGGAACATTCGAACTTCGCGGGCTCGGCGGACAGGTTGAGCTCGCCGGACCGGGCAAGCTTGGGACGACGAGCCATCGTGGGTTGCGGAGGCTGTCCGGAGCGCAGCCACGGGGCAGATAGACCAGGGCCGTAGAGATCTGACGGTGATCTGACAGATGTTGCATACACAACAACAGTCAGATCGCCGTCAGGTCATTTTCGGCCCTGTGAGACCCTCCGTTGAATTGGCTTGCAGTCTCCGCCGGGTGTGGGGCAGCTGCACGTCCGGGCGCAGCGGCGATGAGAGCGTTCGTGGGCCTGTTCTGGCCAGTCCCGGGGTCCAGCGCCGTCTACCACCGCGCACAGGCGTAGGGGCAGGTGCCTTTGCCCCAACGCATGCCCGGAGCGCTGCCCAGCGGAGCTGTTTCCGAGCGTGGCCGTCTGCGCGGGTCATGTCTGTCCTGGCCTCGTGGCTGNGCCTTCTTGCTGGCGGGGTATGGCGCGGCGGAGAAGATGTGTGGCGCGGATACGCAGCAGCCCCGCATGATCGATACCGGTGCCGGAGGGGACGGTGTCGAGTAGCTCGGCGATGACGGCCAGTTCGGCGTACCGGCCGCTCTCTGTGGAGAGTGCGTCTGCGAAACGCGCCTGAACCTGTGCGGCGAGCGTTGGCATGAACAGGCTGTGGCAGTAGAGGGTGGCGGCGTCATAGCCGGCGGGTGCCAGGCCCCAGCCTTCCCAGTCGAGCATGCAGAGGGTGGGGCCGCAGAGGTTGGCCCAGTGCAGGTCTCCGTGCGCGGTTACCCACGGTGCGGGCGAGGTGGTGGTGATCGGTTCGCCGAGAATCCTTGGCATGACGTCGTCGAGGTAGGACTGCTCGATGGTGCGCCGGTCGGTGGAGACCGTGGCGAGGATGCGGAAGGAACGGCGCAGTGCCTGGAACCATTGCCCTTTCGGTGAGTCGGTGAGCCGCCGCGGCACGGTCGTGACGGCGAGAGGTCGGACGTGGACGCGGTCGTATAGCTCGGCGCGGTAGTCCCAGCCGTCGTGGTGATGGTCGTGGATCGCGCGTAGCGCTGGGCGTGGGATGGATGCTGGCAGCGCCTGCTGTGCGGTGCGTCCGCCGTCCCAGAACGTGGTGATCTGCTGTCCGGCTTCGGTGGCGGCGATCCGTAGCCAGCCTGGGCTGTCGGGGGTCATTACCGGTCGGCCGAGGGTTCGTCCGGCGAAGCCCCACGCTTCCTCAGCCTGGGTCCGGTCGACCGTGACCCGGAGGGCGGCGCTGGCGCGCTCGTGCGCTGCGCGCATGCGGGTGACGGTGTCTGCGTCGTTCGGCGGCGGCCACATCAGCGTGCCTGCGGCGTTAGCGCTTCGGGGAGTGCGGGAGCGCGGAGGATTGTCTCGCGCGCTGTGGCGGCGAGTACGCCCTGGGTCTCGGCATTCAGGCCGAGGCGGTTCCAGTGGAAGATCACATGGTGGCCGAGGACGTCGCGTAGCCCGCGGCGCAGGGTCCCGGCGTATGCGGCCTGGCCAAGGGCCCGACCGGCATTGTGAAAGGCGCTGGCCCAGATTCCCAGGTTGGCCAGCGGTCGGTCCGCGCCGAACAGGTCGCCTGCCGGGTCGGTGTCGGTGGTCAGCAGCCTGCGTAGAGCGGTGGCCAGCCGTTGAATTTCAGCAGCGGTGGGTGATGTTGCTGGTGGAGGGCGTAGGCGGCTGACACGGTTGAAGACGTCGCCGCGTTCGTACCAGTCCAGGCCCGCGGTGCGCAGCAGCGTGCCGATCAACAGCATCGACAGTTCGCGGCGGCCGAGAGTCGGCGGGGTCCTGCTGGTGATCTCGCTGTGGATGCGGTCGAGGACGTGCCCGCTGTCGGCGGTGAACAGCCGGTGCGCGACGTCGGTGCCGATCTCGCCGCCGAGGGCGTACTCCTCCGGCTCGTAGATCCCTTCCGTCCAGGTGTGGATCGTTCCGGCCGCGGTCAGGTCGTCGAAGGCGGGGCGGAGGGTGGCACGAAGATCCGCCACAGATTGGCCGCTGGCTGGGGAGAGCCGTAGCCGCCAGTCGGGCGACTTGCGCACGAACCACCAGGAGGCGACAGCGCCGGCGGCTTGGGCGTGGCGTAGGACAGGTGCCAGGTGGGTGGCTGCGACGGTCTCTGCGTCCGCTGGCTCGGGAAACGTGACACGCACCTGGAACCAGGCAGCACCTTGGACTGCGAGCGCGGCGCGACCTGCCGCCTGGTAGGTGGCGACAGCTGCGGCGAGCTGGTCGGGAGGCAAGGCGGCATGGGCTGCCGCAGTGGGTAGCGGGATGCCGGCCAGCACCGCGAGTACGGCCTGTTCGGTGCCGATGTCTCGGCTGGGGACGGTCAGTGGATCAGCAGGCATCTGTCCCATCCGGTGGCCGGTGCGCCGGTGGCGACGCTGTGGAGGACGAGGGCGATGCCGGCGTCTCCTTCGAGGAGCCCATCAGCCCGCCCGCTGCTCGAAAGGGCGCAGAGCAGGAGGGAAGCGGCGAGTGTCGGCAGGTGGCGGCTGAGGGTCTCGGTGGTGGCGTCGGCGGCGGCGCGGGCGACGGTTTGGTAGAGGCCTGCCCATCCGTGGCACAGTCCGGCTTCGGTGAGGTGGGCGAGTTGGGTGGAGTCGGTGAGGCAGGCTGCGAGTGCCTGTTCGGCGGCGTTCTGGCGGGTGGTGTCACCGGTGGCGATGCCGGCGAGTTGGAGGGCGCGGGCGATTCCGGGGGTGCCATAGCACCAGCTCGGACGGGCGGGGCCGGGCTGGGCCGGTCTCGCGGCCTGCTGATCGGCGCGGGTGATCCACTGTGGCCAGGACGGACCGCTGGGGGAGTCGTGGCGCCATTGGTCATAGAAGGCGCACAGTGCGTTGATGGCGTTGGTCTGGCCGTGGACGCGTATCCCGGCGCGTGTGGCGAGCGAGAGCAGGGCCAGTGGGCCGGCGGCGCCGTGGGCCATGCCGAGGTTGGCGTGTCCACCGGCGAATTCGGCAGTGTTGCCCTGGGACGGGTCGTGGCTGCACCACCAGCCGGGGAGTTCCTCTCCGTCGAGGTTGAGAGGTGTGGTGAGGCGGACGAGGTAGGTGAGGATGCGGCCGAGGGCGTCGTCGCCGGGGGTGTGGGCGAGGAGGTGGGCGCCAATGCCGGTGAGCCCGCTGATGACGTCGTACTCGGTGAACCGTCCCGGTTCCCCCTGGTCGATGCGGGCGTTGGCGGCGTCGACGAGGCGGTGGGCGATGGTGGCGACGGTCTGATCGAGCGCGGTGCGGGCGGCGGTGTAGCGGCGGGTCTGTCCGGCGGCGGTGTGGACGGCGAAGGCGACCGCCGGGGCGCCGGCGTAGAGCGAGCTGTTCATCGCCACGCTGAGGTGGCCGGAGATGGCTGCGGTCAGCCACGCCTGGACGGGCTCCCAGCGCTCGGCGCTGGCGTGCGCTCGCTCGGCGTGCAGGAGGGCGATGCCGGCCGCTCCGTCGGCGAGCGACTGCGCAGTCTGCCCGAGTTCTCTGGGGGATGGGACGGTGAGGCGGGTGGCAAGGCTTGCTGCGGTGGCGGCGGCCTGATCGCAGGCGATCATGAGACGGTCGCTTCCGTGGTCGCGAGGGCGCGTGCGGCTGTGGCTCGGGCGAGGGCGATGCAGGTCTGTTCGGCGGCGGGGTTCAGGCCGAGGGTTCGGACGACGTGCAGGTGCAGCAGCGAGGCCAAGGCCTGGTCAGGCGGGCGCTGCGCGGCGAGGGCGTCGCGGTAGGCGGCCAGTGCTGTGGCCCGCGGCTGCCAGGCGGACAGCACGGCGTCCGCCCCGGGAACGGCCCGCAGATGAGCGAAGCTATCTGCGGGGTTGGCCAGGTGCAACGTGGTGGTGCGTTCCGCCCGTGGGACGCGGGCAGGCTCGTGGGGCAGCACGTCACGAAGCCACCGCATGCCGGTGGACAACGCGCCGGTGAAGGCGATGGCCATATCGACCAGGCCGGCGACGGTGAGCGCTCCGACGGACAGGCGGGCGCTGGCGGCGAGACGGCGGGCGGCGAGGGCAGCGGCGGAGTCGGCGGAGAAGACGCCTTCGGCGGCGGTCATCGCCGGGCCATAGCCGTAGCGGCCGGTCTCCGGTTGGTAGGTGTCGAGGTGAAGGTGCGACAGCAGTCCGGCCTCGCGCTGTACCGCAGCCCAGGTTCCCAGCCGCGTGGCCGCCAGCCCGTAGCCGCCAGGTTCGTTGACGGCGAGGCGTAGCCGCAGGTGGGGCTCGGTGTCCCGGTACGGCAGGAACCACCACGCGGGCGGGTCGGGCCACGCGTCCAAGAGGTCGTGGAGGCGGGCGAGGAGATCGGTGGCCCGGTCGGGGTGGCCGTAGAGCCGGGCCGACAGCCACGGCGACACACCGGGTAGCTGGGCATCCGACCGAGCAGCGGGCACGGTTGCCGCGAGGCGCTCCGGTGCCGGCCCCGGCAGGGGTGCGGCGGTGGTGGCCAGCGGGATGACCAGTTCGTGGGCGTGGCCGGCGAGCCAGCCGAAGGCTTCTGGAGCGGCGTCCTCGTCGAGCCGGGCGGAGCCGTGGCGGTGCAGGTGATCGCGTAGCAGGGCGAGATGGGCGTCGACGTGCAGATCGAGGCGCAATCGGTTGTCGGTCTCGACGAGCTGGACCCGCGTGGGCACTGGGATCGTGCCGCCCCAGCGGGCCAGCGCCTCGCGCCATTCCTGCGCCGACTCGGCGCGGCTGGGCAGGTCGGCAGCTGTGAGATTCCAGTGGGCCGGGGCGAGCACGGTGCGCCGATGGACGAGTCGGGGAAGGAACGGCAGCCCACCGGCAGCGCCCCAGGAGAAGGGGATGGAGACGGCGACGCGGGCGGTGGGTAGCTCGCACAGGAACCGTGCCAGCGGGTGGGTGTGGTACTGGAACTCCACTGCGTGCGCGGCGGACGGCTCGACGAGACGCCGGTCGGGCAGCGACACCAGATACAGCCCCTCAGCGTCGGCACCGACAGCCAGGTCGGCTGGACGCAGCACGCCTGGGCCGGCGTCGTGATGCTCGGCAAGCGTGATCACCGTGTCGGCGAGCCGCGGTGATCGGGCCACGCCGACGGTGGCCGTGGGAAGCGGCGGACAGGACACCTGCGCGGTCGTCGCGCCGGCCCGCATGGTGGGCAGGGCGGCGTAGGTGTCGCGGAACCGGTCGAAGGACGCGGAGTCGAGCAGGTGCAGGAATCGGCCAGTGGTGGTTGCGGCGGCGCGCCCGCCGCCGGTCACACGCAGGGTGAACAGGCCGCGGGACAAGGCCGGCAGGTCGTTGGCGTGGACCTCGGCGAGGAGTTCGGCGTGCGGTGGAACCCGGGCCGGTGCGGTGTCGCCGGCCAGAGCCGCGATGTCGGCGTCGCCGAGGCGTACCTCGAGCGCGCCGTTCAGGGCCGCCCGCTGCGTGAGGGCGGCCAGGCGCTGATCGCGGGCCGCGTTCCCGCGGGGGCGGTGGGAGCGTGTGGAGCCGCGGAAGGTGGCGGGCAGACCGAGGCCGGTGTCAGGGTTGACGGCTTCCAGCAGTGGGACGAGGGCGGCGGGACCGTAGCGTTCCAGGAAGGCTTCGTGCCAGTCCGCCCACTCCGGGGGAACGGCGGTCGGCCCTGTGAGCCGGGCGAGCGCCCGAGCGGCGGCCCCAGCCTCCTCGGCGACAGCCGCCGGCAGGACCACGTCCGCGTTCAACACGAGGCCTACGTCGAGGTCCGGGTCAGCGCTGGGAACAACGCGCCGTTGAAGCGCCTCTGCCTGCGTGCGCAGCGTGCGACGGTGCGAGGCGGAGCGCGTGTTGTCGTGGTGGGCGAGCAGGTCTTGTAGGTCGCGGATCACGTTGAGACGGCCGGCGAGTGGGGGCAGGTCGTCAATCCGGGCTGCGGCCAGCTGGTCGGCGACTTCACTGAGTGGATCGGTGATGGTTGTCGCCGGGCGTAGGGGCGTGTGCAGGAACCGGCGGCGGACCAACTCGATCACCATAGTCTCGATCTGGCCGGCGGCGGGAGCGGGTTTGTCGGCGGCGAGGCGAGCGACCAGCTCGGGGACGGGCAGCGAGCTGACCGCGTGGAGCAACGCCGCCTCCACAGCCCGGGTGCGGCGCACCGACACCTCGACCACCGACTCCGGCCCGGCGTCGTCGCCGGACCGGGCGACAGGGCCGATGAACAGTCGGTCGCCTCGGGCGACTGGTATTCCGTCGGCGGTGACCGGCAGCCGTCGCAGCAGCGTGTCGAACGCTTCCAGGTCGTCGGCGAGCGCGGCGAGCCAGGCGCCGCCCGGCCGGGCGTGAACCCGATGGTCGTCGCCGAGCCGGACGCGGGCCCGCGGGCCGAAATCCGCGGGCCCGACACCGGCGAACAGGCCGAATGGAGTGGCGCGCCCGACCATCCGCAGTACGTAGCGGGCTGTCGCAGTGACAGCCCGCCGGGCGGTCCGCCGATCGTGGCACTGCCCGTCGAAGACCGACGCGACCCGCGCCGCCAGCGACGGGCTGGCGAGCCTCATCGCGTCGGCGAACACGGGCCGCGCCCAGATGTCCCGCAGCCAATCCGTCCAGCCGGCTACGGCGCCGTCGGTGGTGTCGTCGAGGTCTGGCCATGGGGGCAGGTCGACATCGGTGGGGACCACGGCCATCCGTAGCAGCGGAACGTCAAGGCTGCGGTACATCACGCACCTCTCAGCGGCGGAGGTTCAGTTCTGCTTGCAGCTGGTGCAGGCCGACGAGCAGGTCTTGCCGCAGTTGTCGCTGGTGGAGCGCAGCAGCTCGGGGATGACGGGTCCGCCGTCGACGATCTCGACGTCTAGGTCGTAGTCGCCGGCGAGGGGGAGCGGGGCCGGGGCGGTTGTGTGGGCAGGAGTCATGGCGATGCCTTTCCTTCGGAAGGGGTGGTGAACGCGTCGCTGTGTTGGTCAGGACCAGCTCAGGACGACGATGCGGTGGCGCTTGGCGATCACCCGGCCGGGCGGAAGTGCCTCTGCCGGAGTTGTGGCCGGGTGGACGCTGATCGTGGCCGGCGACGCGTCGCGGTGGGTTCGGTTCCAGGCCTGGACCTGCGTGACGACCAGGCCGGCGAGGCGGGCGGCGTGGGGACCGTGGGCGTAGGCGCCGAACTCGTAGGTGTCGTCGCCGTCCTCGACCTTTCGCAGGGTGAGGTAGGCGAAGCTGTCCGCTTCCACGGCGGTGGGCGTGCCGATCGGGGAGACGGGGTCGACGAGCTCTCGAGCGGTCGGGGAACGGGCGCGGGAGAGCAAGCCGTAGTCGTCGAGGCTGCTGGCAAGCCACAGCAGCAGCCCGTCGAACGGTTCCATCCCGCCGAACCGCACTCCCGACCACGCCTCGACCNGCGGGGAGAGTAGCGCGGCCCGCAGTGCGGCGGCGTCGAGTTCGGGAGCCTGCTCGTCGAACCGCAGGCCCACGTCGGCATCGTGAAGCGGGACGAGGCGTTCGGGATGGGCGCCGTCGCCGCGCACGGGCACGAAGCCGGCCATCTGATGGTCGAGACTGACCAGAACGCCGTCGCGGGGGGTGAGCGCGACCGTCCGGCTCAGCCCCCGCATCCGCAGGGGAACGACGATCCGGCCGTCTGGGGCGAGCTGATCGGTCCAGGCGGGTGGGATGTCCCAGGCGCCCGCGGTGACGATGATCCGGTCGTAGGGCGCGTGCTCGGGGACGCCGTGCTCGGCGTCGGCCAGCACGACGTGGACCTGGTCGTAGCCTGCCGCTGCGAGGCAGTGGTGGGCTCGTTCGGTGACGTCGGCGTCGATGTCCATGGTCGTCACCGCACCGGTCGGGCCGACGAGTTCCGCGATCAGGGCGGCGTTGTAGCCCCCGGAGCCGACTTCGAGGACCCGCATGCCGGGGCTGATCCCGGCCTGTTCGAGCATCGTGGCCTGCAGCCAGGGAGCGGAGACCGAGCTGACGGTGATGCCGTGCTGGTCCTGCTTGGTCCGCACGATGTCGTCGGCGTAGGCGTCCTGGAGCGACACCTCGGGAGCGAACAGGTGCCGCGGCACCGCGCGGAACGCGGCCTCGACCTCCTTCNTTTTGATCGANCCCGCCGCGACGAGGTCATCCACGAGGCGGGCCCGCAGATCCTCAGGCGCGTGCTTCCCCGTCGGCTTCGGGCGGTTGTTGATGCCCGTGCGCGTCGCTCAACACCGTTCTCCTCTCGCGATCGTCGGATGGTGGGGTCTCAGCCCCAGGTGATCAGGAGCTGGGCTGATGGTTTCGTGAGGAGCCGTCCGGCCGGCGCCGAGGCGCGGCCGGCATCGGTGGGGTAGACGCGGATGGTGGGGTCCGGGCCACCGCGCCGCTCGGCGTCCCACACGCGGACGTCGTGGGTGAGCAGGTCCGCGAGCCGGTACCGGTCGGGGCCGTACGCGACAACCCCGATCTCCACGCCGGTCCCGCCCGTCGGGGTGAAGGCCAGGAAGGCGAGGCTGTCGTCCGACCAGCAGGCAGACACCCCGGCCGACGCATCCGCAGGCAGTTCGGCTCCTGCGGATGCGTCGGTGCCGTGGAGCCGGCCGTAGGTGGGCTGCACGGTGGCCAGCCACAGGTCCAGGCTCGGCAGGTCATCTGCGGAGCCGGTCGTAGGGGGCGCGGAGCGGGAACCCGAAGTACCCGTCGTTGATCAGTGCCGTGACGTCGGTGTAGCCGGCTTTGTCCAGGCAGGCGTGGGTGCGGTGGACTACGGACTGGTCGATGTCGATGGTGGTGACGTGGCCGGTTGGCCCAGTCAGCTCAGCCAGCAGCGCCGCGGTGTAGCCACCGGAACCGATCTCCAGGATCCGCTGGCCGGGTTCGACCCGGAGCTGCTCGAGCGTCGCCGCGACGGTGGAGGGCCGCGACACCGCGCTGAGCGGTGCCCCGTAGACATCCCATTTCGTGACGACGGCGTCGTCCTTGTAGGCCTCCTCGGTGCCGGCGTCGGGCAGGAACAGGTCCCGGGGCACGGCCCTCAACGCGGCTACGACCGGGGCGGAGACGGGCTCCTTCGCCAGGACAAGGTCGACCATGGCCGTGTGCAGCAGCGCGATCGACGCCTGCGTGGAAGCAGGCATCACGCCACCTCGCCGAGCAGGTCGTCGTACTCGCCCCGCTTGACCGCACGGACGAAGTCCCCGAACGCGCCGGGGGTGGTCCGCACCGACGGGCCCAGACTCGACCTGATCAACACACGGTGCCCGTCGAGGGCGACTTCGACGGCATCGGGCACCGTCGGGTCGAGCGTGGACGGGCGCCGCCATCGTGGGACGGCCGGGACAGGCATGCCGGTGGGCGCAACAGACACGGGTTCCTCGAAACGATGCGATCGGTGTGGACGGGTGGAGCCCGCCGAACCCGGGCCGCACGACTCGGCCCAGGCCCGGCGGGAGCAGAAGCGGCGACACGACACGACCCGGGGTTCATCCGCCCTGAGCTGGTGGAACGGACGGGACCGGATCGGCGTGTTCACCGCGCGCAGCACCCATGACACACTGCGCCCAAACGGAGCAACAGAACGCAACGGCTCGTTGCGTGCATGCAACAGCTCGTTGCACCCACCTGCGAAGGCGTCGACGGGGAGGCCGAAGGTGCAAGCTGGTCAGCGAAACGACGCACTCGCCAACCTGGCCGATCTGCTGCGGACACTGCGTGATCAGCATCGGACCAACAACAGCCGGCTCGAAGCCCGCACCGGCTTCAAACGCCAGCAGATCTCTCGGGCCGTCAACGGCCAGGAGATCCCGTCCGCGGACCTCGCGGACGCGCTGGACACGGCGTTGGCCGCAGCGGGAGCCATCCGGCGATTGCGGGACGAAGCTGTCAGGGAGAAGCGGGCCCGGGACCTGGGGCTCGACCCGAGCAGGCAGGAGGAACCCGTGGACGCCAACCGTCGGCAGGCGTTCGAACTCGCCGCCGCGAGCCTCGTCGCCGCCCAGATGTACCGGGAGTGGACCTCGTCCGCCCCCGATGTGCTGACCCTCGACGAGATCGACGACGCGATCAACGCGCACACCGTCGCGTTCACCGTCGAACCGCACCAGCGGCTCGCGCCGAAGGTGTGGAAGACGTGGAAGTCGGCGCACCACCACCTGATGAACGGCAGTGGCCGGGCCCGCCCGCAGACCAGGCTCACCGTCGCCGCCGGCTACGCCTCCTACATGCTGTCGCGGCTGTCGTTCAACCTCGGAGACACCCTGGCTTCGCGCCGGTTCATCCGCCTCGCCGAAGACCACGCGAGCCAGACCGACGACGTGGTGCTGACCGCGTCGGTCGGGGAGATGGTGACGACGCTGGCGTTCTACGGCCGCCGCTACCAGGAAGCCGCCGTCTCGGCTCGGAAGACCGCGGTCGTGGCGGACAACCCGTACACCCGGGCCCGGATCGCCAGCTACGAGGCGCGGGCCCTTGGCGCGCTCGGCGACGTCGAGGGCACCCGGGCGGCGTTGAACCGGATGCGCACGTCGGTCACGGACCTGTCGCTGCAGCCCGGGATCAGCCCGTTCGGCCCGGCCGCCGCCGAGATGATGTACGCCGGGGTCCTGNCCCGGATCGGCGGTGGCGTCGAGGCCGAGCCGATAGCCCGAGCCGCGCTCGCCGCCTACGAAGGAGGCCAGGCGGGCGGGTTCGAGGACTACGGCCACGCGCTGCTCGCGCTCGCGGCCAGCCTCACCGCCCGCGAACAGCCCGAGATCGACGAAGCCGCGACCATGGCCGGGAAGGTCGTCGACATGCTCGACACCCGGCCCACCGCCTCGGTCTCCGACCGGGTCGCAGAGATCGCCATAGCGTTCACCGGCCNCCCCNCCGTCGANCCCGTCCGTGACTTCTGGGACCGCTGGCAGGCACGCCCCCGCCTCGAACTGACCACGGGCCAGGCGTGACCATGACCCTCCACTACGGAACCCCGACCGTCGTCACCATCCCCACCGTGCTCACCGAACGGCTGGTGCTGCGCGGCTGGAAGGTCGTCNACCTCGACCCGTACGCGGCGATGAACGCGGACCCGGAGACGATGCGCTACCTGGACGGCACGTTCGACCGGGCCGGCACCGAGCGGCTGGTCACCCATCTGATCGGCATGTGGGCGATCCGCGGGCACGGCATGTGGGCGGTCGAGGACCGGGCCAGCGGGGAGTTCCTCGGCCGCGCCGGCACCTACTTCGCCCAGGGCTGGCCAGGCGTGGAGGTCGCGGTGTCGATCCGCCGCGACCGCTGGGGCCAAGGCCTGGGCACCGAAGCGATCACGGCGGCGCTCGACTTCGGGTTCGCCCACCTCGACGTCGACGAGCTGATCACCGCAACGCATCAGGAGAACGCGGGCATGAACATGATTGCCCGCAAGCTCGGGATGACCTTCCGTGAGATCGCCGACGTCGGCCCGTGGAAGGCGAACAACGTCCACGCGATCAGCCGTGCCTCCTGGGCCGCCAACCGACCCGAGGAGAGCAAAGGCTGACTTGCCCGCGGAACAGCTTCGTTGATCTCTGCGTCAGAGCGTCGCTGCTGTCATGGCGGTCGCGCCTGGCAGGGACAGCGCAGCGGTCCCGGCCGATGCGGTGCGCGGTGATGTTCATTTCCGTGAGCGAAACTACGTCTTCATCCTGATAAGTCGCAAAGGCCGGATAGGTCGGTTATGCCCGCCGGAGGGGGTTGCGGGCCCGCGACCTGCGAGAACAGCGTCGCCGAACGTCTCGTCCCTGGCTTTGAAGGCCTGTTCCGGGACGAATTGCGGGGGCGTGGGCGGGCTTGTCCCGGACGGCGGCATGGAGCTACGGTCGTATCCGCCCCCTTGACCGCCGGACACCGACCCGCTAGCGGGCGGCCGGTTCGGTGGGAGACGGGGTGGTGGTAGCAGCGAGGCGCTGGGACGCGTTTCCGGTCCACAGGACTGGTGACGGAGCGAGAGGGTGTCGCTGTGAGTCGGGTGGCTTGCGAGCCGCGCCCGGGAGATGGTGTCAACGTCCGCGGTCGTTGCTACAGCGGTAGCTACACCTGGCGGGACTCCCGACCGTCCGATTACAAGATCGGTACCATCCGTCCGTGCGCGTTCGCGAAAGCCTATACAGGCTGCTTGACGACCTGGCCACCTCGGNCTCCATCCGCTGACGTCCGTCGTTGTTCGCTGGCCCGGCTGTGTAGATGCCCATACCGCCGCCACTTCTCAGGAGTGGGCTGCGCTCCGCTGTCTCCACGAGTGCAGTGGCGTTCACGTTCGCTTGTGCCCGCAACGTCAGTCCCCAACTCCCGGCCTGGGAACGGACGCGGGCCATGCCGAGNCGGTCGCCACCCCGCTGTCTCCACGAGTGCAGTGGCGTTCACGTTCGCTTGTGCCCGCAACGTCAGTCCCCAACTCCCGGCCTGGGAACGGACGCGGGCCATGCCGAGACGGTCGCCACCCCGCGCGTACAGGGGAAGTCGCGCGACGTTCTAAGATCGTGTTACGCGAGTATCGGGGAGGGGTGCGCCGGGTGACGAGCCCTGACGTCGGTGTGCCGACATACGATCAGCTGCTCTGGCCGACGATCAACGCACTGCGCGATCTTGGAGGGTCCGGCGCGATCTCGGAGATTAATGAACGAGTCATCGAGCTGGAGAAGTTTAGCCCAGAGCAGCAAGATCAGCTACATGGAGACGGGCCGCGGACGGAGATCGAGTATCGGTTGGCCTGGGCTCGTACCTATCTGAAGATGATGGGCTTGACCGACAATAGCAGTCGTGGCGTTTGGACGTTGTCGGAACCAGGGCGCTCCGTTGACAGGGCAGATATTCCCAAGATCCATGCTGAAGCCAAGCGTGCTTGGGCCGCTGAACGTGCCGAGAAGGCGCGCAAGCCGGCCGATTCAGAACCCAAGGCCACCTACGAACAGGCGACGTCGGACGACGGAGAAAAAGACCAGGAAATCGCCTGGAAAGAGGAATTGCTCGAAGCGGTGATGGCGATGCCGCCCGACGCATTCGAGCGCCTTGCTCGCCGGCTCCTCCGGGAGGCCGGGTTTATCAGCGTCAATGTCACCGGCGGCACCGGCGATGGTGGCATCGATGGGCTGGGAATCTACCGTCTCTCGCTCGTCAGCTTCCCGGTATTCTTCCAATGTAAGCGGTACAAGGGAAGTGTTTCTCCGAGCGCTGTCCGAGATTTCCGGGGGGCGATGGCGGGCAGGGGAGATAAAGGGCTTCTGATCACGACGGGATCGTTCACCTCTGCCGCTCAAAAGGAGGCAACCCGCGACGGCGCTCCTCCGGTTGATCTGATCGACGGGGATAGACTCTGTGACCTCCTCCGTGAATACAACCTTGGAGTCAAGGTGGAGATCGTCCAGCACGAAAAGGCCATAGTTAACCGAAGATTCTTTGACGACATTTGAATTGAACTCGCAGAAAGCCGGCAGTCTGCGCTAACATCCGGCTCGTCCGTCGGCTCTGGATGGCGAAGTGAGTAACCCGCGGATNAGAGATCTTCGGTGGTTCGTCTGCCGGTGTCCGTGGTCGTCCGCCGGTGCCGGTCACAGGCTCGGTCTCGTCCGCCGAGTCCGTGACCGTCCGCTGGTGTTCGCGGGCTTGGCTGCCACTCTGGCTGCCGTCCACTGCGGCCTGCTCCCTGACGGATGGAGGAAGTGCGCCCAAAAGAGCGCGGCCATCTCGGCAGCATCGACTACGGCAGCAGCATCTCCTCCTGGGGGTCGTAGCAGACCAGACGCATTGATGCCGCGAGTTCGGCTGTGTAGGCGGACACCTCCTCGGCCATGCTCCACACGACGCAGAGGTAGAGGAATGGCCCGGACGGCTGGGGTGTGACCGACCACGGGGCGGTGTCGTCATCCGGCCACCGGTGCGTCAAAGCCTCACAGTAGGCGGCGATGAGGTCCGTGGCGGGCGTCTCCGGGTCGTCGTCGTAGCGCTGGAACATCTCGTTGAACGCGGACCCTGCGGCCAGATTGTCTGCTGGTCGCTCGCCTTCCCAGCTCACAAGATCGAAACTCACGGGAGCAGTCTGCCATCTGGGTACGACATGTCAGGCCAAGGGCGGTGCCGCCCTCTGTAGGCGTCTAACGGCGTGGTGCGATCGGAAGCAACCTGGTCGAAGCCAAAACGATCTCGAATGGTGACCGCAGACAGGCTCGTCGCTGGCAGGCCGGGCGGGTCGGGCTGTCGGAGGAGCGAAGCGCCCTGGCACTGGTGATGGGGCTGTCGGCTGGCGTGCCCTCTGCTCGTTTTTTGCGGCTGCCCACCGGCGTGCGCGACGAACGTCCGCAGAACCGCGTTCCGTGCCCCGGCTGGTTCACCCCACGCTGACGACCGGCGCCCTTCGTCGAACGCCTCGGATGGTCTACGCGGTGCGGGGTGCGACGGGCCCGGCGAGCACGGCCGCCAGGCCGCGCGCAGGCGGTCGCGCGGCGCGGCCCGCACCGCGACTTGATCCTAACTCGGGTAATTCGGCAGTCTCGGGCTCTCGCTGACGGGCTGGTGGTGCTCGCCGTACCGTGATCGGGTGGAGGTAGCGGTTGCTGAGCGGTTGGCGAGCGAGCTGCTGACCCCGTTGGGGGATCGGTGGCGGCATGTGCAGGCCGTGGCGGCGGCTGCTTGGGAGGTGTCCGCGGCCGTCGATCCGGAGGAGCGTGACCTGCTCGTCGCGGCGGCCTGGCTGCATGACATCGGGTACGCCCCGCCGATCGGTCACCTACGGTTCCACCCCGTGGACGGCGCCCGGTTCCTCGAATCCCACGATGCGCCGAAGCGGCTGTGCGCGCTGGTCGCGCATCACTCGTGTGCCCGGTATGAAGCCGAGGAGCGGGGGCTGACGGCGGAGCTCTCCGCGTGGGAGCTGGAGGTGTCGCCGGTGATGGACGCGCTGTGCGCCGCGGATATGACGACGGGGCCACAGGGCCAGCGGTTCACCTTCGACGAACGGATCGCGGAGATCCTGTCCCGCTACGGCGACGGCTCGATCGTCCACCGGTCGGTCACCCGGGCTCGGGCGGACCTGCAAGCCACCGTGGAACGCACGACCGCACGGCTCGTGGCGGTTCAGCCGAGGTAGGGCGTGGCCCGGTTCTCCAGGTAGTGATCGATGCGCAGGCGCATCGATGGGTGGATGTTCAGCCCGTCCAGGTCCTCGGGCGCGACGAACTTGACCTCCTTCGTCTCGCTCGAGGTGCGTAGCTCTCCGCCAAGATTGCGGGTGGTGAAGCAGAGCGAGAACTGCTGGCGGACCTCGCCGTCGTCGTAGGCCAGGACATGCCGGGGGTTGGTGTAGACCCCGATGAGTCCGGTCACCTCGATGTCGATGCCGGTCTCTTCCTTGGTCTCGCGGACGGCGGCGTCGGTGATGGACTCGCCGAGGTCCATGCCGCCGCCGGGCAGGGCCCACAGGTTGTTGTCGGTCTTGTGGACCATGAGGATCCGCCCGGCCTCGTCGGTGACCACGGCGGTGACGGACGGGACGACGCTGTTCGCCTTGGGGGCGTTCGGGTCGTTGAAGTAGTCGATCCGTGCCAAGAGGGTCAGGCTCCTTCGGTGGTGGCCCAGATGCGTTCGAAGCTGGCGGCGTAGTGGTCGAAGAGTCCGCCGGGCTGGGCGCGTAGGTGCATGACGGGGGAGTGCGCGGCGGGGGCGCCGTAGACGTGGGTGTTCACCAGCATGTCGCCGTCGAAACGGTAGATGGAGTTGTAGAGCGTGGTGGCGTGTAGCCGCAGCTCGATTCCGGGCGCGTCGCGCAACGATGCCAGGTAGGTGAGGGTGATCCGGGTTCGGGCGGCGAGTCCGTCACCGATGCCCTCCTCGTCGCCTCGCAGGGCGACGGCGGGGGAGTCCGGGTCCCCCAGGGCGTAGCGGATGTTCACGCCTTCGGCGCCTTTGCGGCGGAGAACGGCGGTGAAGTCGGCGTGCCCGTCGGGGAGGAACAGGCCAGCGATGACGAGGACGTCGACCTGGTGACGCGCACCGGCGAACAGCGTCCGCCACAGCTCGGCGGGAACGGCGGCGCGGCTGGGGTAGACGCGCACGACATCGCTCGGCACGTCCGCGGCCGGCGACCCGGGCTCGGTCCGGGGCTCGGGGACGGCGCCCGGTCTTTCGGCAAGCCCGATGCGTCCGCGGGGGATGCCGATGCCGTCGGCGATGCGCTCGAAGATCTCCAGGCTCGTGACCTGGCGGCGGCCGTTCATGATGTCGCTGACGTGGGACTGCGGCAGGCCGCACACGGCGGCTATCTGCGTCTGGGTGGCGCCGGTCCACTGGCGGTAGATCTTGAAGACGGTGCCGATGTCGCGGCGGGCGAGTGCGTCGGCCATCTCGGGTCGCTCCCAGAGTCCCGGCGGGGNCTGGGGNAACGGACGACGGACGGACACCATGGCGGCCTCCGGACGGTAGGTGCTCCGACCGTCTGTCCTCGATCGGGCGCGCAGAGCATATCCGGTCTCCGTATAGATCGGAAGTCTCGGTGTATACGGCCGGCGGCCTTCCGTGACCGGCTGTCCGGTTGGACGGTGGGCGGGCGTCGGTTCCGCTGCGCGACGGACACCTGTTGCGGGCCGGTTCCGGCGCTTTGTCGCACGCCACCGACCAGTGGAGGACGGATCGTGATGTTCGACAGGGGGAGTGGAGGTGACCCGGGTCCGCTGCTGTTCGGCATCGTCCGCTTCGAGCCGGGCGGGGACCGCCGGGTACGGGACACGGTCATCACCTTCCCCGGGGCGACAGCGGCGGATCTGTTCGCGATCGAACAGGGCTGGCACGACTACCAGGTCACCTCGCTCCGCTTCTTCGTCCACGACGTGCGGCCGGCGGCCGTCGACTGGACGAGGTATAGGTCCGATGATCTGGCGGCGCGCTTCGCGGACCGTCGGCGGTGGCCGTGAGTGCGGCGGCCCGGTCGGGTCCGTTCCTTCCGCCGGTGCCCGCGGCCGGTGACGGCGCCGGTGGTGCGGGGGAGATGCTGTCGGCGGTCGTGATGATGCCGTGGGGGCCGGACGAGTGGGCGCTCGTCGTCCAGCCGGGCTCGGACTCGGCGGATCTCATGCGGGCCGTGTCCCGGATGCCGGGCGGGTTGAAGTACTCCGAATCGTTCGGCGATGTCGACGTGGTGCTCGTCTACCGGCTGCCGGATGGCGACAGTGCGGCGGCGGGAGTCGGGGGCGAGGATCCGGGCCCGTCCCGGCGGGGATGCGGAGGTGCGGCCGTGCGGACGGCGCTCGCCCTGGGCCTGACCCGGCCCGACTCGCGGNGGATGACCCGTGGGGAGCGGGCGGCCTTCCGGGCGGGGCAGGCCGAAGCCTTCGAAGCGGTCCGCCGGACCGTGCTCGACGCGATCGGAGTACCGGTGGCCAGCACCACAGCGCCGGGCTGATTGACTCGGCGACGTTCCGGACCTCGACGGGCCGGCTCGGGCGGGAACTACTCCGCCGGGGTCGGCCCGTCGTCGTTGCCTCGGGCGCGGCCGGGCTGGGTCGCTCCGGCTGCTCCGGCGGGCGCGATGCGCTCCGAGAGGTCGGCGAGACGCTGTTCGATCCGGAGCAGGACGGCGAGAATCTGCCGGTCGGTGCCGGTTCCTGCCCCTCCTCGGCCCGCGCGGCGGCCTGATGTCGCTGCTGCCGGCTGCTCCGGCTGCTTGCCGGGAACGAGCACGCGGACCAGGTGGTCGTCCGGCCAGTCCAGGGCGCGGGCGATGGCGGCCAGCGTGGCGTCCTGGACCCGGCGGCCGTGGGCTCCGCGCTGGAGTTGGCGAAGCGTCGCGACGGACACGCCGGATGCGGTGGCGAGTGCTTGCTGTCCCATCCGCTTCTGGTTCATCCTGGCGTTGAGGGCGTCGGCGACAGCCTGCCAGTTCTCACCCTCGACCTTGCCTCGCGCCGTGTACGGCGGAACCCCCCGTTCGCTTGTCACTCGTCAAAGATAACGTTGTCGTGGAAACGCATTCTAGACGGTCACCGGATAATTTCCATCCGCACTCCGTATACATAGATACGAAAGCGCTTGGCGATCGGTTCGTGAGCGGTTCAGAGTAGGTGCTGCCCGACAGAAACCGGACTTCCGGTGGCGGGGCTGACCCTACGGAGGTAGACGGACTATGGCGATACCGCGACGCATTCCGGTGCGTTTCGAGGACGTGTTCCCGGCGGGGGCGTTCGTCCTCGGCGTGGAGGCGGCGAACGACTACGACAAGGTAAAGGCGAACGCTCCCGATCCACAGGAGCGCGACCCGAACACCGGCGAGCGGGTCTGGGCGGTCCGCGTGCTGGACCCCGACCCGGCGGCCCGGCAGGCGGAGCTGAAGGTGAAGGTCGCCGCCGCGGTGCAGCCGGTCCTGCCGGAGGCGATGCCGGGCACGCCGTTCCGGCCGGTGCAGTTCGAGGGGCTGACGATCACACCGTGGGTGGACATCAACGGGAAGTTCCCCAAGCAGGGGTACGCCCTGCGCGCGGTGGGCCTGCGGCAGGTCGGCCCGCTGCGGCGGACGGGGGCGGCGGCGTGAGCGGCGAGCCGAAGCAGTCGTACGCGACGCTCGGCCTGTCCGTCGGCGCGGACTGGTTGGTGACCTGCCACACCTACCCCGACCGCGCGCCGATCCTGGTCGTGGACGCGGGGCGGGTGAGCCTGAGCGTGTCGGCGCTGGGGCGGGAACCGGACGCCCGGCATGTCGACTTCGCGTACAAGCTGCTCGCGGCGGTCAACGACTACCTGATCGCCTACGAGAAGTTCCAGTTCGAATCCCAGGAAGCCACGGAATCCGCCGAAGCGGCGGCGGTGGCGGTAGCGGCTCCGGCTGACGACATGGCCGGGCCGCGCGCCGCGTAGTTTTCCCGCCGGTCGTCGGCATCACGAGGAAACGAATTCCCGTTTCTCGCCTTTCCCTCTTCGTTCGTCAATCCCGTCGGTCTGTGTTTCGTGCGCTCGAAAACAGGTGGTATTGCCATGTCCAGAATCAACGGTGACCAGCGATTCCCGCGGGTTCCCTCGCGGGTCGACAAGGTGCGCGTGCCGGTGTGGATGCTGCTGGTGGCGGTGGCCGGCAAGCTGCTGTGGCTGGCGCTGCGGGGCTGCTGGCGTCACCGCGTCGCCGTGGCGTTCGTGGTCGGCCTGCTTCTGGTGGTGAACCGGGTGGGGCTCGTCGGCCTGGCCGTGCTCGTCGCGGCCTTGGTCCTGGTGGCGGTCGCGTGGTGGCGGGTGCATCCGCGGTCCTTCGGGCCAGTGGCCTGGNGGGNGTGGGGACGGGCGCGGCTGACGTTCGTCTACCGGTGGCGCTGGAAGCCGGCGATGGTGCACACCGACCTGGCGATCCGCATGCCGACGTCGACCGGTGATCAGGTGACGTTCGACGAGTACTTCCCGCGGATTCGGAAGATCCGTTCGTCGCGGTCGGTGGACGTGCTGCGGGTGGAGCTGCTGCCGGGGCAGACCACTGCGGAGTGGGCGGAGCAGGCCGAAGCCTTGCGGCACGTGTTCCGGGCTCGGCGCTGCCAGGTGCGGGCGGAGACGTTTCGGTTCGTCCGGGTCTCCTTCCACCATCGGGATCCGCTGACCCGGCCGGTCACTCCGCCGGACCTGGACGACACCACCGATCCGGACGACTCCGCCGACCCTGCCGGCTCTGACCCTTCCGGAGCTGTTCCCTCCGCTCTCGTCCGCCGTGGCGGGCGTGCGTCGCGGCTGCTCGCCGGGCTGTCGGCGGTGCCCGTCGGACGGTGCGAGGACGGCCGTCCCTGGACGTTGCCGGTCCGGGGAACTCACGTGCTCGTCGCGGGGGCGACCGGGGCGGGTAAGGGCTCGGTGCTGTGGTCGCTCGTCCGCGGTCTCGGTCCGGCGGTGCGGGCGGGGCTGGTGGAGCTGTGGGTGTGCGACCCGAAGGGCGGGATGGAACTGGCGTTCGGGGAGCCGCTGTTCGCCCGGTTCGCGACCGACACCGACGCGATCGCGGATCTCCTCGACGACGCGGTGAGCGTCATGCGGGACCGGACCTTCCGGCTCGCGGGAACCACCCGGCTGCACGTCCCGACGGTCGGTGAGCCGCTGATCGTCGTGGTGGTCGATGAGATCGCTTCCCTGACGGCGTATGTGACCGACCGGGAGGTGAAGAAGCGGATCGGGGCGGCGTTGCCGCTGCTGCTTTCCCAGGGTCGGGCGCCCGGGGTTGTGGTGGTGGCGGCGGTGCAGGACCCGCGTAAGGAGGTGTTGCCGCTCCGGGAAAGGAGAGAAGTCCTGTGAACATCTTCTCGTCTGGCAACTTCGGCGCGTGGCGCACCCCCGGCGGAGACTCCCCGCTCGTCGCGACCCACAAGACCAACACCGGTGACCACGAGCTGACGATCCGGCCCGGCGCGGACGTCGGCGACCTGGCGGCGATCCTCGCGAACCTTCCCGCGGATGCCTTCTTCACCGAGCACTACGGCGACGTGAACGCGGTGCTCGTGTTCCGCCAGGTGCCTGGACTTCCGGCAATGGTCCCGGCGAACGGAAATCCATCGACGGATCCGGCGGCGGCGAACATCAGCCGTCCGTAACGGCAGTCCTGCCTGCTCTAACCACATTTTTCTTCCGTTCTCTGGTGGCGTTTCAAGCTGTCAGGGTGTCGGACGGGTCCAGGGTCGGCCGAAGGCCGATCGCGTAGCGACGCCGTAGGCGCCCTGGACGCGGCCGGCGCCCCGGCAGACCATTCCAACGCCAGAGAACGGAACGCCACCGGAACNGGGCAACGTCGCCCGCGGCCGGCGTGAACCTGTCCCGTTCTTCCGGCAAGGAGAAGTCACCCATGCCCAGTACCACCCCCGGCTCGTCGAACGGCCGGCGCAAGGAGCGCAGGAAGCGCGCCAACGGCCAGGGCTCCATCTACCAGCGCGGAGACGGCCTGTGGGTCGGCGCGGCCTACGTCCTGATGCCTGACGGGACGACCAAGCGGCGGCCGGTCTACGGCAAGTCGGAAGAGATCGTCCGCGGCAAGCTCACGGAGCTTCAGGCCAACTCGGATCAGGGCATTCCGGCGGACGCCACCGGATGGACCGTCGAACGCTTCCTGACGGTCTGGCTCGCGCAGACGGTGAAGCCGAACCGTCAGCCGAACACCTATGTCACCTATGAGAAGGCGGTTCGGCTGTACCTCATCCCGGGGCTCGGGAAGAAGCGGCTGAACAGGCTGAGCGGTGCGGACGTCCGGCAGTTCATCCGGCGGACGGAAACCACCTGCCGGTGCTGCGAAATGGGCAGGGACAAGGCGCGGCCGGAACAGGAACGGCGCTGCTGCGCGGTCGGCCAGTGCTGCAACCGCCGTCCATCGAAGCGTCAGGTTCAGGTCGTGCATGCCGTGCTCCGCAACGCGCTCCAGGCGGCGGTGCGCGAGGAACTGATCCGACGGAACGTGGCGAAGCTCGTCCAGGTCTCGACCCCTCGTTACAACGTCGACCGGGGTCTGACCGTCGAGCAGGCACACCGGCTTCTCGATGAAGCTGCCGGCAATCGGCTGTATGCGCTGCTGGTCCTGGCGCTGTTCCTCGGGATGCGCCGCGGGGAGCTGCTCGGGCTCCAGTGGTCGGACATCGACACCGACCGGGAGACGCTGACGATTCGGCACACGCTCCAGCGGGTCGGCGGGGAGCTGCGGCTGCTGCCGCCGAAGACGGAGGACTCGGAGCGCACGCTGTCGCTCCTGGGCCTGGTGGCCGACGCACTCACCGAGCATCGCAAGCTCCAGCAGGCGGAACGGGACGCGGCCGGCGACCGCTGGGTGACGACGGACCACGTCTTCACCACGAAGATCGGAACGGCGATCGAACCGGACAACCTGCGCCGCTTCTGGATGCCGCTGCGTCAGGCGGCCGGGCTCGACGGGGTCGTGTTCCACGGGCTGCGGCACACCTGCGTGACGCTGCTCCTGGACCTCGGCGTGCCGCCGCACATCGTCCGTGACATCGCGGGCCACTCGGCGATCGAGGTGACGATGACGATCTACGCGCACGCCTCGATGGGGGAGAAGCGGCGGGCTCTGGGCCGGCTCGACGGCCACCTGACCGGGCCCCGACCCTGACTCGTTGCTACACCGGTTGCTGCACGTGGGGGTGTCGGGGGGCTCGGCCCCCCGGCAGGCCTGACGAGGGGATCGAAAAGGCGCAGCATGCGAGCCTGATCCCCGAGTGCGCCCGGCAGGGATCGAACCTGCGACCTGGTGCTTAGAAGGCACTCGCTCTATCCACTGAGCTACGGGCGCGCTTGCAGGGGATGGGCCCACCGGGGAGCTACAACAGGGTAGCAAGGTTCGACCAGGCATCGAACACGCGGGGACGCGCCGTCTCCTGGGAAGGTCAAGCTCCTGGGAAGGCCGAGGTACGACGCTGAGGCGTCCGTGGCAGGTGGGCAGACGGGATGCGTCGCGGACCGGCGTGGGGTCCGAGCGTCGGCGTGCCGGTGCGCGTGGGTCCGTGGATGCGTGGCCTGTGGGCGAACCCTCGTTATCCACAGGCGACCAACCGAGGGTTTCCGAAGTCGCCGTGACGGCTCACTGTGGGAGAGGCCGTTCGCGGCCAGCCCGGCGGATCCGTCCCTGACCCGAGGAGCACGCCATGCTCGAGACGACCATCACGCTTGTCGGCAACCTGGTCGACGATCCGGATCATCGGATGACGGCCAACGGTGCGTCGATATGCACCTTCCGCCTCGCATCGACGCCCCGCCGGTTCGATCGTTCCGAGAGCCGCTGGGTCGACGGAACCACGCTGTTCCTGCGGGTCTCCTGCTGGCGCCAGCTCGCGGACAACGTCGCTGCCAGCCTCGTCCGGGGTGATCGCGCGCTCGTCTACGGCAGGCTGCGGCAGCGGTCGTTCGAGACGGGCGAAGGGGAACGGCGGGTTACCTACGAGATCGACGCGGATGCGGTCGGAACCGAGCTCACCTGGCATGCGGCTCGCTCGGAGCGACTTGCCCGTCGCCCGGGCTCCGCGGTGGTGGCGGCGGCCGCGACGGATGTTCCCAGTGATCCGTCCGCTCTGGTGGGATCCGCTCTGGTGGGATCCGAGCACGGCGCTCTGGCCGGCTTCCCGGTCGCCGGTGCGGATGCGGATGCGGATGCGGCCGGAGCGGCATCCGCCGCGACGGCCATGGCGTCGATGGCCGAGGGACCGCCGGAGGGTTCCGGGCGGCTCCAGGGCGCGGGTGCGGCGCCCGGCGAACCGCGCCCGTCCGCGGTGACGGTCGGCGATTCCCCCTGGCAGTCGTTTCCCTCCTCCCATGACCTGTCCTGACCGTCCAGCCGATGGTGGGGACCTGGAGGGCGAGTCGGACCGACCTGCGTCCGCTGCGGCCGAGGGCGCTGGGTACCGTGCCGTGGATGAGCAGCCGGCACGAGATGGGGCAGACGGGGCCTGTCTCCGTCGAACCCGGGACAGAGCCGCAGGCGCCCTTCGACGTCATCGATGCGCAGGTTGTCGTGAGTCCCGGCTTGGAGAGCGGCCTTGCGCACGGGACACCCGGATCGGTGGTCGTCGCCGCGCCCAGGGGTGACGCCGTGCCCAGGGGTAACACTGGGCTCGGGGGTAACACTGGGCTCGGGGGTGACGCCGAGCCCCGGAACGACACGCCGCGGTCCCGGCCGGACGGAGAACAACCGCCGGCCGGGCCGCCGGCCTCCGACGCCGCTCGCGGTCGGCGGACTCCCGTCCAGCGGCTGCGCGTTCGTCTCGCGAGCATCTCGGGGCCCGCTCGGTACGTGATGGTGCTCGCCGTTCTGAGCGCGGCGGTCGCCGTCGTCCTCCGGCACACCGTGTTCCCGTTCCTGTCGGTCAACAACGACGAGGGCATCTACCTCCTGCATGCCAGGACCCTCGCCGAGGGCCGCCTGTTCCCGCCCGCCCCGGACCCGGCACGGTCCTACCTGCCGTGGCTGGGAACCGTTGTCGGCGATCACTACGTGTTGAAGTACACGCCCTTCGTACCCGCGATCTTCGCAATCGGCATCGTGCTGACGGGAAGCATCGATCCGGCGCTTGCAATGATCGTCATGGCGGCGGTCGTCGTCACCTACCTGCTGGGCGTCGAGCTCTTCGGTAGCCGGCGGACCGCGGCGTTGGCGGCGACCCTGCTCGCCCTCTCCCCGCTGGTGATCCTGCAGAGCGCGATGGTGCTGAGCTACTTGCCGACCCTGGTGCTGCTGCAGGTGACCGTTCTGGGGGTGTTGCGGGGACGGCGCCGCCGACGGGCGGCACCGGTGGTCGTCGCGGGCCTCGCCCTCGGCGTGGCGGCGGCGGTGCGGCCGTATGACGTCGTCCTGCTCCTGGCTCCGCTCGCGATCTGGCTGCTCCTGACCTCCACGGGCGGGCGCTGCTGGCTGGGCCGGTGGCTGCTTTGCGGGCTCGCCGCGCCCGTGGCGCTTGTCCTGCTCAGCAACGCCGCTGCCACCGGTGACCCGTTGCGGCTGCCGTTCACGCTCCTTGAACCCGACGACAAGCTCGGCTTCGGGGTGCGCAAGCTGTATCCCGGCGACGGCAGGCACGACTTCGGCTTGCTCGAAGGGCTGCGGTCGGTCGGCGACCACCTGTGGCTGTTCGGCGGCTGGGCCTGCGGGGGAGTGGTGCTGGCCGGCTGCGCGATCGTCGTGGCGGCTCGGCGGCAGCTGTCCGCACCCGCCGCGCTCCTGGGTGCGGGTGGGCTGCTCTTCCTGGGCGGATACGTCGGCTTCTGGGGCGCGTGGAACGCGGCCGAGTTGTGGGGCGGCATCCGCTACGTCGGCCCTTTCTACCTGGTCCCGGTGCTCATCCCGCTCGTCCACCTCGGCGCGGAGGGCCTGGTCAGGGCCGGCGAAGCCGTCTTCGCCCGCGGGCGAAGACTCGGGCTCATCGCCGTCGCGGGGACCGGCGCCGCCATCCTGGCGCTCACGGCCGTCGTCCTGGTCGGGGCGGTGCGCGCCAACCTCACGCTCACCGGGCACGACCGTGACCTCAGCGCGATGCTGGACCGGCTGCCGGGCGATCCGCTCGTGTTCGTCGCGGCGAACCCGCCGTTTCTCGGGCATCCCACTCCGGTGACCGCGAACGGGCCGAAGCTCGAAGATCCTGTGCTGTTCGCCGTGTCGCGGGGGGTCGACGATCTCATCGTGGCCGCTGACCACGCGGACCGCCCGGCCTATCTGCTCCGCCTGGCATCGGCCTACGACCGCTCNCCCGCCTCGCCCTCCACCGCGCGGGTCGAACGGCTGGCGGTCAGGAGCGGCAGGCGGGNGGCGGNGACCCTGAGAGTGGATGCCGCGCCCGCGGGCGCCCGTTCCGCCCGCGTCGTGCTCACCGAGGGTGTCCGCCGCCTGTCGATTCCGGTCCATCCGCGGATCCCCACCTCGATGATCCTCACCGTCGACGCGGACGGCCTCGATACCACCGATGTCATCAGTATCACCAGTATTGCCAACATCGCTGGCGGCATGGACAGCACCGGAATCGTGACTGACCGCAACGACTCCGGTCGGTCCCGGGTGCATTCCGGATCCCTCGGCCGTCCGTCGGCAAGCACCGTGCGGGACGGTCGGGGCACCTCCATCACCGTGGCCTACTACGCGACGAGCCCTTCCGGACGGGAACATTTCCTCGATCAGCAGGTGTTGCCCGTGCGGCTGGCCGCACGGGACGGTTCCCGGCCGGCTGCCGGCCCGCCGGTCACCGTGCTCGGATCCCTCGGGGAGGTCGATGAGGTCGGCGAGGGACGTCGGCCGCCGCTGCGCATCATCATCGATGATCGTCGAGGCTGACCTGCCCGCCCGGGTGACCTGCCTGCCCCGGCGCCCCGACGCCCCGGTGAACGGTCGTCCTGATGATCGGCTGGCCCGGTGATCGGTCGATGCGGCGGATGGGAGGGAGCACGTACGTTCCGTCGAGGACGTCGGCCCCCGGCTCGTAGATCCGTAGGACGGGCCGGAAATCGCCGACCGCCGCGGGCAGCCAGTTGTCAAGCGGCCCGCCGTCCTCCGGGGGATCACTCTGGAGCAGGATGCGCACCGAGCCGTCCGGACCGCGGCGCAGATCGCGGTCGCCGCTCCGCAGGGAATACCGGTGCAGGGGATTCTCGACGAGGTAGTACTCGGGCGCGTCGTACATCGTCAGCGACCAGAACGCGGCCTGCGGCGGCGGCACCAGCTCCAGCAGGTACCGGTGGGCCCCGCTCAGCTGGCGGCCGTCCGTGTCGATGGCACGGCTCGCCTGGATCTCCTCATAGCCGTGTGTCGCACCCCGCGGCAGTCGGGCGGCCATCGCCCGGGCGAGACGGGCCTGTGCCCGATCGCTTATCCGCCAGGCCGGATCGTCGATCGTGCCCGGTCCGAGTCGGTCCAGGTTGAAGTCGAGGGCATGCGGGGTGCTCACCCAGCCGTTCGTCAGCGCCCGGCCGGCGTGCGCCACCCGTTCGAGCTTGTCGCGGCCGGCGCGCAGCCCGGTGCGCAGGGACCAGGCGAGGCCCGGGTTGGGGTCGACGTACGGCGAAGGATCGTCGAGGATCCCGAGCGAGGTGAAGTGGCGGGCGTACTCGGCCTCGGCCCGCGACGGAGGATAGGCGCGCAGCCAGATGCGCAGCTCCTCCCAGAACCGGAGGTCGTCACAGACCCTCTTCGAGTGTTCCGGCGGTCCCTCCGCGCGGCGGGCCTCGGAATCCAGCGGGCTCAGGTCCAGTTCCTCCTGCAGCCGGGACACCGCCGCGATGTCCGCCGGGCCGTCGAAGCCGAACCGGTTGATCAGCGTCAGCAGCCGGGTCGGTGCCTCGATGCGGGCCAGCGACGCGGGCGCGCTGCCCGTCCAGCCCGGCGGGACGAGCAGATAGCGCCCACCTCGTCCGCCGGTGGTTCGCCGTCCCACGTAGGCGAAGTTGTTCCGCCAGGCGTCCATGAAGATCATAACGCTGTAACGATCCGGCGTGTCGGGGATCCGCAGGACCAGCGGACCCGGCGTGAGGTCGACCTCGGCCACCGAGCACAGGGCGTCGTTGTCGACGCTGACGAAGCAGGACAGTGGCGCGGGCGGTTCCGTCTCGTGAGCGAAGGCGTTGTACCCGGCGGGCCGGATTGGCCCGATTCCCTCAGCCGCCGTCCGTACGCTCAGCCGGACGTTGCTGACCAGGGGATATCCGAAGATGAACGCCTCGGCCGCCAGCCCGAGCCGATGGTCACTCGCGAGCATGCCGTCCTCCCCGTGCTCGTCATCTCCGTTTCAGTGGTCGCCTCCACGCCCCCACGTTTCAGTGGTCGCCCCCCACAGTGGCCGCCTCCACAGTCCGTGCCCTTCTTTGTGGTGTGGTACCCACCGGATGCCGTCCGGTGGCCGGACGGCATCCGATGATCCGCCGGTCCCCGACGTCGGCCGACGGGCCACCGATCACCGCTGTGAGGAACGCGGGCGCGATGCCCTAGGGTTGATGGCATGGCGCAGTACGTCTTCCAGATGCGCAAAGCGCGCAAGGCCCATGGCGACAAGGTCATCCTCGATGATGTGACCCTGTCGTTCCTCCCCGGAGCCAAGATCGGGGTAGTCGGCCCGAACGGCGCGGGGAAGTCGTCCCTGCTCAAGATCATGGCCGGCCTCGATCAGCCGAGTAACGGCGAGGCGACCCTGAGCCCCGGCTACACGGTCGGCATGCTCGCCCAGGAACCCCCGCTGGACGAGACCAAGGACGTCCGCGGCAACGTCGAGGACGGCGTGCGCGAGATCCGCCGGGTGCTCGCCCGCTACGAGGAGATCAACGAGAAGATGTCCGCGCCCGACGCGGACTTCGACTCCCTCCTCGCCGAGCAGGCCGAGCTTATCGACAAGATCGAGGCCGCGAACGCCTGGGAGCTCGACAGCCAGCTCGACCAGGCCATGGACGCGCTGCGGCTGCCGCCCGGCGATGCCGACGTCACCCTGCTCTCCGGCGGTGAGCGCCGCCGGGTCGCGCTGTGCAAGCTCCTGCTTGAGGCTCCCGACCTACTCCTGCTCGACGAGCCGACCAACCACCTCGACGCCGAGAGCGTCGCCTGGCTGGAGCAGCACCTCGCCCGCTATGCGGGCGCCGTGCTGGCCGTCACCCACGACCGGTACTTCCTGGACAACGTCGCCGGCTGGATCCTCGAGCTCGACCGGGGCCGTGCCTTGCCCTACGAGGGCAACTACACCACCTACCTGGAGAACAAGGCGGCCCGGCTGAAGGTCGAAGGCCAGAAGGACGCCAAGCGGCGCCGGGTGCTCGCCCAGGAACTCGAGTGGGTCCGGTCCAACCCGAAGGCCCGCCAGACCAAGAGCAAGTCGCGTCTCGCCCGCTACGAGGAGCTGGCCGCCGAGGCGGACCGGGCGCGCCCGCGCGACTTCGAGGACATCCAGATCCCGCCCGGCCCCCGGCTCGGCAACCAGGTCATCGAGGCCAAGGGGCTCACCAAGGGCTTCGATGACCGGCTTCTCATCGACAACCTGTCGTTCACCCTGCCGCGCGGCGGCATCATCGGCGTGATCGGCCCCAACGGCATCGGTAAGACGACCCTGTTCAAGATGTTGACCGGCCAGGAGGCGCCGGACGCCGGAGAGCTCGTCATCGGCGACACCGTCGACATCGCCTATGTCGACCAGACCCGCTCGGGCCTGGACCCGAAGAAGAACGTCTGGCAGGTCGTCTCCGACGGCCTCGACCACATCGTCGTCGGCAAGGTCGACTTCCCGAGCCGGGCGTACGTGTCGTCATTCGGGTTCAAGGGGCCGGACCAGCAGAAGCCCGTCGGTGTGCTGTCCGGTGGGGAGCGTAACCGGCTGAACCTCGCGCTCACCCTCAAGCGTGGCGGCAACGTCCTGCTTCTCGACGAGCCCACCAACGACCTCGACGTGGAGACGCTGCGCTCCCTGGAGGACGCGCTGCTGGAGTTCGCCGGCTGCGCCGTGGTCATCTCCCACGACCGCTGGTTCCTCGACCGGGTCGCCACCCACATCCTGGCCTGGGAAGGAACCGACGAGGACCCGGCGCGCTGGTTCTGGTTCGAGGGGAACTTCGCCGACTACGAGACCAACAAGATCGACCGTCTCGGGCAGGAGGCGGCCCGCCCGCACCGCGTCACCCACCGCAAGCTCACCCGGGACTGAGGGCGCACCCGGGCCGGCCGGTGCCCGCGGGCACCGAGCGGTCAGTCGGGTCGGTTCTGCAGCGAATTCGCCGCCATCGACAGATAGTCCCAGAGCTGCCTGTCGAGATCGGGCGGCAGGTCCAGGGAGTCGACCGCGGCCCGCATGATCTTCAGCCAGGCGTCCCGCTGCGTCGGGCCGATCGCGAACGGGGCGTGCCGCCTCCGCAGCCGAGGATGCCCGCGCTGCTCCTGGTAGTCGGTCGGGCCACCCCAGTACTGGATGAGGAACATGCGCAGGCGCTCCTCAGCGCCGGTCAGATCCTCTTCCGGGTAGAGCGGGCGCAGTACCGGATCGTTCGCCACACCCTGGTAGAACCGGGCGACCAGCTTCCGGAACGTCGGTTCGCCGCCGGCGGCGTCGTAGAAGGAGCTGATCGGGAGAGTGCGCGGAGGAGACTGGTTCACCCGTCCATTCTGCGGCACGACGGTGCGGTCCGATCCGGGCGACGGGTGTTCTCAGCCGTCGCGGGGTGCGATCCACGCCGTCGTGTCGGGGGGCAGCGTCAGGGTCGCGCCGTCGTACCCCACCGGTCCGCTGGCGAGCACCAGCCGTCCGGGCAGCGGAATCGTCGCCTCCCCCTCGGTCGTCGTCACGCATGTCATACTGGCCGACCCCACCGAGGTGGGCGGGGTCGGGGGCACCGACGAGCCTGCCGGCGCGGGGCGGTCGAAGGCCAGGCATCCGGCCGGGGAGTCGTTCCGCCAGCGCAGGTCGTCGCCACGCAGGTGGGGGAGGGCGCGGCGCAGGGCGAGCGCGCTGCGCACAAGCAGCCAGGTCGACATCGGGTCGGCCGCCTGCGCGAGGACCGCGAGGTCCGCCCAGTCGGCGGGTTGCGGCAACCACGGGTCGGCGCCGGCCGAGGTGAATCCGTAGGGGGGCGCGTCCCCCGACCACGGCAGGGGGATCCGGGCGCCGTCCCGGCCCGGCGACGTCCCCCCGGACCGCGTCCAGATCGGGTCGCGACGGGCGGCAGGCGGCACCTCGGCCTGCGGCAGCGCCAGCTCGTCGCCCTGGTACAGCACCGCGGTGCCGGGCAGCGCGAGCAGCGTGAGCAGAGCGGCGCGCGCGCGGCGGGTCCCCGTGGGACCGCCGCCGTAACGGGTCGCCGGCCGCACCACGTCGTGGTTGGCGAGCACCCAGGTGCCCGGCGCGCCGACCGCCGTCAGCGCGGCGCGTTCGGCGTCGATGGCGGCCCGCCAGGCCGCCGCCGACCAGGGGATGCTCAGCAGGGAGAACGAGAACGTCAGGTGCAGCTCGTCCGGTCGCACGTAGCGGGCGAGCCGGGCCGGGTCGCGCACCCAGGTCTCCCCGATCAGGACCCTGGGACGCCCGTCGCGGGCGGTGTACTCGTCGGTGATCGCGCGCCACTCGCGGTAGATCTCGTGCACCCCGTCCTGGTCCCAGACCCGGGGCTCGTGCTCCTCGCGGAACCCGCTGTCCGGAGCCAACCGGGCGCCGGGCGGGTTGTCCCGTAGCTCGGTGTCCTTCACCAGCCCGTGGGTCACGTCGATCCGGAACCCGTCGACCCCTCGATCGAGCCAGAACCGCAGCGTCGCGGCATGGTCCGCGCGGACGGCGGGATGATCCCAGTTCCAGTCGGGCTGCTCGGCGTCGAACAGGTGCAGGTACCACTGGCCGTCCGCCACCCGCGTCCAGGCCGATCCACCGAACACCGATTCCCAGTTGTTCGGAGGCTGCTCGCCGCCGGGGCCTCGGCCGTCGCGGAAGATGTAGAGCCCCCGCTCGGGACTGCCCGGCGCGGACGCGAGCGCCGCCTGGAACGCCGGATGCGCCGAGCTCGAGTGGTTCGGCACGAGATCGATCAGCACGGCGAGCCCGGTCTCGGCGGCGTCGGCGAGCACGGCGTCGAGGTCCGCGAGGTCACCGAAGAGCGGATCCACGCCGCGATGGTCGGCGACGTCGTACCCGTGATCGGCCATGGGGGACGAGTAGAAGGGCGTGATCCAGATCGCGTCGACGCCGAGTTCCGCCAGCACGGGCAGATGCCGCCGTAGCCCCTCCAGATCGCCGATCCCGTCGCCATCGGAATCGGCGAAACTGCGAAGGTACACCTCGTACAGGACGGCCCGGCGCCACCACGTCCCGTCCTGGCCGGGCGACCGCCCCCGGCCGTCGGCGCCATTCGGGCGATCCAGTTCCCCGGCGTCGCCGGCTCCCGCGCTGTTGTCCTTGCTGGCCTCGGCGCCCTCGTTCCCCTCGGTGTTCTCATTGCCCTCGCCCGCGTCGCTTCGGTGGCCGCGCTGGACACTAGATCGAGGGCAGAAATAAGATATTTTATCTCTCTTGGTAGATGAGGGTGCCTTTGTGGAGTGGCCCTCAACAGAATGATGTGTCCTCATCTGGCTCCTTCTGGCTTTTCTGGTCCTTTTAGGACAGATGCTCCCTGTTGTGCGCCTATCCAGGGACCGCTCCGCCGCGTCGGGACGGCGCGGCGGAGCGCGTGTTCCTCGGTCGGGCGATGCCTGTCCAGCATCAAACTCGGTCGGTGGGGGCGAAGGTAGGGCGATGGGGTGCTGGTTGCGGCTCGGGTCGACGTTCCCCCGATGCGTGATATCCGATATCCGAACTAGACTTCCGCAGATGGACCGGGTGACTGGCTGTTACGGAGCGGTACCGGGAATCGGATTCGGTCGGGGATGTGATGGTGTGCCCGTGACGTCGGAACCATCCACCGGGAGTTCGCCCCAAGCGCCCGGTATATCAGGGTTCGTCAGTGAGTCGCGGAGGTCCGATCAGGTGCGGCGGTCGGCGTCCGCAGGTCTGCGGGCCGCGCGGGAGGCCGTCCGCGCGCTGTGTCACGGTGCTCGGGGGGNCCATGACGACGGATCGGGCGGCTCCGATCCGTCCTTCCTGGCCGATGCCGGTCTCGTCCTCGGCACCTCCCTCGACCCCGATCGGGTCGTCGATCTGATCGCCGGACTCGCCGTGCCCCGCCTCGGCACGGGCGCCCTGGTGTGGCTGCGCGAGGGTGACCAGGTCAGGCTCGGTGCCTCGGTCTTCCACGACCCGAAAGTCGGCAAGATTATGCGGGCGATTGTCGCCACGCGGCCGCCCCAGCTCGCGGACGAATTCCCGCCGGGCGTCGTCATGCGTGAGGGCCAGACGTACTGTCTGCCGGACTTCGACGAGCTGCGCCCGGTGCCGCTGTTCCCGTACGAGCTCGCCTACCAGCAGTTCCGCCGGATCCAGAGCGGTCCAACCGTCACCGTCCCGTTGCCGGCGCACGGCCGGATCCTCGGCGCGATCACCGTCGGGCGCAGCACCGGCTTCTACTCCGGAGCGGAGGTGAACCTGCTGGAGGACTTCGCCCGGCGGGGGGCCGTCGCGCTGGAGAACGCACAACGCTTCCGCGAGGCACAGGAGTCCGCGCTGACCCTGCAACGGTCGCTCCTGCCGGCGCATCCCCCCGCACTCGACGGGGTCGAGATCGCGATGGAGTACCGGCCGGGGACGGCAGGCACGGAGGTGGGAGGCGATCTCTACGATGTCATACCGCTCGCCGGGGGACGGGTCGGGGTGGCCATCGGTGACGTGATGGGCCGCGGCCTGCATGCCGCGGCGGTGATGGGCCAGCTGCGGGCGGCGCTGCGCGCCTACGCCCTGGAGGATTGGAGCCCCGTCGAGGTGCTGACCCGGCTCGACCGGGTCGTCGGCCTGCTGCCCGGTCTCCAGCTCGCGACCTGTATGTACGCCGTCTATGACCGGAACACCGGCCGGGCGACGATCGCGAGTGCCGGCCATCTCGCGCCGTTGGTGATCCTTCNCGACGAGGACCCCGACTATCTGGTGCTCGACCCCGGGCTCCCGCTGGGAGTCTGCGAGGGGGCGATGTTCAGCGAGACGACCGTCGCGCTTCCACCCGGATCGGCGTTGGTGATGTTCACCGACGGCCTGGTGGAGTCGCGACGCCGACCGCTCGTGGACGGCCTGGACAATCTTCGACGCGGTCTTACCACACAGCGGGCCCGGGCTGCCGCGGTAGGCCTCGAGGCGGTCGAAGTCGCAGCGGGTGCCGACGTGGCGGCCGGAGGCGAGGGCGAGGGCATGAGCGCGGAACGGACCGAGAAGGCGGAACGGACCGAGAAGGCGGAACGGACCGGGAAGGCGGGGACGGATCGGCGGGCCCCCGGCCCGTCGCTCGGCCCACCCCCCGGGGTGCCGGAACGCCGCTCCTGGGCGGACCGGCGGCGCCGGGCGCGCAGGGTGAACTTCGCGGCGCGTAGCTGGTTCGGTCCGGACACCGTCAACGGCCCCGGCGAGGGCCCCGTCGAGGAGACCGCCCGCACGCTGCTCGAACGGTGCCTGATCGCCGCCGATCTCCCGGCCCGGACCGACGACGACACCGCCATGGTGGTGCTCACCACGCAGGCCGTGAACCCGCCATTGCTCGAACTCGCGTTGCCCGCGGTGGCCGCGTCGGCAGGCGAGGCCCGGACAGCGATGCGTTCGGTCCTCGCCGAATGCGGGATCACCTCCGTCGAGGACGCGACGCTGCTGGTCAGCGAGGTGGTGACGAACGCGGTGCTGCACGCCCGCAGTGATCTGGTACTGCGGGCGTCGATGGAACCCGGTCGGCTGCGGATCAGTGTCGAGGACCGGGAAGGCGCGCGTCTGCCCCGGCCCGGCGCGGCCGCGGAGAACAAACCCGAGCCCGAGTCGGGGTGGGGCCTGCTGCTGGTCGAGGCGCTGGCGCTGGCCTGGGGCGTGGAGATGACCCCCGGGGGCAAGCGTGTCTGGTTCGACATCGAGATACCCGACCAGGAGCCGGGTGCTGCCGGCCCGACGAGACCGATCGTTGGACCCGATCCGTCTCCCTCGGCGGGCCCGTCCCGGAAGCCTCCTCTCGACCCGCNGATCCAGGGCCGGTGCTGGGGATAGCATCCGGGGCCGGGCCACCTGACGGGCCGGGCCACCTGACGAGCCGGGCCAAGGCCGCGTGATCAGGCGGTGGCGACGGCGCGGGCGGCCCATTCGTCCTCGGCCTTGCGCACGATGTTGCGCAGCATTCCACCGAAGACGGCCGCGTGGAACGGGCTGACCGACCACCAGTAGAGCTGCCCGGGAAGTCCGCGGGGCAGGAAACTCGCGCGCTGCGAGTAGGTCGTGGTGCCCTCGGAGTCCACCATCGAGCGTAGTTCCAGCCATGCCTCGCCAGGCAGCTTCATCTCGGCACGCAGCCGGAGCAGGTGGCCCGGTTCGATCTCCTCGACCCGCCAGAAGTCCAGCGCCTCCCCGACGTGCACCCGCTGCGGATCACGCCGACCCCGGCGCAGACCGACGCCACCGAGGGCGGTGTCCAGCCAGCCGCGGGCGGACCAGGCCAGGGGCCACGAGTACCAGCCGTTGTCGCCCCCGATGCCCTCGATGACGTGCCACAGACAGGCCGGCGGCGCCGCCACGGCCATGCTGCGCTCGTCGACGTAGAGGGATCCCCCGGCCCACTGCGGGTCGGTCGGCAGGGGCTCGTTCGGGGGGTGCGTGGCACCGGCGCCGTCCCCGTCGTCCGATGCGCCTCCCGAACCCGGCCACACCGCCGTCGACCATCGGGTCTTCACCGAACGCGCCCGCACCCGGGCCAGCGCGAGGGCCACCGCGGCGTCGAAGGGCAGCAGTCCCTCGGCAGGATCGGGGATCCAGCGGGCGACCTGGTGGTCGTGGACCACCACCTCGTTGCGCAAGGAACGGATGAGCGGCCTCGCGATGCCGCCCGGCACCGGGGTGACGAGCCCGACCCACAGCGAGGACAGTTCGGGGGACAGGATCGGAACCGGGACGATGATCCGGCGCCGCAGCCCCTCGATGGCGGCGAAGCGCTGCATCATCTCCGCATAGGTCAGGATGTCCGGGCCGCCCACGTCGAAGGTGCCCTCGACCTCGTCGGGGACGTCCAGAGCGCCGATCAGATAGTGCAGCACGTCCCGGACGGCGATTGGCTGGATCCTGGTCCGCACCCAGCGCGGCGTCAGCATCACCGGCAGGCGCTCCGTCAGGTAGCGCAGCATCTCGAACGAGGCGCTGCCGCTGCCGATGACGACCGCCGCACGCAGCACGATCGTCGGAACCCCCGAGCCGAGCAGGATCCTCCCGACCTCCTGGCGGGAGCTCAGATGGGCGGACGTGCCACCCGTCGTCGCCGGGCCCAGCCCGCCGAGGTAGACGATCCTGCGGACATCGGCCGCCCGGGCCGCGGCGGCGAAGGCGTTCGCCGCCCGCCGGTCGACCGCGGAGAAGTCACCACCACTGTCGATCGAGTGGATGAGGTAGTAGGCGACCTCGATCCCGTCGAGTGCGGACCGCAACGACTCCGGATCCCGGGCGTCGGCGCGGACGACCTCCGCCCGGACGGCCCACGGGATGTCCCGCAGCCGGACGGGATCCCGGGTCATGACCCGGACGTGGTGGCCACGGTCGAGCAGGCGGGGAGCCAGCCGGCCGCCGATGTACCCGGTCGCCCCGGTGACGAGGATGCGCACGCTGGTTACCTGCCCCGGTAGGCCCCGCCGTACCCTGGCACCCGGCCGATCCGCCGTCGCCGTGCCGGGGAACGCCTCGAACAGGCGGGGAACGCCCCGGGCGGGCAGGGACGCCCCGGGCGGGCGCCGTCAGGCCGAGGCGGCCTCGGTCACGTCGGTACTCAGGTAGGCCGACCAGCGTGGATCCATCCGACGGGAGCCCAGAATGCGCCAAGCGGCTCCGCTCGGCGCCNGNGGCGCNGTGNGGNGCCGCCAGCCGAGATCAGCGACGGCCCGGTCGGCTTTCAGATGGTTGCAGCGGCCACAGGCCGCCACGACGTTCTCCCACGCATGCGGGCCCCCACGGGAGCGTGGAATGACATGATCCAGTGATGTTGCCGGAGCATTGCAGTACACGCAGCGATGATGGTCGCGGGCCAGCACACCCTTACGGGTTAGCGGGACCTGCGAGCGGTACGGCACCCGGACGAAACGCGCTAACCGGACCACGATCGGGACATCGATGGATGCCGTCGCGGACCGAAGAACCTGCCCGGCCGATTCGACCATGACGGCCTTGTCGGTCAGGACCAGCACCAGCGCGCGCCTTTGCGACACCACGCACAGAGGCTCGTACGTGGCATTGAGAACCAGCGCCTCTGCCACGCGCCGACCTCCTGCCCACCGAGGGCCCTTTGCGGGCCGTTCTGCCCAGCGTCTCCGGTGACAATGGATAGTCAACCTTCTTCCGCGGCAGAACGCGAGCCTGTTTGCATGGTCATCGCCTTTCGTGCCGTGGCGCTGCACATATCTCGTGGCCTTTGTCACATGTGGGCGACCATTCTGTGACCATATCAATACGGAAAGTGCTTTTTTGAGTGTAGTGGGAGACCTGGCCGGGTTGGGTTGGAGAGTGGTTGGGCCGGAGCGTGGCCGTCCGTCGACCGGATCGGGGCCCCCACCGCCGGGCCACCGGCATGGGTGAGACTGACCTGCGGCCGCCGCCCCGGCCGCCGCGAGCGCGGGAGGGCCGGTGACCTCGGCCGGCTCGGGGAACTCCGAATGATCGCAATCTACCGGAAGGACGATCGACGCCGTGACGCCCGCCCCGTCCCTGCTGGCTCAGCCTCTCATCCCGTCGCTGGGAATGCTGCTGTCCGCCTCGCCGTCACCCACCGGATCGCCGGGCCCGACGTCCGGGCTGACGACGCCCACCCCGCTGCCCTCGCCGAGCCCGTCGGTGACCTCCGACCCGCTGGTGTCCCTGGAGGGCGTCGCGACCGCGCTGCGGGACGCCTGCGGGACCGATCCGGGGCTGCTGTGTCGCACCGTCTACAACACGACCCACAGTAACTATCTCGCCTCCGGGGCTGAGGTGTTCCTCGGTACCCCGATCCGCATCGCGCTCATTTTAGTGATCGCGTTCGTGGTGCGGGCGCTGCTGCACCGCTTCATCCGGCGCACCACCGACATCGGACACGCCACCGAACGGACTGGTTCCGGCAGTTGGGGCGGGTTGTTCCGGAGTTCCCGGGCCGGCTCTCTGCTGGGCGCGTTCGGCGACCCGGCAGTGCTGATGGAAAGGCGCCGTCAGCGTGCGGCGACGGTCGGTTCGCTGCTGCGCAGCGTGACGTCCATCTTCATCTTCGGCCTGGCATTCCTCAGCATCCTGGGTGAGCTGGGCATCAATCTCGCCCCCATCGTCGCCAGCGCCGGTGTGCTGGGAGTCGCGGTCGGTTTCGGTGCGCAGAACCTCGTCCGGGACTTCCTGTCGGGGATGTTCNTGCTGCTGGAGGACCAGTACGGGGTGGGAGACGTGATCGATCTCGGTCCGGTCTCCGGCGCCGTGGAGGCGGTCAGTCTCCGGACGACCAGACTGCGCGACGTCGAGGGCACCGTCTGGTACGTCCGGAACGGCGAGATCACCAGGGTCGGTAACAAGAGCCAGCAATGGGCACGGACCGTGCTCGACGTTCCGCTCGACTACGACACCGAGGTCGCCACCGCCAAACGGGTGCTGGCCCGGACGGCGAACGAGCTCTGGGCGGACGCGAAGTGGAGCAGCCTCATCCTCGCCGAGCCCGAGGTCTGGGGCATGGAGACCATGACCTCGGACGGTTACACCCTGCGTGTCGCCATCAAGACCCAGCCGCTCAAGCAGTGGGAGGTCGCGCGTGAGCTGCGTGAGCGGGTCCGGACCTCGCTTGGCGCGGCTGGCATCGAGCTCGGTTCCGTGCAACGCAGTGAGGTGACCATGGTCGACGACGACGAGGAGACCGCCGGGAGCCGTGAGGAGGACGACGCGGATCCGGATGCCGGGGTCGGCGGGGGTGACGCGGACGCTCAGGGGACGGATCTGCCGCGGGCACGGATCGACCCGCCCGCCCCCGGCCCGTCGCACCTGAGGGGTTGATCTGGTCGGCCTGGGCGTGCCGGTCGGTCTGTCCGGGCTTGCGGTGGCTGAAACCGTCCTGAGGATCGCGGTACGTCTTCCTGAGACCGGCCCCGCGCAGCACCATCACCGCGTCGGGTGAAGGCAGACTGGGGGCGTGCGGGTACTGGTGGTGGACGACGACGCGGCTGTCCGGGAGTCCCTGGAACGCTCACTGCGGTTCGAGGGGTACGAGGTGGCCACGGCGGTGGACGGGGCGGACGCGCTCGATGTCATCGGCCGCGAGCGGCCGGACATCGTCGTGCTGGACGTGATGATGCCCCGGGTGGACGGGCTGGAGACCTGCCGTCGGCTGCGGGCCCAGGGCGACGACGTCCCGGTGCTCATGCTGACCGCTCGGGACGGCTTGGCCGACCGGGTCAGCGGCTTGGACGTCGGTGCCGACGACTACCTGGTCAAACCGTTCGCCCTGGAGGAGCTGTTCGCCCGGTTGCGGGCACTGATCCGCCGGGCGGCGTTGGCCGCGCGGGTGCGGGCGGCCGGGTCCAGAGGGATCCCCGACTCGACGCTTCGCTACGGCGGGGNCTGTCTGGATCAGGTCAGCCGCCAGGNGACCCGCGGNGATCGGGNGCTGATTCTGACCAAGACCGAGTTCGAGCTGCTGGAGTTGTTTCTCGCTCATCCGCGTCAGGTGCTCTCCCGCTCCATGATCATGGAGCGGGTTTGGGGGTATGACTTCGGCCCGACGTCGAACTCGCTGGAGGTCTTCGTGAGCTACCTGCGCCGCAAGCTCGAGGCGAACGGCGAGCCCAGGCTGTTGCACACCGTGCGCGGAGTTGGCTACGTGCTGCGTGAGCCGTCGGGGGACCGGGCGTGAGCAGTGCCCCCGACCAGGGGGCCGCGCCCTCGCCGTGGTGGCCGCAGCCGGCAGCGGGGCATGCGGCGGTGGGGCAGCCGGTAGCGGGTCGTCCGGCGGTGGGGCAGCCGGTAGCGGGGCATGCGGCGGTGAACGGGCGCGCCGGCCGGTTGGACGGGTTCGCGCGGCGGGTCCACCCGGGACGTCACCCCAGGATCCGGNTTTCCTCCCCGCTCGGTCAGCTGACGTTGCGGGCCCGGCTCGCCCTGCTCGTCGGGATGGCGGTGGCTGCCGCCGTGACGGTCGTCGCCGGGGTGTCGCTGGGGGCGACCAGCATCGTGCTGAACCAGGCCATCGACGACCAGCTCGTAGAGCAGGCTGAGGCGTCGGCGCGCACCATCCAGACCAGCCCGCTGGGGCTGGAACTGCAGGCGTTCAGCTTCGGGCTGGAGGGCCAGTTCCTCGACGCCGCCGGCAATCCGCTGGAGAACGCCGTCTCGTCCTGGAACAGCGTGCGGATCCCGGTCGACTCCGCCGACGCCGAGGTGGCCCGGCGGGAGCGGGCCCAGAACCTGCGCACGATCGCCGTTGACGGGCAGTCCTACCGGCTTGTCACGGTTCCGCTGCAACGTCCCGCGTCCGGCGGTGCATTGCAGCTCGCCCGGCCGACCACCGACGTCGACCGGACCCTGCGCGACCTCGCGCTGGTGCTGCTTGTCGTCGGGATCGTCGGGGTGGTCGGCTCGGTGCTCGCCGGACAGATCGTGGCACGTGCCGCGCTCAAACCCGTTGACGCCGCGGCCGCGGCCGCCGAGGAGGTCGCTCGTACCCAGAATTTGTCGGCGCTCATCCCGGTGACCGGATCCGACGAGATCACCCGGCTGGCGGAGAGCCTCAACAGCATGCTGCGCGCGCTGGAGGCATCTCGGGCCCGCCAGCGCCAGCTCGTCGACGATGCCAGCCACGAGCTGCGCACCCCGTTGACGAGCCTGCGTACGAACATCGAACTGTTGCTGCGCGCCGAGGCGAACCCGCATCGCGCGCTGCCCGCGGCCGACCATGAGGCACTGCTACGCGACGTGGACGCGCAGATGCGCGAACTGTCCGGCCTCGTCAGCGAACTGGTTGAGCTCGCCCGGGACGAGGCGCCCACCGAGGAGGTGGAACGGCTCGATCTCGCGGAGATCGTGCGAGCCGCGGCCGAACGGGCCCGGCGCCGCGCCACCGGCAAGAGCATCAGCATCGAGCTCGACGCGACTCCCTCGACGGTCGACGGGCGGGCGAACATGCTCGAACGGGCGATCACCAACCTGCTCGACAACGCCGTGAAGTTCTCGCCGCCCGCCTCCGTCGTCCGGGTCGGCTCCCGGGACGGCGAGGTAACCGTCGCGGATGACGGACCGGGCATCGCGCCGGAGGACCGCGTGCAGGTGTTCGACCGCTTCTACCGGGCCACCTCCGCGCGGGGCCTGCCCGGATCCGGGCTCGGCCTCGCGATCGTCGCGGATGCCGTGCACACCCACCGGGGTACCGTCACCGCGGAGAGTTCCCCGAGTGGCGGGGCGTTGCTGCGGATGCGGCTGCCGGTCGTTGACGACCCCGGTCCGCTGGGCCCGGCCACCACACCGGGTCCGGCGCCGAACCCGCCGGACGGCGCTGCTTCGCCTCCGGACCGCGCGGGCGAGAATCCCAGGCCGTGACTTCCGACTGCCCCGCCGTGCCCACCGCATCCGCGTCTGCGTCCTCCGCGNCCCCCGCGNCCCCCGCCGGTCCCACCGCCCCGGCGGGACCGCAGCCCGCTGGGACGCCGGTGGTGGACCCCACCATCGACCCGGTCCTCGCCGAACTCGCCGCAGTGTCCGGCGTGGCGACGTCCTACCTCGGGGCCGACGGTGTCCCGGTACAGGTCGCGCCGGACACCGTCCGGGCCGTCCTGCGGCTGGCGGGGGTCGATCCGACGGATCCCGCCGCAGCGCTCGCGGCGGCGCTGGAGCGGCCTTGGCGACGCCGGGTGCCGGCCTGCGCCGTCGTCGTCGCCGCAGCACCGCGCCCGGTGGTCGTTCACACGCCCGTGGAGATCATTCCACACGCTGAGCTGGAGCTCGGCACCGGCGGCCGAATCGTCCTCGATCCCCCTGGCGCCCCCCTGGCCGAGCGGGTGCTCGACGGCGTGCCCTGGGTCGCCCGGCCGATAGGGCTCCCGGCGGGTCTGCCCTTGGGGGACCACGTGCTGCACATCGACGCCGGAACCGAGCGGCATCGCTGCCAGGTCGTTGCCGTGCCGGCCGCGGTGCCCGGCCCCGCCGCCCTCGCCCCGCCGGCCCGCGCCTGGGGCTGGATGATCCAGCTCTACGCGCTCACCTCGACGTCGTCCTGGGGGATGGGGGACTATGGCGATCTCGCGACGCTCGCCGACTGGTCGGGCCGGGCGGGTGCCGACGTGCTGCTGGTGAATCCGCTGCATGCGGGTGCGCCGACCCTGCCCGTCGCGGCGTCCCCCTACTCGCCCGCAAGCCGCCGTTTCGTCTCCCCGCTCTACCTGCGACCGGAGCGGACGCCCGAGTACGCCCGGGCCGATCCCGCCACCCGGGCTGCCGTTGACAAGCTCGCCCGCGGCGCCCGTCGCGACGGGCGGCGGGACGGTCTGCTCGATCGGGACGCGGTGTGGCGGGCGAAGCTGGCCGCGCTGGAACTGCTCTTCGAGGTCTTCCGGCGTGGCGGCGAGCAGGTGGCATCCGCCGGGTCCGCCGCTTCCGAGCCCGCCGCCGAGCCGGCCGGGTCCGACCTGATCGATTTCGCGACCTGGAGCGCGCTCGCCGAGCGGTACGGCCCGGACTGGCGGACCTGGCCGGCGCGTCTCGCTCATCCGGGCGCGCCCGCCGTCGCCGAGGCGAGGGCGCAGCTGGCCGACCGTGTCGCCTTCCACGTGTGGCTCCAGCAGCGCTGCGACCAGCAGCTCGCCGCGGCGCAGGCCGCCGCCCGGGCCGCCGGGATGGCCGCCGGGATCGTGCACGACCTGGCCGTCGGCGTCGATCCGGGCGGTGCGGACGCCTGGGCGCTGCAGGACGTTCTCGCCGTCGGCGCGAGCGTGGGGGCCCCACCGGACACCTTCAACCAGCAGGGCCAGGACTGGGGGCTGCCGCCGTGGCGGCCGGACGCCCTGGCCGAGGCCGGGTACGCGCCGTTGCGTCAGATGGTCGCCTCGGTGCTGCGCCGCGGCGGCGGGCTGCGGGTCGACCACATCCTCGGCCTGTTCCGGCTGTGGTGGATTCCGGCTGGGGCGGGCGCCGCTCACGGGACATACGTGCGTTACGACGCCGAGGCGATGCTCGGCCTGCTCGCGTTGGAGGCCGCCCGTGCCGGCGCCGTCGTCGTCGGGGAGGATCTGGGTACCGTCGAGGCATCGGTGGCGACGACGCTCGCCCGCATGAACGTGCTGGGTTCGACGGTGCTGTGGTTCGAGCAGGACGCCGAGGGCCGCCCGTTGCCGCCGACGGCGTACCGGGCGGCGACGATGGCCAGCCTCACCACGCACGACCTGCCCACCGCCGCCGGCTACCTCGAGGGCGAGCACGTGCGCACCCGCGCCCGGTTGGGGCTGCTCGGGCGTTCGGAGGAGGCCGAGGCGGCCGGCTGGCGAGCCGAGCGGGACGCGTTGGTCGAGCTGGTGCGATCCGAGGGGCTGGTGGATCCGGCGGGCGCGGCGGCGGGCCTCGGCGGACGGGGGAACCCCGGCGGGCGCGGCCGGCCGGAGTTCGACCCCGCCGTTCGGCAGGAGATCGTTTTCGCGCTGCACCGGCTGCTGGTGCGGTCTTCGTGCCGCATCGTGCTCGGGTCGCCGGGTGACGCGCTGGGCGACCGGCATCAGCCGAACCTGCCGGGCACGACCGACGCCTATCCGAACTGGCGGCTCCCGGTGACCGACTCCGCCGGTCGGCCGGTTACGGTGGAACGTCTGCTGACCGATCCGGACGTGCGCCGGCTTGGCGAGTTCCTCGCCCAGGTCCGGGTTGCCCAGGTCCGGGGCGTGTCGTCCACCGGTGCGGCATCCCCAGACGAGGACCGTAACCCCATTTCCCGGTAATCTTCGCTGCGTGACTCGACGTCGACCGCGCCAGACCCGATGGCTGCCGTTCGCCGGCACCTCCCGCCCGTGGCCGGGGGCACACCCCGCGCCGGGGTCGCGATCCAGGATCGCGCCGCGCCGGGTTCTCACCGTTGTCGGCCTCGCGCTGTTCGCGGTGCCGGTGTTCGCGGTGAGCGCCTCGGCCGGGGAGATCGGAACCCCCTACAACCCCGATCCGCTCACGGCCGTGCAGTCATGGGCGATCTACGGCGGCACCATCGTCGGTGGGTTCGTCATCGCGATCCTGCTGGCCGCGTGGTCGAGCCGCAAGAGCGGGCCGGTGCGCTACCGCCCGGGGCAGCCCTGGGAGCACGACGAGATCTGGATCGGCTCCAAGCCGGAGGAGATCGAGGGCGAGCAGACGAAGACCGCCCTTCCCGGCGCGGGTGGTGCCAGTGGCAACTGGTGAGCCGTTCACCCACGAGCAGCTCGACCGGCTGAACCGGGCCCGGGAGCTTGCCGAGACGCGTACCGGCATCCACGTCAGCATCCGGATCGGCGCGGTGCGCGGCGACGTCCGGCTCGCCGCCGAGCGGATCCTCGCGAACCTCGTCAACGACGCGGGGCGGGATGCCGCCGTGCTGATCCTCGTCTCGCCCGGGCAGCGGTTCGTACGGATCGCCACGACCCCGGCCGCCAGGAAGCGGATCAGCGACTCGGCCACCGGGCTCGCCGCGTTGACGATGGCCTCCAGCTTCGCGCTGGGCGATCTGGTCGGCGGCCTGATCACCGGCATCCGCCAGCTCGCGGACGCGGCAGGTGGCGCGGGCGGCGCAGCCGCCGGGACCCTCCCCCCGACGCAGCCTTCGTTGGCGGTCAGCCCGACGCCCTGACCCCGCTGATCCCGGAGGAGCCGGCCCGGCCGGCTCCTCCCGGCCCGGCCGGCTCCTCCCGGCCCGGCCGGCTCCTCCCGGCCCGGCCGGCTCCTCCCGGCCCGGCCGGCTCCGACCGGCCTGATGCGGGTACGCTACGCCGCCGCCTCGATGTCCTTCTTGCGTGCGGCCAGCGCCCGGACGAGCCCGTCGCGGCCTTCCAGCAGGGCCCGCCGCAGGGGCGGGACCGGGTTGTGCTCGGCCAGGTAGGCGTCGACCTTCGCCACCGTCTCCGGTTCGATCACCGACGCCGGGAACAGCATCTGGGTGATGGTGGAGGCCATGTCGAAGCTGCGGGTCTCCCAGATCCCAGCGATCTCGTCGAAGAAACGGTCCACGTAGGGCCGGGTCAGCTCGAGCTGGTCGGAGATCCAGAAACCGCCCATCGTCGCGGCGGCCAAGTGGTTCGACAGGGTGTCCGAGTCCATGACCGCCGACCAGGCTGCGGCCTTCGCCGCCGCGGTCGGCCGTGCCGCCCGCGCGGTCGCAGCTCGCTTCTCGCCGGTGGCGGTGCGGTCGCGGGCGAGCTCCGTGTCGATCTCGGCGTCGGCGTACACGCCCCGGGCGACGAGTTGGGTCAGCAGGGTCCAGCGCAGCTCGGTGTCGAGCACGAGCCCCTCGATGACGTCGGTGCCCTCGAACAGCGCCCGGATCCGCGCCACCTGGTCGGCCTCCTCGGCCTGGGCGAAGGAGGTGGTGTAGACGAGCTGCAGGTCGCTGCCGGGGGCCGCGGCGCGCGCCAGCTCCTCGGCGCGTTCCGTCAGCGCGCGCAGCGCGGGCTTCCGGTTTGCCGGGTCGCCGTAGGTGTCGATCGTCAGGTCCGCCTTGGCCAGCAGCGACTGCACCACGCCGATGTCGTCCTCAGCGGTCACCCCGGACAGCACGAGCCGGACGTAGTCCCGGGCGGCGAGTTCGGCGTCGCGGGTCATGTCCCAGGCCGCCGCCCAGCACAGCGTCCGGGGCAGTGACTGGGAGATGGCGCCGATCGCCTCGACGAGCGTGGCCAGCGACCGCTCGTCGAGGCGCACCTTCGCGTACGTGAGGTCGTCGTCGTTGAGCAGGATCAGATCCGGCTGGCGGGCACCGACGAGCTTGGCGACCTCGGTGAGCTTGCCCGTCACGTCGAGCTCGACCCGTTCCCGCCGGACCAGCGCGCCGGTGGCGTCCCGATCGTAAAGGCCGATCGCGAGCCGGTGCGGGCGCAGCGTGCGCGAGGCGGTCGGCGGCGCCGACGCCGGCTCCTGCACCACGTCGAACGAGGTGAACAGGCCCGAGGAGTCGGTGAAGAAGCGCGGCCGCAGGGTGTTCGCGCCGGTGGTCTCCAGCCAGTCCGCGGACCAGGCGGTAAGGTTCCGCCCGCTGGCGTTCTCCAACTCGTCGAGCAGGTCGCGCAGCGACGTGTTCGCGTACTCGTAGCGGCGGAAGTACGCCCGCAGCCCGGCGAGGAACTCCTCTTGGCCGACCCAGGCCACGAGCTGCTTGAGCACCGAGGCGCCCTTGGCGTAGGTGATGCCGTCGAAGTTCGTCCGTACCGCGTCCATGTCCGGGGCGTCGGCGACGATCGGGTGCGTGGAGGAGAGCTGGTCCTGGCGGTAGGCCCAGCCCTTCTCCGCGTTGGCGAAGGTCGTCCAGCCGTTGGTGAAGCGGGTCGCGTTCACCTGGGCGAGGACCGACATGTAGGTGGCGAACGACTCGTTCAGCCACAGGTCGTCCCACCAGCGCATGGTGACCAGGTCACCGAACCACATGTGCGCCATCTCGTGCAGGATCGTCTCGGCGCGCCGCTCGCGGCGGGCCTCGGTCACCTTCGCCCGGAAGACATACTCCTCCAGGAAGGTCACGCAGCCGGCGTTCTCCATCGCCCCGGCGTTGAACTCGGGCACGAACAACTGGTCGTACTTGCCGAACGGGTACCGGTAGTCGAACACCCGGTGGTAGAAGTCGAACCCGGCTTTGGTGATCTCGAAGAGCTCGGCGGGGTCGAGGAACTCGGCCAGCGATCGGCGGCAGTAGAGGCCCAGGTCGATGCCGTCGTGGTGGTCGCGGACCTCGTGGTACGGGCCGGCGACGAGCGCGGTGATGTACGTCGACATCACCGGGGTGGTCAGGAAGCGGATGGTGCGCACCCCGATCGCGGCCTCCGCCACCGCGGCGACCGCGCTGTTGGAGATCGCCTTCCAGTCCGCCGGGACGGTGACCGTGAGGGTGAACGTCGCCTTGAGGTCGGGCTGGTCGAAGCAGGCGTACATCCGGTGCGCGTCGTACGTCTCGAACTGGGTGTAGAGGTAAACGGCCTCGTCCACCGGGTCGACGAAGCGGTGCAGGCCCTCACCGGTGCGGGAGTAGACGCCGTCCGCCACCACCGTGAGCCGGTTCGACTCCGCGAGGTTATCGAGCCGGATCCGCTCGCCGTCGAACACCGCGGCGGGGTCGAGCGGCGCTCCGTTGAGAACGACCTCGTCGACCTTCGCGGCGGCGAGCTCGATGAACGTCGACGCCCCAGGCTCGACGCAGGTGAAGATGACCGCGGTTGACGTGCGGAAGGTCTCGTGGCCGGTCGTCAGGTCGAGTTCGACGTCATAGGAGGCAACGTTGAGCAGGCGGGCGCGCTCGCGCGCCTCGTCGCGGGNGAGGTTGTTGGGCACCCGGTTCCTTTCGGACGGCACGGACTTGCAGGACTGCACACGGTCATCACCGTGTTCCCAGTCTCCCACGCCGATGAGGGGAACGGTCGCCGCCGGGGGACGTGGTGGTCGGGGACGTGGTGGTCGGGCCGTCGGCCGTGGTACCGGTGCCGGAGATGGTGGATTGTGGTGATTGGCGCGGGGTGCCCGCTCTCGCTGGTCGCCGATGCGGCACGATGGCGACATCTTCCGCGTGACCAGCCTGCGGGAGGATCGGGATGTCCGCGCGGTCGCGGGAAGGCAGGAAGAGGGCAGGACAGGAAGGGAGCCGCCGGTGAGACGGGTGGCGGGGCTCGGTCGCGTCCCCGGGCGCCCTCACCGGGCTCGCCGGGCCTCAGCCGTTCCGGCCGGCGGTGGGTCGTCCACCGCGCCGATGCCCACCGCGCCGATGCCCACCGCGCCGATGCCCGAGGCGGCGGCATCCGAGCCACCAGGCGGGCCGCGGGCCGCCGGCGGGGGGGAGTCCCCGGCTCGGCGGGCCGACTATCACATCCCGGTCGCGCTGCGGGTCTCGGCGGGCTGGTCGTGGCGTCTGATCGTCACGGGCGCGGCCATCTACATCCTGCTGATGGTCGTGGGACGGGTCCGGATCGTGGTGATTCCGCTCATCGCCGGGCTGCTCATCGCCGCTCTCATCCATCCGCTCGCGCACCGGCTGCAGCGGCTCGGTATGAACCGGCTGGGCGCTGCCTTCACCGCGTTGTTCGTGTTCTTCGCGGTGTTCGTGGGTGCCGGGGTGGCGGTGGGCTTCAACGCAGCGAACGAGATCCCCACGGTCAGCGATCAGGTCAGCGAGGGCGTCGAGCAGATCCGCGGCTATCTGAGAAACGGTCCGCTCCACCTGTCACAGAGCCAGATCGACAATCTGGTCGACGACATCCGCAAGAGCCTGGCGAACAACCGGGGGCGCCTGGTCTCCGGGGTGATCTCCGGCGCCTCGGTGGCCGCCGAGGTGCTCACCGGCCTGCTCGTCACCCTGTTCTCGACCTTCTTCTTCCTGTACGACGGGGATCGTATCTGGAACTGGATCGTCACCCGCTTCCCGGACGGAGCGGAGGAGCGGGTGCGTGGCGCCGGTCGGGAGGCGTGGAACACGTTGACCGGCTACATTCGTGGGACGGTCTTTGTCGCGGCGGTCGACGCGATCGGTATCACCATCGGCCTGGTCGGCGTGGGTGTCCCGCTCGTCGCGCCGCTGGCCCTGCTGACGTTCTTCGGCGGGTTCGTCCCGATTGTCGGGGCGACGGTGGCCGGCGCCGCGGCGGTACTGGTGACCCTGGTCTCGAATGGCGTGCCGGATGCGTTGATCATTCTGGGTGTCGTGTTGGCCGTGCAGCAGGTCGAGGGGCACCTGTTGCAGCCGCTGGTCATGCGGCGGGCGGTGCGGTTGCATCCGCTCGCGATTGTCATCGCGCTGTCGGCCGGTGGCGTGTTGGCCGGCATCCCCGGTGCCATCGCCGCCGTTCCGTTCGCTGCCATGGTGAACAGGGTCGCCGGTTATCTCGCCGTGAGCGGGAAGTGACCACCACCCCGACGGGTTGATCCCGGTCGAACGGTGCCGTCGACCGAGGAGACCACATGAGCGCCGAAACTCTCGACACCCCCGCGGCCACGTTCGTACCCACACCCACACCCACACCCACGTCCGTACCCTTGCCCGCGGACGCGACCGAAGCGGTCTTCTGGGACGGAGTTCTGCTCGTCGCTGCTACCCCCGGCTTCCACGAGCTCAAACGGACCTGGGACCAGGACCCGATCCTCACGTGATCGGGCATGATGACACATCATGCGTGTCCATCTGGGATCTGACCATGCGGGCTTCCACCTGAAGGAGGCGCTCGCCGAGCGTCTGGTGGAGCTGGGCCACGCGCCCGTCGACCATGGTCCTGTCGAGTACGACCCCGACGATGACTACCCTCCGTTCGTCCTCGCCGCCGCCGCCGCCACCGCTGTCGAACCGGGCAGCATGGGCATCGTCATCGGGGGATCGGGCAACGGGGAGGCCATCGCGGCGAACAAGGTCGCCGGGGTGCGCGCGGCCCTGGCATGGAGCGAGCAGACGGCGACGCTGGCCCGCCAGCACAACGATGCCAACGTGCTGAGCCTCGGCGCGCGCATGTACACCGTCACGGCGGCCCTGACGTTCGCCGAGGTCTTCCTCACCACGCCGTTCAGCGGGGAGCAACGACACGTGCGGCGGCTTCGGATGCTCTCGGCCTACGAGCGGACCGGGGACGTACCGTCGGTGCCCGGGTCGGCCTCGTCGGCTTCCTGAGACCTGTTCTTCGAGGACCCGGTCTCGGCAGGGCCGCTCTCATGCGGTCCGGCGGATCCGCGGTCGGAGCGTCGGCGGGTCCTGCGGGCACCCCGGCCGCGGCGGTCGGTCGTGGCGCTCTCGGCTCCGGCGCTGCTGGCTTCGGCACGACCGGCTCCGGCGCTGCTGGGGCCGCCGCGGCGGACCGGGTCGGTGGGGCTGGTCGACGGGGTCGCCGGTGCGGGGCGTGATCCGCGATGCAGTACCACCGATCGCTCGGCCTCGGCGAGGTCGGCGTCGGTGGGCCGGGCGGCGTCGCGGGCCCGCATCGCCGTTCTCGGGGGCAGCTTGCTGCGACCCGCATCGATGAGACCGCGCAGCTGCGCGTCCGCCTCGCCCGCCCCGGCCGCATGCGACCGGGCCCGACCTGCGCGCTCGGGTCGTGGCATGGCTCCTCCATCCGCCCTGGCCGGAACCCTTGGNGGATCATCCCAGAAGCGGGCCGCTCGGGGAGGCCTCGTGACGCGGGTGGACGTCGGAAATCCGCCGGTGCGCGGTTATCCCCCGCGACAGGTTGATCTCCATCCTTCCATTTCCGAAGGTCTCCGGAAGTTCACCGTCCCGGGTGCTACCGGCGGGTCGCCCGACAGCGACAGCCCGACCGTTTCCGGTCCGGTCCGGTCGACGCCGGGCCCCGGAATCGTCGTGGCGTCGCCGATCCACGGTTCGCAAATCCGTACCCGGTGTCGGCGGTTGGTCCCCCGCCGGCCCGCCTGCCGCGTTTTTCTGCTCCGCAGCGTGCACGCCCGCGGGCGCCGGGTCGCCGCACCGCGACCTGGCCGACCGTCCGATCCAGGATGATCCGAGGCGCTCCGGGGGATCGGCCACCCCCTGTCCGAGCTGTTCTGCCTCATCCGTATGCTACACATCGCCAGATGACCGTCTGATAGTCCAACGTACGCTCAATAGATGTCCACCTGTACTCAAGAGATGCCCATTGTGTCACATTGCCAGTAAATGAAACAAAAGGAAACTCTAGCATGCATACTTTGCCGCGTTTCGGTAGAACGCCTAAAACTGTTTGCTGATCTCGATCGGCCGTCACCAACCGCTGCGCCTCGGTGGCTTCAGTCATCGGCTCCGTCGTCGCGGCCTAGGAGTGAGTCTTGGACCGCGTGCCTGTGAGCGTTGTCATCCCCGCCTACAACGAGGCGATGCGCCTGCCCGGCTCGCTACCCCCGCTGATCTCGGTCATGCACAGGATCCCCGGTGCCGAGGTGATTGTGGTTGACGACGGCAGTACGGACGGCACCGCTGCGATCGCCGAGGAGTTGCTCGCGGATCTGCCCGGTGGTCGGGTCCTGCGGCTGCCGTGGAACTCGGGCAAGGGCGCCGCGGTCCGCATGGGGGTGTCGGCCGCGCACGGTGAGTCGATCGCCTTCCTGGACGCCGACGGCGCCTCCGACGTCAATGATCTTCCTCTGCTCCTCGCCGCGCTGGAGCACGCCGAAGTGGCGCTCGGATCGCGCCGGGTTGGGGCGGGTGCGGTCCGCAGCAGTGGCCGGCGGGNCGGCAGCTGGGCCTTCAACCAGATCACCCGGTCCCTGACCAGCCTGGACGTCGCCGACACCCAATGCGGGTTCAAGGCTTTCCGCGGCCCCGAGGCCAAGCTGCTGTTCAGCCTTGCGCGCTCCTCCGGATTTGGCTTCGACGTGGAGGTGCTCTCGATCGCCCGGTCGATCGGCTACCGGATCGCCGAGGTCCCGGTCCGATGGGCGGAGATACCCGGTGGCACGTTCCGGGTGACCCGGCACACCCCCGCGATGCTCGTCGACGTGATGCGCGCCCGGCGGTACCTGAACCGCTCCGCTCCCGGCCTCGTAGTGACGCGTCCCACGGTGCAGTCGCCCGCCGCCGCGGCAGCGCCGGTTCGTCCGGGCGACGGGGCGTCCCCCGCCGCGCAGGTCCGAGTCCCGCCTTCTGCCGTGAGCGTCCCGGCCCCCGCGGAACCGGTGACCGCCGGGCCGCCGCCCGCCGTCCTCACGGCGGCCGTGGGGGGCGTCGAGAAGCCCCTGCGCCTGCCCGCGGACCTGGGTGGTGTGACTCCGCTGCCTCGGAAGGCTGTATGAAGGTCCGGCGAACCGGACCCCATCCTTATCCTTTGGAGTAAGCGATCCCTTCCCCCGCCGCCGGCACCCCCACGACGGCGCAGGGCCTCGGCGCGCCGTCACCCGCCCCGGCCGTCGCAGCCCCGGCCGTCGCCGCGTCGCCGCGTCGCCGCGACACGCGGACGTCACGGCGGCCCCTGTTCGGCATGGCCGCCGGCTTTATGGTGCTCTTTCTGCTCCAGGCCCCCGGCAACCTGACCGCCGACACCAAGCTGGACGTCCCCCTTGACCCGTGGGGCTTCATGGGGCGGGCCACCCACCTGTGGAACTCCCTCGCCGAGTTCGGCTACCTGCCCAACCAGTACGTCGGCTACCTGTTCCCGATGGGACCGTTCTTCGGTGCCGGTGACCTGCTCGGGATACCCGCCTGGGTCACCCAGCGGCTGTGGATCGCGCTGCTCCTCACCGTCTCCGCCTGGGGGGTCGTGCGGCTGGCCGAGGCCCTGCGGCTCGGCGTACCGCGCACCCGGGTGCTGGCCGGACTCGCCTACACCCTGTCCCCGATGTTCCTCGGCAAGATCGGGGCGACTTCCGTGGCGCTCGCGGGCGCCGCCATGCTCCCGTGGATCACCCTGCCGCTCATCCTCGCGCTGCGTCCGGACGGCGCCTTCGGCGCCGACACCGGTACGGCCGCCACCACCAGTACCACGGCCGTCGATGATGTCGATGCCGCTGACGATCCCGCCCTGGACCCGGGCCGGCGGCTGTCCCCGCGACGGGCGGCTGCCCTGTCCGGACTCGCCATCCTGGGCACCGGCGGAATCAACGCGACGGTCACGCTGTGCGTCCTGCTCTGTCCGGCGGCGGTCCTTGTGTTCGCCGGCGGCACCCGCCGGGCCTGGGCGCTGCGGGCCTGGTGGGTCGTCGCCGTCATCCTCGCCTCGGCCTGGTGGCTGCTGGCGCTGATGGTGCAGGGCCGCTACGGGCTGAACTTCCTCGCGTTCACCGAGACCGCCCAGACGACCACGGCGACGACGTCGGTGGCGGAAGCCCTGCGCGGCGCGACGGACTGGCTGGCGTATGTCCAGTTACCCAGGCCCTGGCTGCCGGCCGCCACCGAGTACGTGTCCCGGCCGGTGCCTATCATCGGATCGGCAGCCGTGGCGGCGATCGGGCTGTGGGGGCTGTCCCGGGCCGATCTGCCCGCCCGCCGGTTCCTGCTGGTGACGTTGGCCGCCGGCACGGTCTCGGTGGCTGCGGCCTATCCGGGGCATCCGGGCAGCCCGCTGGCGGGCGTGGTGCGGGACCTGCTCGGTGACCAGCTGGGCTTTCTGCGCAACGTCTACAAGTTCCAGCCGGTGGTGCGCCTGCCGATAGCCCTGGGGATCGCGCACGCCCTGACGGTCCGACCTGTCAGTCTCACCGCCCGTGTGCGGAGATGGACGACCCGCGGGGCTTCCCGCCGGCACGGCAGGACCGCGGACATGATCGTGACCGTCGCGGTGAACGTCCCCGTCGTGCTGACCGTGGCCGCGCTGGTCTGCGGCATGACGCCAGCGCTCGCCGGCAGGGCGCTGCAGCCCCGGCCGTTCGCCCGGGTGCCCGACTACTGGGTGGCCGCCGCGGACTGGCTGGCCGCCCATCCCCAGGACGGCCGGGCACTGGTGCTGCCCGGCTCGCCGTTCGCCGAGTACGAGTGGGGCCGGCCGCTCGACGAGCCGCTGCAGTGGCTGGCCCGCACGCCGTGGGGGGTCCGCGGCCTGATCCCGCTCGGTGGCACGGGCGTGACCCGGCTGATGGACGGCATCGAGCACCAGCTCGCCACCGGGTCCGCCGCGGGCCTCGCCCCGGCGCTGGCCCGGGCCGGGATCGGCCAGATCCTGCTCCGCAACGACCTGGAACAGAAGAACTGGGACGTCCCCCCGTCCACCGACGAGCTCCACCGGGCGTTGCGTTCCTCCGGTCTCACCCTGACCGCCGCGTTCGGCCCGCAGGTGCCGGCGCGCGCCTCGGCGAAGGAGAGGCTCGTCCCGGAGCTGCGTAACCCGACCGCGCGGGNACCCGCGCTGGAGGTCTGGACCGTCCCGGGCGGCGCGAAGCTTGTCGGCTCCTACCCGGCGGACACCGCCGTCGTCGTCTCCGGCGGCCCCGAGGCGACGGTGCAGCTCGCCGGGCAGGGCCTGCTGAGCAGCGACCGGGCCGCCGTGCTCGCCGCGGACCTCGCCGCGGATCGCACCGATCCGTCCGCCGCCGTGGCGTCTTCGACGAGCCCGGCGGCGATCAAGGTTGCGCCGGGGGAGGTGATCGGCCCGACGACCGCCTGGGTCGACACGGACACCCTGACCCGGCGCGACAGCACCTTCGGACTCGTCCACGACGCCGCTTCGTACCTCCTCGGGCCCACCGGCACCGCGGTCGGCAAGACGGGGGAGCCCCACCAGTGGGCCGAGGCCGACGTCGCCGGCCACCAGACGGTCGCGGGCTACGTCGGCGGCATGTCCGTCACCGCGTCCTCCTACGGCTACGACCTACTCGCCGCGCCGGACCTCGCGCCACCGGCGGCCGTCGACGGCTTCGCCGCGACCGCGTGGACGGCACAGCGCACGAAGGGCACGACGTCGGCCGGGCAGTGGATCCAGCTCGATGCCGGCCGGCGGATGACCGTGCCCTACCTCGACGTGCGGCTGCTGTCCGAGGGTTCGTGGCGGCCGGCCGTCGAGGCGCTGCGGGTGTCCAGCGAGGCGGGCTCGGNGGTCACCGAGGNGCGTCCGGTGGAGGACATCCAGCGCCTCGCCGTCCCAGCGGGGCCGAGCCGCTGGTACCGCATCACGTTCGCGCGGGTCGGCCAGGAGACCGACGACACCCTCGGCGCCGGTATTCGGGAGATCACCATCCCCGGGGTCACCTTCCGCCACTACGCGCAGCTCCCCACCGACGTGGCCCGGCGCTTCGCCGCGCCGGACGGGGGGCTGGTCGCCTTCTCGATGGCCCGGGAGCGGGTCGACCCGGCGCAGCCGTTCGGCGGCTCGGAGGAGCTGGCGCTGTCCCGGCGCTTCGAGGTGCCCCGGGACATGACCTTCACGATGAGCGGCTCGGCGAGCTTCATCCCCCCGCCGCGGGGGACACCCCCAGCGGGTGACACTCCGTTGCTGGTCGACTGCGGCCAGGGCCCCACCCTGGTCGTCGACGGGACCCGTTACCCCCTGCGGATCTCCGGCCGGGACAGCGACGTCACCTCGGTGCGGCCGGTGCGGGTGTCGCTGTGCACCGACGGCGGCACGCTGCGGCTCTCGGCGGGGCCGCACCTGCTCGGCGTCGACCAGGGAGCGACCTCCATCCTCGTCGACGCGATCGCGCTGGTCGGATCGGGCGCCCAGGTGAGCGCGGCCACGCCGCGGGCGACGACGGTGCACGAGTGGACAGCGGAGCACCGGACGGTCCAGATCGGCGCCGGTGACCGCGCCTTCCTCGCCGTCCGGGAGAACGCCAACTCCTCGTGGACGGCGAAGCTGAACGGCGTGGCGTTGACCCCGCTGCGCCTCGACGGCTGGCAGCAGGGCTGGATCGTCCCGGCCGGCACCGGCGGCACGATCGTCATCGACAACGCGCCCGGTGCGGAATACCGCCGCAACCTCGTGGTGGGGCTGTTGCTGGTCGTGGTGCTGGTCGTGCTCGCCGTGCTGCCCGCCCGGTTCCGGCTACGGCCACGATCCGACGAGAACGGCTATCCGGCGCTGCTGAGGCCGCGCCGGCTGGGCNGGCTGGGCNGGGCGACGGTGTCCCCGCCGGTGGCCGGTGTGGGGTGGACGGTGCTCGCCATGCTGGCGGTGGCGCTGGTGGCGGGCCCGGTGGCGCTGGCCGTACCGGTGTTCGTCCTGGTCGGTCGGCGCTGGCCCGCGGCGGGGGGCCGCTGCGCCGCGGTCGCCATGATTGGCGCGGGAATCGGGGTGGCGGCGCAGCCCGGCAGCCAGCCCGGATCCGGGCAGGGGGCGTTCGGGCCGCTGGTCCAGGTGTTCGGCGCCTTGGCCTTGGCGGCGGTGCTGGCCGCGTTGGCCGGGCGGGCCTGGGACCGTCCCGCCGGCTCGGGCGCCGGCGCCCACTTCGGCGCCCGAGCCGGGTCCGATGTCGGGCATAGGACTCGCAATCCCTATACCGACAGCAAGGGACTCGGTTAGCGTTTTCGTGGCGCCGATTGTTCGGACGTCGTCCACCGTCTGTTCCTGAGGGAGACATCCGGTCATGATCACAGCCAGGCGTGCCGTGCGTGGAGTCCGCGTGGATGCTCTACGGCCGATCGGGGCCTCGCGCCCGGCCTGGGCCGATGCGGTGGGCGGGGATGGCGGCGTCGGCGGCACGCCGTCGGTCCTGGGCGACGGGGAGTTGGTGGAGCAGCTGGCGCGGGCGATCCACGACCGCTATCTGGAGCATGAGCTCGGTAAACGGCACGCGGCCGGATCGAGGCCCGGACTGCGGCCCTGGGCGGAGCTCTCCGAGGCGCTGCGGGAAGCCAACCGTGATCAGGCGGTTCATTACGAGACGGTGCTGCGTAACCGTGGCTGGGTGTGCACACCGGCCGAGCAGGACGTCGATCCGGCTGTCGATCCGTTTTCGCTGTCCGCCGCCGAGGTCGAGGAGCTCGCCCGGGCCGAGCACGACCGGTGGCGGCAGCACAAGGAGCGGCAGGGTTACTCCTACGGTCCGGTGCGCGAGGACCTCGGCCCGGACAAGCGTCACCCGTCGATGGTGGACTGGGAGGAGCTGACCGAAGAGGACCGTGATCGGGACCGCGACGCGATCCGGAACATGCCGGCCGTTCTGGCCCGGGCCGATCTGTGCATCACCCGGCGACCCGCGGCCGAGGCGGCTATCCGGTGAGCGGCTGACGGCCGCGACGATCGTCGGCGCATTGCCGCTGTCCGCCGATGACCCCGAAGACCTCCGCAGCCTGAGCGCACCGGTCACCTTATTTTCGTGTCAGCCCCCTGGGTACCGTCCCGATCAACGGTCACCTGGTTTTCCCGCTAGCTCCGTGGAAAGCATGTTCGAGGCTGCTCGTCGCGCTCCGGCCTTCGCCTGATCGCCCCGGTTGTCGGTCGGGATCGGACCGGGACCCGGATCCGGGGGAGATGCCGCCAGGTCACGGCTGGCCGCGAACAGCAGGTCCTCGCCGGTCGCCGGGCGTAGCCGCAGGTCGGCGAGCGCGCCGACCCCGACTCCGGCCCGGGTCAGGGCGGTGCGTGCGGCGGCGGGGCCGGCGCCGTAGAGGAGCGCGATCATCTCCGGGCCGGTCGGATCCGGCCGGTACACCAGGTCCGTGCGGCGCAACGCCGGGCGGGAGGTGCCGACCGGCAGGGTGAAACGGGCGTGCGTGAGGTCATCGTCCCGGCGCCGGCGCTCCAGGCCCCGATCCGGTCCCCGACCCCGCTGCGGCGCGCGGCCTTGTTCTCCTGCTTCGGCCCGCTTCGCCGCCGGGTCGGCCAGTCGGTCGATCTCGGCGGTGACCACCCGGGCCAGCAGTTCGGCGCTGGCGTCCCAGGTGAACCCGGCCGCCCAGGCGCGGGCCGCCGCGCGCAGCTCGGCCGCCGCGGGCGGCTCGGCCAGTAGCCTTAGCGCCGCGTCGAGGGTCTTCTCCAGCGGCTCGCCCTCGTCGACCAGCCATCCCGTAGTCCCGTCCCGGACCGCGTCGCGCAGCCCCGGGACCCGGAACGCCACCGCGGGCACCCCGAGGGCAGCGGCCTCCAGGACCGACAGCCCCCAGCCCTCACCATGCGAGGGGTTGACTGTCAGCCAGGCCGAGGAAAGCAGCCGGTCGCGGGTGGCGGCATCGGTGTAGCCGTGCCAGCGCACGGCGTCACCGTCCCGGTCGGTCGTGCCTCCCGAGCCCGGAGCCGCCCCCGGGTCGGTAGTGGTCACCGCACCGGTAGTGGTCAGCCCGAGGGCGACCGCGCGGGCGGTCAGCCGTTCGCGGTCCGGGCCGTCGCCGACGATGTGGACGGTGAGCCCGGGATGCGCCCCGACCAGCGCGGGCAGCGCGTCGAGGAGCAGGTGGAGCCGCTTGTGCGGCACGAGCCGGCCGACGCACACGATGGTGGGTGCCGTCGCGGGGCCGCCATCCGAGCCTGCGGGCCCACCGCCAGCCGGGCCCGTGAACGTAGTGGCCCCGGCGGCCCCGGCGGCCCCGGCGGCCGAGGTGGTCACCCCGTTGGGGACCAGGAAGCGCGGGCCGGGCAGGCCGAGGATGTCACGGGCCTCGGCGCGGGTCGAGGGGGAGACGACCACCACCGGCCGGCGCCGGTAGACCCACCGGCTGCCCGGCGCCTCCAGCAGTTGCCCCACCCGGGCGACCGGCCCGGGGAAGTACAACGGAAACTGTTTCTGATGAACGTGGTGGAGCACCTGCACGACGGGGGTGCTCGCCGGCAGCACCAGGGGGCTGAAGAACGGGATCCCGTTCTGGCAGTCGACGACGGCGTCGACGCGGTGCCCGGCCCGGCCCAGGCTGGCCAGCCGGGCGAGCACCGATGGATAGACGCCGAAGGTACCGCCCCCGCGGCGCACCTCGACGCCGCCAACGGACTCGGCGACGGGCGGACCAGGGCGTTCACCTTCCGTGGCCCGCGAGGTCAGCAGGGTGACCCGGGCACCGGCCGCGGCGAACCGCTCGGCGATCGACTGGCAGAACAACTCCGCCCCGCCGGCCTGCGGATGCTCCCGGTCCCGCCAGTTGAGGAACACCACGTGCCGGCCGGCGAGGGTGGGCAGGTACCGGCGCTCCCGGGACCCTCCGAGGTGTGTCGATCCTCCCGGGGGCGTCACGCTGGGACTTCCCGTCACCGGTGGCATTCCTTCCATTTCGTTCCGCTCGCCAGGGCTTACCATGTTCGTCTGCAAGGTTCGCCTGCAACCTACCGATGTCGGAAAATCGTCGACCACCTACCATGGCCGGTGTTCCGCNGTGGGTGATTTCGACGTGTCCCGTTCCCGGTGGGGAGACTGATGGCGAAGCCCTCGCGTGAGGCTGTGACGGGCCTGCTGGCCGGTCCGGCAGCACTGGCCGTCGCCGGCATGCTCGTCAACGGGTGCAACCTGCTGATGAACCTGATCGTCGCCCGGTCGCTGGACCCGGACTCCTACGGCGCCGTGTCGGTGCAGGTCAGCATCTTCCTGATCCTCTCGGTCGCGGGTAACGCGCTGCTGATCGCCGTGGTGCAGCACGAGACGTCCGGCCCGGGGGGCACCCGGCGCGAGCAGTGGTCCTGGATCCGGCGGCTGCGGGGCGCCTGCGGCGTCGGCATCGCGATCTCCGCGATCGTCGCGGTGGTGCTGTGCCGGCCGGTGGCCGCGCTGATGTCCTATCCGCATCCGCTCGCGATCGCCGAGGCGACCATCGGTGCCGCGCTGTGGACGCTGCTGTGCGTCGAACGCGGCCTGCTGCAGGCCAGGGGGGCCTATCCGCGTCTCGCCGTCAACTTCGTGGTCGAGGGCTTCGTCCGGATCGGCCTGGTGATCGTGCTCGTGCTGGGCGGGCTCGGGGTGAACGGCGCGGGCCTGGGCATCGTGCTCGGCGTCGTCGTCGGCGCCGAGCACGCCCGGTGGGCCGTCACGCGCACCCCGCGGCTGCCGCGCCCGCCCGCGTCCCAGCGCGGGGCGCCCGTGTCCCAGCGCGGGGCGCCCGTGCTGCCTGACGACGGCACACCGCCGGCCACCGGGCCGATTCCGCTGCCGATCCCGGCGCCACGCGCCAGCGCCCGGCAGAGCGTCATTGCCGACACCACCGTCGCCCTCGGCGCGCTGATCCCCCTCGCCCTGCTGCAGAACATGGACGTCGTCATCGTCGGCTGGCTGGGCTCCTCCGGGGTCGGCGGCTACGCGGCGATCTCGACGGCCTGCAAGGTACCGGTCTTCATCGGGCTGGCGGTCGCGAACTTCCTGCTGCCCGAGGCGGCACGACGGCGCAAGGAGGGACGCCCCGCCGGGGGCACGTTGGTCGTGGCGCTGGTCTTCGTCGTCGCTCCCGGGCTCTTCCTTGCCGGGCTCGGTCTGTTCGCGGCGAAGTGGTTGATCGGACTCGTCTTCGGGGCGCATCTCACCGCCGCCGCCTCCGCGCTGTCGGTGCTCGCGCTGAGCATGACCCTGCTGGCCGTCACCCTGATGTTCACCACGTACCTGCTCGGCGCCGGGGTGCGCCGGGTCGTCGGCGTGCTCGCCGTCGCCACGGTGGCGACGGCTGGGGCGCTTGTCTCGGCCGGCGGCGGATCGATGGCCACGGCCACCGCCGCGCTCGCCGCCGAGTCGGTGACCGCACTCGCGGTCGGCCTGCTCGTGGTCCAGCTGCATCACGCCGACCGCCGGGTGGCGCGGGTCGCCGAGACGCACCGGCGGCCGGCGGGGGATATGGGGCTACCCAACCCCCAACCCGGCGAGGGGGTCCCGGCCCGGGTGTGAGGAGCTCCTCTGCCCGACGAGTCCCAGCCCACCCCGCGCGGAGAGGCCACCGCTGATGCCAGCCCAGACCCGTCCGAACGCGGACGGCGGTGAGCCCGGTTCTCCCGTTTCTCCCGGGTCGTCGGGGTCGGTGCGTTCGCCGCTCGCCGTCACTCGCCGCCGCCTGCTTGCGACGGCCGTGGGCCTCGGCGCGACATCCGCCGGTGCCCTCGTCGCCGCGCGCCTGCTCTCCTCGTCCTCGGGTCCGACATCCTCCGGTGACCTGCCGCTGAGCCGACCCTCGGCACCAGTCGGCGGGGTCACCGTGGGGCCGTCGATGCCGGCCGGGGCGGTGGCGGGCCTGCCCGGGAATCTGCTGACCATTTACGGCGCACCCGGCACCTTCGGAAACCTCGACGACCGGTCGGCCATCGAGATTGCCGGGGTGCCGGGCTGGGGCTTCGGCCCCGGTCAGGCCGCCTTTCTGTCCGCGGTCGCCGCGGACGGCACCGTCTTCCTCGCGACGACTCCGTTCACCGACGACCAGGCGAAACTGACCGGCACGGGCATGGAGATAGAGATCTTCGAGCCGGCCGCCGAACGGTTCACCCGCCTGGTGATCCCCTCAACGAAGGGCCGGACAAGCCTGCCCCGGGCCGACCCGAACTACCATGGTGTGGGCGGCGGGGACATCTCGGACGTGATCGTCGTGCCCGGTCCGNACGGCACCGAGCGGGTGGTCTTCGTCTCGCTGATGCCCTTCTTCGGCTGGAACACCTCCATCGATGGCGAGTTGCCGAGCATCGGTCAGCTCCGGCGGGATTCCCCGGGCGGACGGTGGGCCTACGACCGGACGGCGTCCAGGACGGCGGCCCAGCTCGCCGGGACCGCCCCGCCGCACGTGGCGGCGCTGGCCTTCCCGGTGCTCGCGCCGCTGGAGCCGCGCTCACCGCGCGGGCCGTCCTCGATCGCCCGGCTGCCCCGCAGCGGGCACCTGGTCATCGCCCAGTACCTGGGGACCGGGGTCGGCGGCACCGACAACGGCGCCCTGCTCGTCGTCGACCTTGCCGGCCGGGTGCGGGCGCACTGGCAGTACCCGCAGGTCCGCCCGCTGGGCCTCGAACTGGTCGTGAACCCNCGGGAGGTCGTCGCCGATCCCACCAGCGAACCCGATGACGAACGGTTCGTGCTGATCAGCGACGTGCGCGGGCTGGACTTCCGGGCCCAGCCCTTCCCCGTGCAGGAGTTCTCCTACTCGGCGTCGCGGGGCACCATCAGCCCGAAGAGCACGGCGGTGCGCGCCGTTCAGGACGGNTCCCGGATGGAGTCGGCCGTGTTCGGCGCGGACGGCACCCTGTATGTGGCCCGCACCAAGGCCGACGGGCTGCGGGCGGAGACCCTCGCCGTCTACCCGAAGATCGATGGGGAGCGCGGCCTGGTGACCCGGGCCCCCGCCACGGGCAACTGGCCGGTCGACACCTGGGGCATCGCCAACCGCCCCGACTACCTGGTCGCGGGCACCGACCGGGGTGGGCTGGTGCGCAGCATCACCCTCGATCCGGCCACCGGCGCGGTGCTGCTCGCCGGGCTCGACGGCCTGGTGCAGGTCGTGCGGCCGGCGGGGCGCGGCACGCGGATGACCTTCCGCACCGACCGGCCGATCGACGTGGGGCTGAGCAGGCTGCGGGGCCCCGCGACCCGGTATGTCGGGGTGCGCCGCGGCGCGGTCGACGCCCGCCGTCGCAGCCTGTGGCTCCCGGTGAACCAGCTGCTGCTCGACGGCCTGCCCTGGCCGTACCCCCCGTTCAAGCTCGATCAGTGGTTGCTGCGCGTCAACCTGGATGTGCTGCTCGGTGACGGGTAGGTGACGGGCGGCCAGCGGGGGCCAGCGGGGGCCAGCGGCGTTCGGCGGGGCCTGCGGCGGCCGGCGATGCTTAGCCCCCGCCGGCGGCGGCGTGTAGCGGCAGCGCGAGCAGGTAGGGGNCGACGTGGGTGCCGAGGAAGCCGAGATGGCGGTAGAACGCCCGGCCGGGTTGCCGTATCGCGTGGGCGAGCAGGAGCGGCACTCCGACCATGCGATGGACGGTCAGCGACCGCATCACGGCGTCCCGCACGAGTTGGGCGCCGAGCCCGCGGCCCTGGTACCGGACATCGACCGCGAGCCGCCCCACGAACATCGCCGGAACGGGTTCGGTGGACCGGCGCGACCACCGGCGTGAACCGGGGATCCGTTCCAGGGCCGCGGTGGCCAGGCAGTAGTAGCCGGCGATCCGGGTACCGTCGACGATCACGAACGTGTTTGTCGTCCGGTCCTGCTGGTGTTCGAGGGCGTGGTGGCGCAGCCAGCCGTCGAGCAGGTCGTCACCGCTGTTGAAGGTGAGCCGGTCCGGGCCCTCGGACAGGGCCGCGGGCTTGGCGAGGGGCNCTGCGTAGGATCCTTTCTTGGGGCCGCGTCGGACCGCGTCGGGATCGCCGGTCGACTGGTCGGCCGATCGGGAGGCGGGCAGAGGTGGCGGGGTACTCCGGCTACTCCTGCTGCTCCGAGCCCGGTTCCTCGTCGAGGAGCCGGCGCAGCCGGGGGGAGTCCGGCGGCGGCGCGTCGAGCAGCGCCTCGAGCTTGCTCCAGTCGGCATCCGGGACGCGGAACAGGCGGCGGTCGGCGAGAACCTCTCGCGCGTATCGCTTCATGGCCTCGGCGGCGAAGTCCTCAAGGGACAGGCCCTCACCCTCCGCGGCCGAGCGGATGATCTCGGCTTCATCCTCGGGTAGCCGTACCGCGAGTCTGTCGTCCCTGGCGGTGCTCATGCTGGCAGTCTGCCCTCCGGGTCTTCGGACCCGTTTCCCCGGGTCTCGCTCGCCGACGTGGGTACCACATCCATCGCGGCCGTGTCGCCCGGATACTCGAAGGCCGGCCGGAGCGCGGATCCGGTCGGGTGCCCGGCATCTCTTCGTACCAGATCTTCGTACCAGAGAGGTCCTACGCCCGTGGTGCTTTCGCCTGTCCCCACCGTCCCGCTCGCGCACGGTGCCCGGATGCCCAGGCTCGGGCTCGGAACCTGGCCGCTGAACGACCGGGAGGTCCAGGGGGTGGTGGAACAGGCGCTCGGGCTGGGCTACCGATTGATTGACACCGCGCACAACTACGGCAACGAGAAGGGAGTGGGCGCCGGACTACGCGCCGCCGGCGTGCCCCGCGAGGAGCTGTTCGTCACCACGAAGTTCAACAAACGCTCGCACAGCGTCCGCGGCGTGCGCAGGGCCGCCGTGGAGAGTACCCGCCGGATGGGGCTGGACTACCTCGATCTGCTCCTCATCCACTGGCCGAACCCGTGGCGGGATCGGTACGTCGAGGCCTGGAAGGGGCTCGTCGAGCTGTTGAAGGACGGCCAGGTGCGCGCGATCGGGGNGTCGAACTTCAAGACGACCCACCTCGACCGGCTGCTGGCCCAGACCGGTGTCGCGCCGGACGTGAACCAGATCCAGCTCGATCCCCGACTCGGCCGGTCCGCGATCCGCGCCTACCACGCGGAGCAGGGGATCGTGACGGAGGCGTGGAGCCCGCTGGGCGCCGGCACCGGGCTGCTCGACGAACCCGTGATCACGCGGATCGCCGCCGCGCACGAGCGCACCCCCGCGCAGGTCGCCCTGCGCTGGCACATCGAGCTGGGCATCGTGGTGGTGCCGAAGTCGGCCAGCCCCAGGCGCATGGCAGAGAACATCGACGTCTTCGACTTCACGCTTTCCGCTGAGGAGATTGCCGCGATCTCCGGACTGGACCGGGGCGCCGCGGGGGAGGCGGACGCCCTCGACTCCGACGTGTTCGGGCACTGAGCTCCGGGAGTTCGGGGTCCCTGGGAGCTCGGGGCAATCCTCTCGTTTCGTATCATTCATGATACGTACGATGTAAGCCTGCCACGTCTTCACCGGAGGGCGTCGCCCGTAGGGGCTCGGAGCGGTCCGGCAGCCTTGGTGGAGGAATCGTGGGGCGAAAGGCGGCGCCGTCCGCTCCGGGCGGGCACTACCACCACCTGGACGCGTTGCGCGCCGTCTTCATGCTGGGCGGCGTCTTCGTGCATGCCTCGACGCTCGGTGACGACCCGTTCTTCCACGGGATCGCCTACGCCTCCGGCCTCTTCCGGATGGCGGACTTCTTCCTGATCTCCGGGTTCCTCTCCGCGATGCTCGTCGGGAAGTATGGGCCGTCGCGCACCGTGCATCGCAGGCTCGCCAGCGTGGGAATCCCATTCCTGTGCACCCTGGTCCTGTTCAATCCCACCGCGCTCTGGTTGAGCTACAACTTCCACAACCCGGACGTCTCGTTCCTGGACTTCCTGCGTGGAAACATCGTCCCCGAGCCGGTGGGCGAGCTGCGCTGGCCTCTGCAGCTGTGGTTCCTCATGGTGCTGCTCGCCTACGCGCTGTGCACCCCGGCGGCCGTGAGCGTCATATCCCGCCTTGTGGCCAGCTCCCTCTACCGGCGGGCCACCACCGGTCGGCTGCGCGTCATGGCCACGATCATCTCACTCGTCATCGTGACCACCATCCTCATCCGCGGCGGGTACCGGGCCGCGGTGACTCCCGTCATCGGTTCCGATCCCCTCGACCTCCCGGTCGAGGAGACGCTGGACTTCCTGCCGTTCTTCCTCCTCGGCGTGCTCCTCTACCTGGATCGGCGGCGAATCCTGCCGTCCTTTCAGCGGCCCGCGCCGATCCTGCTCGCCGTGGCCGGCGTCCTGCTGCTGGCGGCCAATCAGGACTGGGGTGGAGTGCTGACCTCATCCACCGGTCTGGTGCTCAGCAGGACCCTCTTCACCATCGCGATCACCGCCACGCTCTTCGCCCTTGCCAGCCGGCTCGTCCCCGGTCCGCGGCCCGCCGTCCGCTACCTCTCCGACGCCTCCTACACGGTCTACCTCTTCCACTATTTCTGGATCTACGCCATCGCGACGCTGCTCTCGCTGGACCCGAGCCTCCGCTGGCCGCAGATGCTCCTGGTCACCGCCCTCACCTTCGGCGTGACCCTGGCCATCCACCATTTCGTCATCTTGCGGTCACCCTTCCTCCGCAAGATCTTCAACGGGAAATTCCCGGTCGACGGCCGCCGCGGCACCGGCCGGCCCGCGGCCGGGCCCCTGACCACAGCGGCCGGCACGGCGGACTCCGAGCTGACCCAGCCGCTGCGCTGGCTTCCCCGGGCCGAACAGCTCGACCCGGAACGGACCCAGCACCTGCGCTGGGCTCCCTGACGCAACCTTCCTTTATAACGCTCCCTTATAACGTTTCCTTATGAGGTCATGTCCCGGCGCCAGAAGAGGACGACGGCGACCAGCACCATCGCGGTGCAGTAGACCAGCCCGCGCAGCAGCGCGTCGGCGTAGGGCGTGGCGACGGCGAAGCCACCGGTGGCGATCGCCTCCATCAGCTGCACCGGCAGCCAGGCCCGGGCGGGACCGTAGATGCGCGTGACCAGCATCTCCACCGGCAGCGCGTAGGCGACCGCGACCGCGATCGCCGCGGCAGGCGCGCGGAAGACGATCGCGGCCAGGGCGCCGAGCGCGGCGTAGCCGAGCGATCCGGCGCACAGGTTGACAAAGCTCTTGCTCAGTTCGGCCAGCCCCGCCGCGCTGCTCCAGGCGGCCGTCGACACCCCCTTCAGCGGCGCGAGCGCGAAGGACAGGGCGACCGAAACCACGGTCGCCACGGCGATGACGAGGACCACGAACGCCGCCAGAGCCAGCAGTTTGCCGGCGAGAAGCCGGAGCCGGTGCGGCTGGGCGACGAGCTGGTTGCGCAGGGCCCCGTGCGCATGGTCGCCTGCGAGCGACGCGGCGACGACGGACAGGGCCACCACGCCGAGCAGGATGCTGACCGCCTGCACCCCCTGCGCGACGCCGTTCGCGGCGGACAGCCCGCTGGCCGTGACGGGGTCGCCATCGAAGTCGTTGTGCCCCACCGAGACGAAGGTCAGAACGGTGCCGAGCAGGGCCGAGGCGATGACCGCCCCCAGCGTCCCGAGCAGGAACCGGGTCCGCAACAGCGGCACCCATTCGGCGCGGAAAGCCGTGATCATGTGGCACCTCCACGGCTCTGGGCCGGGTCGAGCCCGGCTCCCACGGCGGGCACACTGCCGTCCGGGGNGCGACCGAAACGGACGAGGTCGCCGTCGATTTCGCCGGTGACGCGCAGGAAGGTCTCCTCCAGGTTCGGCCGATGGGTGCGCAGCGAGCGCAGGGTGATGCCGGCGCGCATCGCCAGTCGGTTGAGGTCCGCGGCCACTCCCTCGCGGGCGTGGGCGGTCACCACCGGATGGCGTTCGCCGACTCCCGCGTCGCACGACGGCCCGGGGCAGAGGTCGATCTCGACCCGAAGGCCGGTCTCACCGAGGAGCCCGGCCAGGCGGCGGGCGTCGTCGTCCCGCTCGGGCACCATGAGGATCCGGGGATCCTCGGCGGAGAGCAGGTCGGTGACGTGCCCCTGGAACAGCANCCGCCCGCCATTGATCATCACCAGATGATCGCAGATCTGCTCGACCTCGGTCAGTAGATGGCTCGACATGAAGACCGTCATGCCGCTGCTGGCCAGCTGACCCAGCAGCGCGCGGATCTCCCGGATGCCCGCCGGGTCGAGGCCGTTCGTCGGCTCGTCCAGGATGAGCAGGCTGGGATCGGGCAGCAGAGCGGCGGCGATGCCCAGGCGCTGCTTCATCCCGAGGGAGTAGGCGGTGAACCGGTCGTCGGCTCGCTCGGTCAGGCCCACCTGTGCGAGGACTNCCCCGNCCCGCCGCGCGCGATCGGCGCGGCGCCGCCCGCCGATCCCACGCAGCAGGGCGAGCTGGTCCAGATTGCGCCGGCCGGACAGCCCGGGATGGAACGTCGGGCCCTCGATCATCGCCCCGACCCGGCCCAGGTAGCGGGCCGGATGGGAGATCGACGCGCCCAGCACGTACCCCTGGCCCGCCGTGGGGCGGATCAACCCCAGCAGCATGCGCAGCGTGCTGGACTTCCCGGCCCCGTTCGGGCCGACGAAACCGGACAGCGTCCCGCGCGGCACCTGGAGGTCGAGATGGTCCACCGCCACCCGGTCGCCGTACCGCTTGCCGAGCCCGTGGGTCCAGATTGCCGCCTCGGTCGGGCCCTCGGGCGATCGCCCGGCCAGCCGCGGGGGCCGCGCCGCGCCGCGGGGGCGACCAGCCACGTTCGATGCGTGCGTCGGTTCGGTGACCGAACCCGAAGTCATCGTCTGACAGCCTCCCAGATCATGCGTTCAACTCCCGAGATCGGTCGATCCGTTACCCTCCACCGTGACTCCGTCATCCACCGTGCTCTATGGGAGTCGTGCCCGCGGAGGCCGTCGTGGTCGACCACATGCGCGGCCGCTGGCGGGGTCGGCACCAGCACGGAGGCTGACCGAACTCCCGCGCCGACCGGCGGTACGCACTGGGCGCCGTCGGCACCGGGCACCGCAGCGGCCGGGCCAGTCCCCGGCTCGGGATCCGCCGAGCTCAGCAGGCCTAACGAGCGGACCACGGGCACCGTTCCAGCTCCCGGCACTCCGGAGCGCTCGGTGCCGTGGGAACCCGGAGGTTTCCGCCTCGTCCGAAAGAGTGACGACGTATCGTCATTTTCGCTCATTTCCGACATGTCATCAAACGATCATTGGCGAAAGTCCGGGGCCAGGGCAGGTCCGCGTCGTCGCCGAGGTTTGCGATCATCCGGCGCGGCACAGTCAGTGCGGCGCTCATCGTTCCAGCCGCGAGATGGGGTAGCTGTCGTACGAGCCCCCCGGGGGACCCCACACGTCACCCGACACAACCGGCGCCCGACGGCTGGACGACAATCTTCACATGGGTGAGACGGCTGGCCTTCGGCGTGGCATCCGGGTGCTGACGCTGCTCGCCAGCATCTCGATCATCGTGATGCTGGTGTTGGCCGTGGTCTCCGCCCTGCGGTCACGTCATGCCGCGACGGAGCGGAGCAGGCATCTGGACCCGGCTGCGACCACCACCGCGATGCTCCTGGCCGACTTTGTCGACCAGGAGAATGCTCTGCGTGGCTACATCATCACCCGGGACCGGGGTTTCCTGGTCCCCTACAACGAGTCCGCCAGGTCCATCCCGGTCCTGACGGCACGGCTGGACGCATTGCTGGCCGACTTCCCTGCGCTGCGCGCACAGCACGGGGAAGTCGGCCAGGCGTACCGGGACTGGCGTCGCGAGGTTGTCCGGCCGGAACTGGTCGCGATGGCGAGAGGAGACACCGCCACCGCCCAGGATATCGTGCGCACCAAAGCGCGCCAGGACTTCGACCTGCTGCGCCGCGAGGTCGCGGAGCTCGCCGCGGCGATCGACCGTGAGCAGGTCGAGGCGTCCGGGCGGGTGGAGAGTGCCTCCGTGCTGCTGCTGAGCTCGCTGGCCAGCGCGATGTTTGTCATCCTCGGCTTCCTGCTGACCATTATGATCATCTCGCGGCGATGGCTGCTCCGCCCGATCGGAGCGTTGCAGCGATCCGTCAACGCGGTGGCCGCCGGTCGCTACGACACCCGGATCCCCTCCGTCGGCCCCAAGGAGATCGTGGAGCTGGCCGCCGACGTCGAGACGATGCGCGCCCAGCTGGTGCGGCTCGTCCGCCAGAACGAGCGGTCGTGGGAGGCCCTGGCCCAGCAGGGACCCGCCGTGATCGCACTGCGGGACGCGCTCACGCCCTCGCTCCTGCGGGCCCGCGGCCTGGTCCTGCACGGCCGGGTCGATCCGGCCGAGGGCGAACTTGCCGGGGACTGGTACGACGCCTTCGAGCTGCCCGACGGGCGGGTCGCCGTCGTGGTCGGTGACGTCTCCGGTCATGGAGCCGCGGCCGGGGTCTTCGCGTTGCGGCTCAAGCAACTGCTCGACGCGGCTCTGTCGACGGAGATCGATCCCGGTCGGGCCCTGGAGTGGACGGTGGACAACCTCGGCGAGATCGAGGAGATGTTCGCGACCGCGATCATTGCCGTCGTCGACCCGCGGACCGGGGACCTGTACTACGTCAACGCCGGTCATCCCGACGCGCTCCTGCTGCGCCGGGCGGTGCCCGGGAACCCCGGGAACATGGCGTCGGCGGGCGAGTCGCCCGTGGGCGAGGTGTGGGTGGGTGAGCTGCCCACAGGCAAGGTACCTGCGGACGCGGTGCTTCCCGACGAGGCATCCTCACCCCAGGTACCCGCTCCGACCGCTCACCTGGTCGGACCCCGCGATCCCGCCCGGCCGGGATGCGGCCCCGGTGACGGGGCGGGCGGATCCGTCATGGCGGCTGCTGTTGGATCCGCGCAGGCCGTCGGATCCGCGCAGGCCGTCGGATCGGCCTGCGGGCCGGGGGATGGGGCGAACGGTGCCGGCCCCGGGTCCGGTCGGGTGCCGGGAGCCGGTTCCATCGTCGGTTCCCGGCTGGGAACGGCGCAGGTCGTTCGGCTGCCTCCGACGGGCCCGTTGATGTCGAGCCTGCTCGCGGAGCCCGGGGCGTGGGGAATCCAGACGCTGCGGCTCGAACCGGGCGACGTGCTCTTCGCCTACACCGACGGACTGGTGGAGGCACGTGACGAGGCCGGGCGGCAGTTCGGGCTGCACCGGCTGATCGCCGAGATCCTGCGCGATCCCACGCGCACGCCGGTGGCGCTGCTCGACGACGCCTTCGACGCGGTTCGCCGGTACGCGCCCGGACGGCAGGGCGACGACCGTACGGCGATCATCCTCGCCCGTACCGCCCAGCGTGGCTCCACGATCGCGCCCGGAGAGTCATAGCGGCGACATCGGCGTGGTTGCCGGCCATTTCGGGTAGAAGACGCCCATGAACGACGAGTCCGGCCTGGACCGGCCCACCCGCTCGACCCGGTCTCCGCGATCTTTGCGGTCTCCGTCGTCCCGGCTCAGCCCACTGCGGTTGATCGCCGTCGTCGCCGTCGTCGCCGTCGTCGTGCTCGTCCTCGCCGGCATCGCCCTGGTGGCGGGATGGCGGCCGAGCCTGCCGAACCTGTTCGAGGAGAGGACGGTCGACCGCAGTTCCCCGGCGGTGCTGCGTTCCCTGGAAGAGCTGAGCGACTATCACGCCGCCAGCGCCCACTTCGAGGTGGTGGTCGACCTCGAGAAGGACAGCAAGTGGATCCCTGATGCGCTGCGCGGCGAGCGCACCCTGTTCGTCGGGGTCGGTACCGTCGACTCGGTGATCAATTTTGGTGCGCTCGGCAAGGACGCGGTCACCGTCTCCCCGGACCGTCGTGCGGTCACCATCGAGTTGCCGAACCCGACGCTGTCCAGGCCCGAGCTGGATCTCGACCACAGCTACGTGGTGGCCCGCCAGCGCGGCGCGCTGAACCGCGTCGGCGGGTTGTTCGGTGGGGTCGGCACCGACCAGGAGCTCTACCGGACCGCGTCGGCGCGGATGACCGACGCGGCGAAGACGGACGGTCAGGTGCTCGAGCTGGGCAGGAAGAACNCCNCCGCCATGCTGCGCGGTCTACTCGGCGCGCTGGGCTTTACCGACGTCAGGGTGACCTACGCAGCCGACCGCCGCTAGGCGAACGGAGTGCTCAGTCCGTCGCGGTCAGCCTGCCTTCGTCAGCCCGGCGACCTGTCTTCGTCAGCCCGGCGACCACCCGGTCGATCTCGGCCCGGAAATGCTCCGAGATCTTGATGATGTGCGGTTCGCGGAGCAGGTAGAAATGCTCACACGGAACGAAATGGGTGTCATGGCTCCCGGTGAGGAATGCCGACCATGCGTCCTCCGGGTCCGGATTCTCCGCCGATCGGTACACGAGGGTCCGGCCGGGCCATGGCCGCGGTCGGTAGAAACGTTCGAGAAGCCGCCCGTGGTTGAAGAAGACGTCGAACTGCTCGAGCCCGCCGAACTGTACGACCCCGGTGAGCGGAATCTGCACCATTTTCTTGAGGGTCGCCTTGCTGGTGAAGTTCGCCCGCTGTTCCGGTAGCAGCTTCTGGGTGAACCGCGCCAGCCGGCCGCGGTAACCGCGCGCGTGGTCCTCGGCTGCCTTCGACGACCCGGCGGCGCCGCCCGACCCGGCGGCGCTACCCGACCCGGCCGACTCGATCCGCAGCGAGGCCGGCAGGTAGGTGTCCATGATGGACAGGAAACCGACCTCCTCTCCCGCGGCGGCGAGCTGCTGGGCGATCTCCATGGCGATCAGGCCACCCAGCGAGTGCCCGGCGAGCAGGTAGGGACCCCGGGGAGCCAGGACGCGGATGATCTCCAGGTGGCGGCGGGCGGTCCGCGCGACGCTCCAGTCCGGGACGCCCCGCCGCTCCAGCCCATGCGCCTGGAAGGCGTAGACCGGCTGGTCGTCGCCGAGGCGGCGGGCCAGTGAGTGGAAGCCGAGGGCGAGCGCGCCGGCCCCGGCGAAGCAGAACAGCGGCGGCCGCGAGCCGGTGGTGCGCAGGGGGACGACGGTGGGGTGTCGCGGACCCGACTGCTGCGCGAGTGACAGCGCGCGGGCGAACTCGCCCAGCGTCGGCGCGTCGACCAGCGCCGATGACGGCATGGTGATCCCGAGCTTCTCCGCGACCAGGGTGAGCAGCTCGTTCGCGGCCAGGGAGTCGCCGCCGAGCTCCATGAAGTCGTCCCCGATGCCGACCTCCTCGAGATCGAGGACCCGCGTCCAGATGTCGGCGACGACGATCTCCCACTGCGTTCTCGGCCGGGCGGAGACGGCCGGGGCCTCCGGCGGGGGCGGCAGCGCGCCCCGGTCCACCTTGCCGCGTTCGTTGCGGGGCAGTTCCGCCAGGGGGATGATCGTCGTCGGGACCATCCAGACCGGCAGCTTCTCGCGTAGCCTCCGCCGGATTCGGACCGGGGACAGGGTGTTGCCGTGTACCGCCGGCACGACATAGGCGACCAGCCGGTTCCGCGCCGAAGGATGCGCGACGGCGGTGACGACCGCCTCGGCGATCTCCGCGGAGCTCAGCAGCGCCGCCTCCACCTCGCTCGGTTCGACGAGATAGCCGCGGATCTTCACCGCCGCGTCCCGGCGGCCGAGCAGGATCAGCGTGCCGTTGGGTTCGAACCGGCCGACGTCGCCGGTCCGGCAGGTGGTCCGGCCATCGGTGAGCGGGGTGAAGCGGGACGTCGTCATCTCCGCGTTCCCCCAGTACCCGGCCGACAGGTAGGCCGAGGTGACCTCCACGTCGCCTACCTCGCCGGGATCGGCGGGCGTGCCGTCCTCGCGACGCAGTACCACCTCCTTGCCGGTCGCCGGCAGGCCGGCGGGTACCGTGCCCGCGGGCGGCTGCGTGCCCGGCGGGACCTCGAAGAAGCCGAGGGATGCGATCTCGGAGGCACCGGACCAGTTCACGTAGGTACACGCCGGTGGCACGTGCGGCCGCAGCGCCGTGATGTCGCGTCCGTAGACGGCCTCCCCGCACGTGGTCACGATCCGCAGGTCGGCGAGGACCTGGTCCGGTTCGAGCGAGCCGACGAGGGAGCGCAGCAGAGACGGAGTGGTCTGCAGCGCGGTCAGGTGCTGCGAGGAGATCCAGTCGGCGAGGCCGCTCAGGCCCGCCGCCCGTGGATCATAGGCATACACCCCGGCCCCGTTGAGTAGACCGAACACCACCACGGTGATGCCGGCGGCGAACGAGTACGGCAGCACGAGGGCCAGCCGGTCGCCCGGCGCGAAACCGAGACGTTCGGCGCCGGCGTAGGCGTCGCACAGGAACGTGCCGTTTGTCCACACCACGCCCTTGGGCGCGCCGGTCGAACCGGAGGTGAACACGATGCAGGCCGGATCGTCGACCAGCGGCTGCGGCCACCAGACCGCGTCCGCGCCGTTTGCCGCGATCCACCGGGCGCCGTCCGCGGCCGCCGCGGCGAGGTCCAGGACGTGGCGGGGGNCGCCCCCNGCCNGCGCGGNGNGCAGGGNGNCCGGATTCACGCTGGATTCGGCCGTGGCGTTCGAACCGTTGGTCCCCACCGGCCGCAGGCCCACCGTCGAGCGGGCCACGGAACTGTCGCCCAGGTCGGTCAGCAGGGCCACGCAGCCGGCCTGCCGAACGATCTGCGCCATCCGCTCGGCGGGCACCATCGGATCCAGCGGGACGACCGGGCGTCCGGTTTTCAGTACGCCCAGTACGCCCAGCAGGCCGGCCACGCTGTGCGGCAGCAGGGTCGCGACCGGACCGTCCTCGTTCGCGTCGAGGCGGCCGAGGACCGCCATCGCGATGTCATCGGTCCGGCGATCAGCCTCGGCGAAGGTCATGACGACGCCGGGCGAGACCAGCGCGGGTGTATCGGGCAGGTGCGTGGCGACCTCCCGGAACCGGCTGACCACCGAGGCCGGCAGGTCGTCGAAGTGCNACGCCGGGAAGAACGCGCCACCTTCAGGCGTCGCGACCGCAAGGGACGCGCGCCGACCGCTTTCGTTCAAAGCCACTCCCTCGTCCTGTCCTCTCTCGGCGTCATCGGCTCACAGCGGATGACGATGATCTTGTATCCTCGCCGGTCCTCATCTCGTCAACCGGATGCGGCTGGTTACCCCTGATCGGGGGGCGGACCTCGAATCCCGTATGGTCACGGATGCGCCGGGGCCGGGGCCGGTGCCGGGTGGCTGCGCGTTGGGACGGGCCGTTTGTGGTAACTCCGTCCAACAATCTCGTACGGTGCTGCCTCGTACGGTGCTGCAACCGTTCGCTCGTGGTACACGAACAGCCTCCCCAACACGCAGTCCGGTATGGCGCGTGCGACTTTATACCACGGTGCTGTGGCTATCTTGTGGTCACTCCCGGTAACCCTCACTCAAGGGGTAGTTTGTCGGTGGTAATCGGGCTTCGGGTATGTACGGCGCAAACGATTTGCCGTGATCCCGGACTAATTTGATCCCGGGTCGGCGGTTCGGCTGATGGTGCCCGGATCCGGTGCCGCCATTCCGCGGTGTCACGGCGTCACGGCGGCCCGGAGCCCGCGGCGGCCCGGCGCCCGCGGCGTCACGGCGGCCCGGAGCCCGCGGCGGGCCGGAGCCGGGGCCCCGCCGCCCGGCCGCCCGGGGTCGGCCGCTGCGACCGTTCGCCGTTTCGGTGTTCTGCCTCACATCCAACAAATTCCTTACCCCCGCTTGCAACAGTAAGGTTGAGCGCCTTAGACTCATGAACTGTGAGAGCGGGAGGCAATCGAACCGAAGGTGATCCACCCAGGGAGCGCCTGAGGCGCGGGAGTGTCCCGATCGGCATCGATGTACAGAGATCGGCCCTAGAAAGATCAATCTTTTGGAGGGGGAGCATCGTGAGCACCTACCTGTGGGACCCGTTTGCCTCGCTGGGGCGTATGGACCGGGAGTTCGACGAGATCGTTCGGCGTGTCTGGGGCCCGCGGCGTCCGGTGCTTACCGGACGGTCGTCGGTCACCGAGTTCGCCGTCCCGTCGGCTGATGTGGTTACTGAGGGAGCGGATGTACTGATCAACCTCGAGCTGCCCGGGGTCGATGTCGAGCGGGACGTCGCGGTCGAGATCGACCGGGGCCGCCTGGTCGTCCGCGGGAAGCGTGCGGCCGGCAGCGAGAGTGAGCACGCCGGTCGCGTACACCGCGAGCGCTGGCACGGTTCCTTCCGCCGGGAGTTCAGGCTTCCCGAGGGCGTGGAGGCGCAGCGGATCTCGGCCACTTACGACCGGGGCATCCTGACGGTCCGTCTCGTCGGCGCGGCGGCGGAGCCCAAGGCGACCCGGATCGAGATCACCCCAGTCGTCGGCGACGCCCGGCCGGCCGAGGTCGTCGAGGGGGGCTCCCCGGGGCTGCCGGCGGAATCAGCGGAGTCCGCGACGCCGCGGTCCGCCGAGCCGGCCACGCCGGCCGCAGCCGGTTCCACCGCCTGAGGACCGCACCCGGCGTGCGGACGCCGACGTCCGCACGCCGGGCAGCGGTTCCCTCGCGCCGGGCGGCCTACCCCGCTGGACCGGTCGATCCTGCCGGGACCGCCCGGCTCAGCGGCGGCGCGGTCCGGTGCCGGTGGAGGAGGTCCGTCCCGGGGCGGACTGTCCGGCCGAGCTGCCACGCGACGGAGGCGGCACCATCGGCCCGATGTCGCCGTCCGGCGCGGTGTCCAGATCGACGATGACGGGAGCGTGGTCGCTCGTCCCGACACCTTTGCGGGCCGCCCGGTCCACCCAGNCCGCGCGCACGCGGCCCGCCACGTCGGCGGTCGCCAGAGCCAGGTCGATGCGCATCCCGAGGTTCTTCGGGAAACACAGCTGGCGGTAGTCCCAGTAGGTGTAGACGACGTCGTCGGGCCAGCGGGCCCGCAGCACATCGATGAGCCCGGCGTCGACGAGTTCCGCGAGTGCCGCGCGTTCCGCCGGGGTGACGTGGGTGGCGCCCTCGAACTGGGTGATGTCCCAGACGTCAACGTCCGTTGGCGCGATGTTGAAATCACCCAACGTCATCACCGCGCCCTGGGTCGTGGCCTCGGCCACCACCTCGCGCAGCGCGGCGAGCCAGGCCAGCTTGTAGGCGTAATGAGGGTCGTCGATGGTCCGGCCGTTGGGCACGTACAGCGACCAGATCCGGATGCCGCCGCAGGTCGCGGCGATGGCGCGAGGCTCGGGACCGGGAAAGCCCGGATCGCCCGGAAGACCCCGCGCGACGTCGTCGAGGGTATCCCGCGACAGAATCGCCACGCCGTTCCACCGGCCGTCGCCGTGATGGGCGACCCGGTAGCCCCGGCGAAACAGATCCTCGTCGAACAGCTCCAGGAAGGCGTCGTCCGCCAGCTTCGTCTCCTGCAGGCACACCACATCCGGCTCGGCCCGGTCGAGCCATTCGATCAGGCGGGCCTGCCGAGCCTTCGCAGAGTTGATGTTCCACGTTGCGATCCGCACATCTGTTGACGGTAGTCCCACGGTCCGACAGGTCTGCCGGGCATGTCGGGTCTGGGATGATGGTCGTCATGGGAATGAGCCGGCGTGTCGACGATGACACTGTCGACAGTGTCATCGTCGACAATGACACTGTGGGCCAAGGCGCTGTTGCTGGCCGGCCGTACGTCATCTGCAGCTGCGCGATGTCGTTGGATGGGCACATCGACGACAGCTCGGCTGAGCGGATGATCCTCTCCAGTGCCGCCGATCTCGACCGGGTGGACGAGGTGCGTGCCGGCTGTGACGCGATCCTCGTCGGCGCGGCCACTGTCCGGCGGGACAATCCCCGTCTCGCCGTGCGCGCGCAGCACCGTCGGGTGGCGCGAGAGGCGGCCGGACGCCCGCCCACGCCGATCAAGGTCGTGCTGTCCGGCGGGGGAGACCTCGATCCGAGCGCTCGGCTGTTCACCGCCGACCCGGTCGAGACGATCATCTACCGTTGGGCTGGATCATCGTTGGCGATCGCCGAGCCGACCTCGTCTCCCGAGCCGACCTCGTCTCCCGAGCCGACCTCGTCTCCCGAGCCGACCTCGTCTCCCGAGCCGTCGACGCCGCAATCGGCGCCGGCTGCGATCCGCACCGCGCCCGCTACCCGCGCCGCGCGCGTCATCCTGGTCGAACTCCCCGGTCGGCCCCGGGTCGAGGTCGCCGCCATCCTGACCGATCTCGCCCGGCGTGGCGTCCGTCGGCTGCTGGTGGAGGGTGGTACCTCGCTGCATACGGCCTTCCTCACCGCCGGCCTGGTCGACGAGCTGCATCTCACCGTCGCCCCGTTCTTCGTCGGCGAGCGCGATGCGCCGACCTTCGTGGGACCGGGGGTCTTTCCCAACGACGTCCACTCGCCCCTTCGCCTTGCCGAGGTCCGACAACTCGACGATGTGGTTTTTCTTCGGTATCTGGCACCGACGTCTCACTAAGCGCCGTGGTCCGGCGGCTCGATCGCTTCCGGGCCGGCGCGGATCAGCAACGCCGGCCAGGTGGCAGGCTTTCGCCCCCATCGCGGGGACGTCGTCGGCTGGGCCCAGGCCGCCGATCGGACGATGCACGCGGTCGTCTGGCGGGGTCGGAGGATCATCGATCTTGGGACGCTGGGCGGCCGCGGCAGCCTGGCGACGGCGGTCAACAACCGCGGTCAGGCCGTCGGTTCCGCCCGCCTGCCCGACGGCGGCACCCGTGCGGCCCGCTGGAACTGATTCGATTTCCACCACCCGCCCACCACATTTCCTCGTTCCCCGGACCGGTCGGTGTCCGGGTCCAGCACGCTCCAACCCGTCGTGGCCCGTCTCATGGCCGTCAGCTTTCGGACATGTTGCGGAAGGGGCAGGAAAATTCCCTCTGTACAGGCACACTATGGTGCGTCTGGCGATCGAAGGAGCGAGGGAGAGTGCTGGTGGTTCCGACCCCGCTTCATGTCACCACCCCCGCGGGGGAGGTGACGCTCACCGGAGACAAGCCGGTCGTGGTGGGGCGGGCCCGTGCGGCCGACATTGTGATCAACGATGGCCGGGTGTCGCGCCGGCATCTGGTGCTGCATCCCGACGTCGGCGGATGGCGGATCGAGGACATCAGCGCCAACGGTCTGTGGCGGGATGGCTGCCGTGTGGGCGGTCTCGCCGTCTCCGGGGAGCTTCGGCTCCGGCTCGGCGCGGTGGACGGACCCGAGGTGGTGCTCGTTCCGCGTCCGGCCCCGCCGATGATCCCGCCGACCGCGCCGACCCACAGCCCGGGCGGGGCGCCCATCCCCCTTGCCGGCCCGTCGCCCTCGTCTTGGCCGTCGCCGTCGCTGCCATCGCCGCCGGGCGCGGCGGTGCCGGGCATGGAATGGTGGTCCGAACCGGCGCCGGGCGCTGCGTCGGCGCCCGTCCCGTCGGCGCCCGCGCAGTCGGGCGGGCCCGACCCGGCCGTGGGGCAGGCGACGATGGTGCACGACCGGCGGCGCGTGTATCCGCTGACGATCGGACGGGTGCGGATGGGCCGCTCCCGCGACAACGACATCAACGTGGGCGACCTGCTTGCCTCCCGCCATCACGCCGAGCTGCATATCTCGGTGGCCGGCGTCGAGCTCATCGACCTCGCCTCCGCCAACGGCACCTTCGTCAACGGCCATCGGGTCACCCGGGCACGGGTGATACAACGCGACATCATCGCCATCGGCCATCATCTGTTCCAGCTCGAGGGAAACTCGCTCGTCGAATACGTCGACTCCGGTGACGTGGCCTTCGAGGCGCAGGCGCTGTCGGTGTGGGCCGGCACCAAGCAGCTCATGCACGACATGACCTTCCGGCTGCCAGGCCGTTCCCTGCTCGGTGTCGTTGGACCGAGCGGGGCCGGCAAGTCCACGCTGCTCAACGCTCTCACCGGCTTCCGACCGGCGGACCAGGGATCGGTGATCTACGCGGGACGTGACCTCTACGCCGAGTACGACGAGTTGCGACGCCGGATCGGGTACGTGCCGCAGGCCGACCCGCTGCATGACCAGCTTACCGTGCGTGAGGCTCTGGTATACGGCTCGGAACTGCGTTTCCCCGCCGACACCACCGCCAAGGAGCGGCGGGCCCGGGTGGAGGAGGTCATCGGCCAGCTTGGACTGACCGCGCACGCCGACACACCGGTCTCCCGGCTCTCCGGCGGCCAGAAGAAGCGCACCAGCGTCGCGCTGGAGCTGCTCACCCGGCCCTCTTTGCTGTTCCTGGACGAGCCGACCTCCGGTCTGGATCCGGCCAATGACCAGTCCGTGATGGAAACCCTGCGGGGCCTGGCGAAGGGCGGCGGCGCCGGCTCCGGCGACGAGACCGGCCGGACCGTCATCGTCGTCACCCACAGTGTGCTGTTCCTGGACCTGTGCGACTTCATCCTCGTGCTCGCGCCCGGCGGGCACGTGGCCTACTTCGGGCCGGCGGATGGGGCGCTGCGCTTCTTCGGCAAGGAGGACTTCCGCGAGTTCGCGGCGGTGTTCCGCGAGCTCGAGGCCACTCCGGGCGAGGAGATGGCGGAGCGGTTCCGGGACTCGGAGTTCTTCGTACCCTCCGCGATCGTGGCGCCCGCGGTGCGCAAGGCACCGCCGGAGCTGCCCAGCGTGCGCCAGCAGCCGGTCCGGGCCCAGCTCGCGACGCTGACTCGACGGTACTGGCGGGTCGTGCTCGCCGACCGGTCGTACTTACGGCTGATCATCGCCTTCCCGTTCCTGCTCGGCGTCGTCCCGCAGGTGATCCGCGCCCCGGACGGGCTGCGTGCGTTACCCCAGGCACCGAACACCGACGCGACGAAGGTCCTCCTCGTTCTGGTGCTGTGTGCCTGTTTCATGGGCATGGCCAACTCGGTCCGGGAGATCGTCAAGGAGCGGCCGATCTACCGGCGGGAACGCACGATCGGGCTGTCCCGCACCGCCTACCTTGGATCGAAGATCATTCTGCTGACCGGGATCACCACCGCCCAGTGTCTTGTCTTCACCCTGATCGGGCTGGTGGGCCGGACCCCGCCGAGGGCGGTCGTGCTCGGCTCGCCGGTGCTGGAGTGTCTGATCGCGGTGGGGGTCGCGGCGCTCGCCTCGATGATGATCGGTCTGCTGGTCTCGACGCTGATCGACAACGCGGACAAGACCATGCCGATCCTGGTCCTGGTCACGATGGGTCAGCTGGTGTTCTCCGGGGGACTGACCTCGCTGGTCGGGCGTCCCGTGCTGGCGCAGATCAGCCTGCTCGTCCCGGCTCGCTGGGGGTTCGCGGCCCTGGCGTCCACGGACGATCTCAACGACGTCAGCAAGTTCGGTAACGAGACCCTGCGGACCGACCCGACCGACGGGCTGTGGAAGCACAGCGTGACGATCTGGGTCCTCGACATCGTGATCTGCGTGCTGATCGGTGTCGTGGCACTGATCCTCACTGCCGTCATGCTGCGCCGGATCGAACCGAAGGTCACCCGGCCGACGGGTGCCGGGCCAGGGCCGGCCACTGGTCCGGGTTCGGGTTCGGGAGGGTTGTCGGGAGGGTTGTCGGGTCCGCGGCTGTATGGCACCGGGGTTCCCCCGGCGCACGGTTCCAGGACCGGTCGGTCCATGCCGCTGCGCGGCTGAGCGGTCAGTCCTCCCCGTAGCCCACGCCCCGGAGCAGGTATCCCGGCGATCTCCCTCGCGAGCCGGGCCGTGAGGGGGACCGCTATGCCCCTATATGTGGGTCGACGTGGCGCGAGTGGCCGCAAATCCAAAACCCCCCGCAGCGACCGGTTATCGTAGCGATAAGGTGAGCCGACCGAAGTTCGCTCGCGGTGGGGGATTGGGTATGGAGATCGTCTTCTTGTGCGAGCAGTATCCGCCGATCATCTGGGACGGGGCGGGAGTCTACACACACGACATCGCTCACGCCCTGGTCGCGCTCGGTCATCGGGTTCATATCCTTTGCGCCCAGGGGCGCTACCGCACGGACGAAGATCATGACGGAGTGATGGTGCACCGGCGGCCGCTCCTGCGGTTGCCCGTCACCAGGTTTCTCGGTCCGCTCGGCCGGTCGTTTCAGGGGGAGAACCATCCTCGCGATTCGCTCTCCCTGCGGTTCGTTCTCGCGGTCTCCTATGCTTTTTGGCTGCGTCGTCTCGGTCTGCGTCCCGACGTGATCGAGACTCAGGACGGCGAGACCCGGGGCCTGCGTACCGCCCTGCGCCGCGATATTCCCCTCGTGATCCACCTGCACACCCCGACGATGATGGACGTGCGTCTGCGGGACGGCCGGCTGCACGGCAGGGGCGCGGTGGCCGACCGGATCGACCGGTTCTCCGCGCTGCGCGCCGACGCGCGCACCGCTCCCTCCGAGCTGATCGTCACCACGCTGCGCGGTTTCGGCTGGCTGGATAAGGACACCGACGCGGACGTCATTCCTTACCCGTTCGACCGGTCCCCGTACATGGAGGTGGCTTCGCCCCGGCACACCGACCCGACGTTGCTCGTCGTCGGACGGCTCGAATGGCGCAAGGGGCTGGACGTCCTGATCGAGGCGGCCGCGCTGCTGAAGAAACGGGGTGTCGAGGTAACGGTGGTCTTCGCCGGTCAGTCCTCGGGCACGATCGAGGGCGTGGCGACCGGGACCTGGCTGGAGCAGCAGGCGGTCAAACTCGGCGTCACCTGCCGTTTCGCCGGCCACCTGACCCGTCCCGAGCTGGTCAAGGCCTATGAGGAGGCACGGGTNGTCGTCGTGCCGAGCCGGTTCGAGAGCTTCTCCATCGCGGGTCTCGAAGGAATGGCCTCGGGACGCCCGGTCGTCGCGACCGCGACGACCGGGGTGGCCACCTGGGTGGCGAAATGGAAGGGCGGCACGGTCGTTCCGCCGGAGGACGCCCCCGCACTCGCCGACGCCCTGGAACCTTTCCTCACCGACCCGGAGCTCGCGGAGACGGTGGGTGCCCGCGGTCGGGTCGGCACCGCCGAGCTCGAGCCGCTGCGTATCGCCGCCCTGCGGGAGAAGGTCTACCAGAAGGCCATCGACCGTTTGCGGGCGCGCCACGGAAAAACCTCCGCCGTGGCATGAGGGTAGCGACCCGGATCATCGATTGCCGGTCACGAACCTGATCCAGGCGAAAACCCTAGGGTAGGGTCATGAGCGGTCTGTGCGGTGTCTCCCTGGAACATCCGATCATGAACGCGGCTGGCACCTGCAAGACCGCCGAGGATGTCGAGACGTTCGCCCGGTCGGCGGTCTCGATGATCGTCGTTGGTTCGATTACCCGGGAACCGCGGTCAGGTAACTCCGGCAACGTCTACTGGCCCGGCCGGGTCTACTCGTTGAACGCGCTCGGGCTTCCCAACCGCGGGCTGGACTACTATGCCGCGCATCTGCCCGGTATGGTGCGGCGCGCTCACCGGGCGGGCAAGCCGTTGACCGTCAGCGTCGCCGGGTTCGGTGTTGACGAGTACCGCGAGATCTCCGCGGTCGTGGCGCGGACCGGGGTCGACCTGATCGAACTGAACCTGGCCTGCCCGAACATCTGGGACGGCGGAACGCAGAAACGCATCGCCTGCTTCGATCCCGGGCACACCGCGACGATCTGCACGGCGGTGGGCGACACGCTGGTGGCGCAGGCTGGTGCCGATCCGGCCCGACGCGTCCCCTACGGAGTCAAGATCTCGCCGTTCTCCGATCCGTCGGCCCTGGTGGAGCTCGCAACGGTGATCGATGAGGTTGCCGCGCGTCCCGGTGGCCCGCGGTTTGTCACGGCGGTGAACACCTTCCCCAACGCCTTCGCCGTTGACGATGCGCACCGACCAGTCGTCGACGTCGAGCTCGCCGGTATGAGCGGGCCGGCGCTCAAGCCCGTCGGGCTCGGTCAGGTGCGCCAGCTACGCCGCCTGCTCCCGGAGAGTGTGGACATCATCGGGGTTGGGGGTGTGACCGGCGGTCGTGACGTCGCCGACTACCTGCTGGCCGGGGCCACCGCGGTCCAGGCCGCCACCGCGTTCTGGAACCGTGCGGAGGATCCGGCCGTCTTCGGTGCCATTCTGTCCGACTGGATCGACCACACCGACCCGGCCGTCCCCTGAAAAGGGTTTCATGCGTGTTTTCCGTATATCTTCCCGACATATTTTTTTCACGTCCTCGGCACGGGAGCCTGTCGCGCCGGATCAGCCTCCGGCTGCCGCGTTTCTCGGTGCCGCTCGGCCCGGCTGCTCGGCGGTGTTCTCCGGGCCGTTTCCCGGGACCAGGGAGATCCGCCGGTCCGGCGGTGGAAACGTCAGCCGGAACGTGAAGGCGGTGGCGGTCGGGCCGTGGGCCCGCAGGTGACGAACCCGGTCCTCGGCCTCGTCCGTCCCCGGCCGATGCCCGGCGGGTACCCACCACAGGGCGTTGGTCGNCCGCTGGATGGGATGAAACCACTCGCGCCGACGGTGTAGGAACGCCCCGTGGCCGCTATGGAAGACGAAGTTGGCCAGTGCCTCCACCGACTCCCACACGGTCAGGTTCACGATGATCGCATGGTCGCCGTCGCCCTCCCACACGAACGTGCGCACGGCGGTGTCGCCATCCTCGGGCCGCGGGCGCCAGACGACACCAGACTGCCGGTCGCCGAGCGTGTTGGTGGGGGTGAGACCGGCGACGAAGTCGGTCAGCGCGGAGGAGCCGGGCGGCGCGAGCAGTCGGGCGATGTTCACCTGGGCCAGATGGTAACCCGTCATGAAGGCAGCCTAGGGAGGTTGTCGCGCCGCCGCCAGGAATATCGGTCAATTACCGGTCGATCATGATCGGCGAGTCGGCGGGTG